>NZ_JBSFJL010000036.1:60633-97237 GCF_053598035.1 Streptomyces sp. NPDC001204 | reverse complement strand
ACAAGGTCGAGGCCACGCGTGTCGAGCAGCGCACCGACTTCGACAAGCTGATCGTCGACGTCGAGACCAAGCAGGCCATGCGTCCGCGTGACGCCATGGCGTCCGCCGGCAAGACCCTGGTGGAGCTGTTCGGTCTGGCCCGCGAGCTGAACATCGACGCCGAGGGCATCGACATGGGTCCGTCCCCGACGGACGCGGCCCTGGCCGCCGACCTGGCGCTGCCGATCGAGGAGCTGGAGCTCACGGTCCGCTCCTACAACTGCCTCAAGCGTGAGGGCATCCACTCGGTGGGTGAGCTCGTCGCCCGCTCCGAGGCCGACCTGCTGGACATCCGCAACTTCGGTGCGAAGTCCATCGACGAGGTCAAGGCGAAGCTGGCCGGCATGGGCCTGGCCCTGAAGGACAGCCCGCCCGGATTCGACCCGACCGCCGCGGCTGACGCGTTCGGCGCCGACGACGACGCGGACGCCGGTTTCGTCGAGACCGAGCAGTACTGAGCGCTCCGTGGGGAGCCCGTACTGTGACTGCGGGCCGGCTGTGACTGGTCGCGCCCGCAAGGCGGAGCCGCATGATGTAGCGGCCCCGCGCCCCTTTCCAGATGCCCCTCCGGGGGCATCTGGATCTCCGACGGGCGACCGCTCGCTCGGATACTGACCCCGGTACCTGACACGGCCGGGGCAGACAACTAGGAGAAGAACCATGCCGAAGCCCACCAAGGGTGCCCGTCTGGGCGGCAGCGCCGCGCACGAGAAGCTGCTCCTCGCGAACCTCGCGAAGGCGCTGTTCGAGCACGGCCGCATCACCACCACCGAGGCGAAGGCCCGCCGCCTGCGCCCGTACGCCGAGCGTCTGGTCACCAAGGCGAAGAAGGGCGACCTTCACAACCGCCGCCAGGTGCTCCAGGTCATCACGGACAAGAGCATCGTCCACACGCTCTTCACCGAGATCGGCCCGCGTTACGAGAACCGTCCGGGTGGCTACACCCGCATCACCAAGATCGGCAACCGCCGTGGCGACAACGCGCCCATGGCCGTGATCGAGCTGGTCGAGGCGCTGACGGTGCAGCAGAACGCCGTGGGTGAGGCCGAGGCCGCCACCAAGCGTGCGGTCAAGGAGGCCGAGGAGGCCAAGGCTCAGGAGACCACCGAGGCTCCGGCCGAGGAGGCCGCCGCCGAGGAGTCGAAGGACGCCTGAGGCCCTGCCTGACGCCGGAAGCGGGTCCGCCCTTCGGGGCGGGCCCGCTTTCACGTTTTTCCCGAGGGAGCCGCCTTGAGAGGATCTGCACGTGAGTGACGAAGTACAGCCCGGTCATGTCCGCGTCCGCCTCGACCTGTCCTACGACGGCACCGCCTTCCACGGCTGGGCCAAACAGGCCGGCGGCAGGCGGACCGTGCAGGGGGAGATCGAGGACGCGCTGCGCACGGTCACGCGGTCCGGGGAGACGTACGAGCTGACCGTGGCCGGACGGACCGACGCCGGGGTGCACGCGCGGGGCCAGGTGGCGCACGTGGACCTGCCCGAGCGCGTCTGGCGCGAGCACCACGAGAAGCTGCTCAAGCGGCTCGCCGGGCGGCTCCCCAGGGATGTGCGGGTGTGGGCGCTGCGGCCCGCGCCCAGCGGCTTCAACGCCCGGTTCTCGGCCGTCTGGCGCCGGTACGCCTACCGCGTCACCGACAACCCCGGCGGTGTCGACCCGCTGCTGCGGGGCCACGTCCTGTGGCACGACTGGCCCCTCGACGTCGAGGCCATGAACGAGGCCGCGCGACGGCTGCTGGGCGAGCACGACTTCGCCGCCTACTGCAAGAGGCGCGAGGGCGCGACCACCATCCGCACGCTCCAGGAGCTGAGCCTCGAACGCGGCGGCGACGGCATCATCACGGCCACCGTCCGGGCCGACGCGTTCTGCCACAACATGGTGCGCTCGCTCATCGGGGCGCTGCTGTTCGTCGGTGACGGCCACCGTGCGCCGGACTGGCCCGGAAAGGTGCTGGCCGCGGGCGTGCGGGACTCCGCCGTGCACGTCGTGCGGCCGCACGGGCTGACCCTGGAGGAGGTCGGTTACCCGGCCGACGAGCTGCTCGCCGCGCGCAGCCGGGAGGCGCGCAACAAGCGGTCCTTGCCGGCGGCCGGCTGCTGCTGAGCGGCTGACCGCCGGTCCCCCGTGTGCCGCCCGCCGCGCCGCGGCGGGCGGCCGGCTACTGGTTGGCCGCGGCCGACGCCTGGGTCTCGCCGCGCCGGCGGATCTGCTGGAAGGAGAACTCGGCGAGGTCGTCGCCGGCCCGGAAGGCCGCGGTGTCCTTGTTCGTCACGCTCGTGCCGTTGGCGAAGCCGGTGAGGGTGAAGTAGGCGTAGCGGCCGTAGGAGTTGGTCGTGGAGCGGCAGACGGCGCCGTTGCAGAAGGCCTTGACGCCGCTGCCGGACAGCGGCTTGATGATGCTCTTCTTGTCCGTCTCGCTCTTCGCCTTGAGCGCCTGCGCCTCGGTGTCGAAAACCGCGATGCCGACCGTGACCGCGATGCCGCCCTGGCTGTAGGTCACCCGCAGCAGGCGGGTGCAGTCGTTGTCCGTGAGGGCCTTGACGAGCGTGCCCTGGGCGGCCGTGGCGCAGCTCTTGGCGTCGTCCGTGGGGCCCTTCTTGTACACGGTCTCGCCCATGGTCAGCTGGGTGCCCGGGAAGAGCGTGTCCGTGCTGAGCGGGGCCGTGTCCTTCTTCGCGCTGGATATGAAGTCCTTCGGGTCCAGCGGAGGCGGTGCGGTGGTCGGGGCGAAGGACGGCCCCGTGGCGGACTCGCTCGGCAGGGCGGCGGTGCCCGGCAACCGGGTGGCCGGGCCGCCCGACGCGTTGTTGTCGCCGTTCGCCGACACCACGGCCATGGCGACGGCCGCGCCGATCCCGAGGGTGGCCAGCAGGCCACCGCCGACGAACAGCAGCCGGCGCCTTCTGTTCCGTGCCTCCGATGCCTCGGCGAGCGCGGCCCAGTCCGGGGTCTGGTCATTGCCCCCGCTGTTCCGCGACTGCTCAGAATTCGGTTTCCAGGGATCCCACTGGGACTGCGAGCCCCCCTGCCCATAACTCATGGGGCGCATCTTAGACGGGGTCCGAGGGCCCTCCGCGCGCCCGCCGCCGGCCCTCCCGGGGCCTTAGGTGCACGCCGGTACAAAGCGACACGCCGTCGACCGGTGCCGGCCGTCGAGCGGCCGGGAACGAGGTGCCGGAACCGCCGGGACCCGCGGTCGCACACCGTTTTGACCGTTCCAGGGCGCCACGGGTATCCTGCATCTTCGTTGTGTATTGGCTTGCTCATTCTCACGGGACGGGCCCTTACACCGGTCCACCGGGCCGATGACCAGCGACCAGCACGCGGTTTGCGTCACCGCGGTGCGGTCAGGGCTGTCGTGATCGTCTTCGGTGACCTTGTCAGGACCACTCACTGAAGATAGCGAAGGCTACGAACCGTGCGTACGTACAGCCCCAAGCCCGGCGACATCACGCGCCAGTGGCACGTCATTGACGCCCAGGACGTCGTCCTGGGCCGCCTGGCGTCCACCGCCGCCACCCTTCTGCGGGGCAAGCACAAGCCGATCTACGCGCCGCACGTCGACGCTGGTGACTTCGTCATCATCATCAACGCGGACAAGGTGCACCTCTCCGGCAACAAGCGGACCCAGAAGATGGCGTACCGCCACTCCGGCTACCCGGGTGGTCTGCGCTCCGTCCGTTACGACGAGCTGCTCGACAAGAACCCGGAGAAGGCCGTCGAGAAGGCCGTCAAGGGCATGCTCCCCAAGAACTCCCTGGGCCGTCAGATGCTCTCGAAGCTGAAGGTCTACAAGGGTGACCAGCACCCGCACGGCGCCCAGCAGCCGGTGCCGTTCGAGATCACCCAGGTCGCGCAGTAAGTCCGGCCACCCCCTAAGACTGAAGAGAATCTGAGGAGAATCGTGGCCGAGACCACTGCCGAGCAGCCGCTCGAAGAGCTTGACATCGACAGCTACACCACCGAGTCCGAGGTCCCCGTCGAGGGCGAGTACACCTCGGAGTCCATGGCCTCCCGCTTCGGCGAGCCGCAGCCGGCCGCCGGCCTGGGCCGCCGCAAGAACGCCATTGCCCGCGTCCGGATCGTCCCGGGCTCCGGCAAGTGGAAGATCAACGGCCGCACCCTCGAGGACTACTTCCCGAACAAGGTGCACCAGCAGGAAGTCAACGAGCCCTTCAAGGTGCTCGAGCTCGAGGGCCGTTACGACGTCATCGCCCGCATCGCCGGTGGCGGCGTCTCCGGTCAGGCCGGTGCCCTCCGCCTCGGTGTCGCCCGCGCCCTGAACGAGGCCGACGTCGACAACAACCGCGGCGCGCTGAAGAAGGCGGGCTTCCTGCGTCGTGACGACCGTGCGGTCGAGCGCAAGAAGGCCGGTCTGAAGAAGGCCCGCAAGGCCCCGCAGTACAGCAAGCGCTAATCTCAGCGGCGCCCCTGCACGTACTCCGAACGCCCCGGCGGCACGCCTATGTGCCTCCGGGGCGTTCGTTTATCGCAAGGCTTCGGCGTATAACGGCACAAGGTGCTCAACGGCTGGTGTGATCGGATGCCCGGAGCGTCGAATGCCATGGACCGGCCCACGGACCGGCCCCTTCTCGAACTGACGCTTCCTCAGGAGGACAAGTGGGACGACTCTTCGGCACGGACGGCGTCCGTGGCGTCGCCAACGCGGACCTGACCGCCGAGCTGGCGCTCGGCCTCTCGGTCGCGGCGGCGCACGTACTGGCCGAGGCGGGCACCTTCGAAGGCCACCGGCCGACGGCGGTGGTCGGGCGGGATCCGCGCGCGTCCGGGGAGTTCCTGGAGGCGGCCGTGGTCGCGGGCCTGGCGAGCGCGGGCGTGGACGTCCTGCGGGTCGGCGTGCTGCCGACGCCGGCGGTGGCTTACCTGACCGGGGCGCTCGGCGCCGACCTCGGCGTGATGCTCTCGGCCAGCCACAACGCCATGCCCGACAACGGCATCAAGTTCTTCGCCCGGGGCGGTCACAAGCTCGCCGACGAGCTGGAGGACCGGATCGAGTCCGTCTACGAGGAGCACCGCACCGGCGCGCCCTGGAACCGCCCGACGGGCGCCGGTGTGGGCCGGGTGCGCGACTACGACGAGGGCTTCGACGGCTACGTCGGCCACCTCGTCGGCGTCCTGCCGAACCGGCTCGACGGACTGAAGATCGTGCTCGACGAGGCGCACGGCGCCGCGTCCGGCGTCTCGCCCGAGGCCTTCCGGCGTGCCGGGGCCGAGGTCGTCACCATCGGCGCCGACCCGGACGGCCTCAACATCAACGACGGCTGCGGCTCGACCCACCTCGGCCCGCTCAAGGCCGCCGTCGTCGAGCACGGCGCCGCCCTCGGCATCGCGCACGACGGCGACGCCGACCGCTGCCTGGCCGTGGACCACACGGGCGAGGAGGTCGACGGCGACCAGATCCTGGCCGTGCTCGCGCTGGCGATGCGGGAGCGTTCCGCACTGCGCTCCGACACCGTCGTCGCGACCGTGATGTCGAACCTGGGCTTCAAGCTGGCCATGGAGCGCGAGGGCATCCAGCTCGTGCAGACCGCCGTCGGCGACCGCTACGTCCTGGAGGAGATGAAGGACAAGGGCTACGCCCTCGGCGGCGAGCAGTCCGGCCACGTCATCATCCTGGACCACGCCACGACCGGCGACGGCACGCTCACCGGCCTGCTGCTGGCCGCCCGGATCGCCGGGACGGGCCGTACGCTGCGGGACCTGGCCTCCGTGATGGAGCGCCTGCCGCAGGTCCTCGTCAACGTCCCCGACGTGGACAAGTCCCGGGTGCGGACCTCCGCCGACCTGGCCGCCGCGGTCGCCGAGGCGGAGCGGGAACTGGGCGGGACCGGCCGGGTGCTGCTGCGCCCGTCGGGTACCGAGCCGCTGGTCCGGGTCATGGTCGAGGCCGCGGACATCGAGCAGGCCCGCTCGGTGGCGGGCCGCCTGGCCGATTCGGTGAAGTCGGCGCTCGGCTAGTCCCTGCCGCTCCGGAGCAGGCCCTGCCCGGCCTTGGACACGCGCTCGCGCTGCCTCGCCCAGAACCACTTCTGGGCGAGCAGGGTGAGCGTGCCGGCCAGGACGATGCCGAGCATGTTCAGCAGGAGCTGGACCGTCGAGCCCATGGTCTGGGCGGTGTCGCCGTAGGCGAGCGCGACGGCCGCGTTGGCGGCGGCCGGGACGGTGGTCACGGAGATGGCCACGCCGATCAGGGCGCCGGACTTGGCGGAGGTCAGCGAGAGCGTGCCGGCGGCTCCGGCGAGGACGGCCACGACGAAGGAGAACGCGTCGGGGGCGTAGACGAAGGCGGTGTTGGGCCGGGGACCCTCCAGCTTCGCCTTGCTGAACAGCTCGAGGGCGTCCATGAACAGCGTGAAGCCCGCGGTGACCGCCATCGCCAGCGCGAACCCTGCCAGCAGGGCGATCAGCGAGCGCAGTGCCAGCCGCGGGGCCCGCTGGACCAGGGCCGTGCCGATGCCCGCCAGCGGTCCGAACTCCGGTCCCACGGCCATCGCGCCGACGATCAGGACGGCGTTGTCGAGCACCACGCCACAGGCGGCGATCATGGTGGCCAGCGTGATGAACGCGAGGTAGGTGACCGACAGCGTCGACTCCTCGTGCGTGGCCTCCGTCAGCTCCTGCCACAGCACCGCGTCCGCGCCCTCGCCCGGTGCCGCCCTCTCGGCCCGCTCGGCCTGGGCGGAGAGCGTCAGGTCGGGGCTCTCGACGGAGACGGAGCCGCTTCGTTCGATCCCCAACTTGCGCAGTCCGTCGAGGAGTTCGTCACCGGCTTCGCGTGCGACGTCGCACAGGACCACGTCACCGGCCGGGCTGCGGGCGGCGGAGGGCAGCACGACGAGGTGCGCGGTGCCGACCGTCGTCTCGATCAGACGCACCACGTCGTCGGTCTGTTCGGGCGGTGTGATCAGGCGCAGATGCAGCATGGCGGCAGCGTAGACGTCACAGTTTCCGCAGGCTCAGCCGCTGCACCTTGTGGTCGGGTCCCTTGCGCAGCACGAGCGTGGCACGGCCCCGGGTGGGGGCGATGTTCTCCACCAGGTTCGGCTTGTTGATCGTCCGCCACATCGTGCGGGCGTAGTCGAGGGCCTCCGTCTCGGACACCTGGGTGTACTTGCGGAAGTACGAGGACGGGTCCTGGAAGGCCGTCGTGCGCAGCTTGCCGAACCGGTTCAGGTACCACCGCTCGATGTCCTCGGCGCGCGCGTCGACGTACACGCTGAAGTCGAAGTAGTCGGCGAGCCCGACCCTGGTGCGGCCGTCCGTGCCGGGCAGTGCGGGCTGGAGGACGTTCAGGCCCTCGACGATCAGGATGTCGGGACGCCGTACGGTGAGCTTCTCGCCGGGGACGATGTCGTAGATGAGGTGGGAGTAGACGGGCGCGGTCACCTCGTCCTTGCCCGCCTTGATGTCGGCGACGAACCGGGTCAGGGCCCGCCGGTCGTACGACTCCGGGAACCCTTTGCGCGACATCAGCCCCCGCGCCTCCAACTCCCGTGTCGGCAGCAGGAACCCGTCGGTGGTGACCAGTTCGACCCGCGGATGCTCGGGCCAGCGGGACAGCAGCGCCTGGAGCAGCCGGGCGACGGTCGACTTGCCCACGGCGACCGAGCCGGCCACCCCGATGACGAAGGGCGTGCCCGACTGGGAGCCCTGCTCGCCGAGGAACGTGTTCAGCGCGCCGCGCAGCCCGTCCGTGGCGCCGACGTAGAGATTGAGCAGCCGGGACAGCGGGAGGTAGATGTCGCGTACCTCGTCGAGGTCGATCACGTCGCCGAGACCGCGCAGCCGTTCCACCTCCGCGGCGGAGAGCGGCAACGGCGTCTTGTCACGCAACGCGCTCCACTCGGCGCGGGTGAGGTCGACGTAGGGAGTCGCCTCCGGTCGGGACCGGTGGGCGCTCCGGGGCATCGAGGAGACCGGAGAGATCACATTCCATTGTTAACGGAGTTCGAACAGCGCGCGGGGTGGGGTGTGTCACGTAGGCGGGGGACCGGAGGTCACGTCGGCGTCACGGTCGGGTACCGGGCGGCCGATTCATGATCATCTTTGGGTTCGCGGCACGTAGGGTGCGCGGTAACCCGCCGCGGAGACCGTCCGCCGGTCCTGAAGAGAAAGAGTGCCCTTCCGTGAGTTCCCCCGTGGTCCGTCGCACCGTGCTCGCCGCGTCCACCGCCGCTCTGGTCCTGCTCGCCACCGCCTGTGGCGGTTCCTCCGGCAGCGGAGACGAGAAGGCCGGGGACGGCGGGACCGCGCAGGCCGACAGGACGGCCTCCGCCGCCCCGGCCAAGGCGCTGGACGCCGCCGAGCTGGAGAAGGCCGCGCTCACCCAGGCGGACGTCAAGAGCGGCAAGGTCACCACCAAGTTGCCGGCGACGGACGACGTCGCGCAGGACAAGGTGAAGACCGGCGACACCGCCTGCACGCCGCTCGCCCTCCTCCAGGCCGGCAGCTACGTGGGCACGCCCGCGGCCACCGTGAAGAGGTCATGGCTGGGCGATGCGAAGAAGCCCTCGGCGGGCGCCGACCCCCAGGTCGCCCTGCTGGCCGGACTCGACCGGTCGAAGGTCGTCGTGACCCTCGCCTCGTACGACGACGGCGGCGCCGAGCAGGCGATGAAGGACCTCCGGACGGCCGCCGAGAAGTGCGCCGGCGGGTACTCCTACACCGCGGCCGGCACCAGGACGGGGATCGACAAGGTGGCCGTGGCCCAGGCGCCCGCGGGCGCCGACGAGGCGTTCGCCGTGACCCAGACCGTGAACGCCGAGGGCGTCAAGGCACCGGTGAAGGCCGTCGTCGTCCGCAAGGACGCCACTCTGGCCTACTTCCCCGCCGTCAACCTCGCGTCGGCCGCCTCGGGCAAGGACTTCGACTTCCCCGCGGAACTCGTCGACGCGCAGCTCGCCAAGCTGAAGTGATCCGGAGACCCACCGGGGCCCTTCCTGCCCCGGTGGGAATTTCCGATTTCGGGCACGAAGTAGCCACTTTCGCCGGGTGTGGGCCCGTAGGCTGCCGCCCATGTGCGGAATCGTGGGATACGTGGGGTCGCAGTCGGCACTCGAAGTCGTGATGGCCGGTCTGAAGCGGCTGGAGTACCGGGGTTACGACTCGGCCGGTGTCGCCGTGCTCGCGGACGGCGGGCTGGCGGCGGCGAAGCGGGCCGGGAAGCTGGTCAACCTGGAGAAGGAACTCGCGGACCGGCCGCTGCCGACCGGTTCCACGGGTATCGGGCACACCCGGTGGGCCACCCACGGCGGGCCCACCGACGGCAACGCCCACCCGCACCTCGACAACTCGGGGCGGGTCGCCGTCGTCCACAACGGCATCATCGAGAACTTCGCCGCGCTGCGGGCCGAGTTGGCCGAGCGCGGGCACGAACTGTACTCCGAGACCGACACCGAGGTCGTGGCGCACCTGCTCGCCGAGGAGTTCTCGGCGAGCGCCGATCTCGCGGAGGCCATGCGGCTGGTGTGCCGGCGCCTGGAGGGCGCGTTCACGCTGGTCGCCGTGCACGCCGACGAGCCGGACGTGGTCGTGGGCGCCCGCCGCAACTCCCCGCTGGTCGTGGGCGTCGGCGAGGGCGAGGCCTTCCTCGCCTCGGACGTCGCCGCGTTCATCGCCCACACCCGCTCCGCGATCGAGCTGGGCCAGGACCAGGTCGTGGAGCTGCGCCGGGACGGGGTGACGGTCACCGGGTTCGACGGCCGGCCCGCCGACGTCCGCTCCTACGACGTCGACTGGGACGCGGCGGCCGCGGAGAAGGGCGGCTACGACTACTTCATGCTCAAGGAGATCGCCGAGCAGCCCAAGGCGGTCGCCGACACGCTGCTGGGCCGTATCGACGCGGGCGGCTACCTGACGCTGGACGAGGTCCGCATCTCCGCCTCCGAGCTGCGTGAGATGGACAAGGTCGTCATCGTCGCGTGCGGCACGGCCTTCCACGCGGGCATGATCGCCAAGTACGCCATCGAGCACTGGACCCGGATCCCCTGCGAGGTGGAACTCGCCAGCGAGTTCCGCTACCGGGACCCGATCCTGGACGCCCAGACCCTCGTCATCGCCATCTCCCAGTCCGGCGAGACCATGGACACGCTCATGGCGCTCCGGCACGCCCGCGAGCAGGGCTCCAAGGTGCTGGCCATCTGCAACACCAACGGCTCCACCATCCCCCGCGAGTCGGACGCGGTCCTCTACACCCACGCGGGCCCGGAGGTCGCGGTCGCCTCGACGAAGGCCTTCCTGACCCAGCTGGTGGCCTGCTATCTGGTGGCGCTGTACCTGGGCCAGGTCCGCGGCACCAAGTGGGGCGACGAGATCCAGGTGGTGATCCGCGACCTGTCGCAGATCGGCGGCGCGGTGGAGCGGGTCCTGGAGACGATGGAGCCGGTACGGGCGCTGGCGCGCTCGCTCGCGGACAAGAACACGGTGCTGTTCCTCGGCCGGCACGTGGGCTATCCGGTCGCCCTCGAAGGCGCCCTGAAGCTCAAGGAGTTGGCGTACATGCACGCCGAGGGCTTCGCGGCGGGCGAGCTGAAGCACGGGCCGATCGCGCTGATCGACGAGGACCTGCCGGTGGTCGTGGTGGTGCCGTCCCCGCAGGGCCGGTCCCTCCTCCACGACAAGATCGTCTCCAACATCCAGGAGATCCGCGCGAGGGGTGCCCGCACGATCGTGATCGCGGAGGAGGGCGACGAGGCGGTCGCCCCGTACGCCGACCACCTGATCCGCATCCCGGCCACCCCGACGCTGCTCCAGCCGCTGGTCGCCACGGTGCCGTTGCAGGTCTTCGCCTGCGAGCTCGCGACGGCGCGGGGCAACGAGGTGGATCAGCCGCGGAACCTGGCGAAGTCCGTCACGGTGGAGTGACCCTTCAGCGCGTCAAGGAAGCTGGTGAAGGCCTCGGCCGGGAGCGTGACAGTGCCTCCGGCCAGGGCCTTGGAGTCTCGGATGGCTGTGTGGGTGGGGGAGTTGGCGATCTCGACGCAGTCGTTGCCGTCGCCGGGGCCGGAGTAGGACGACTTCCGCCAGTCGGGGGTGGCCATGGGGTGCCTCAGTTTTCCGGGGTGCCGGTGCTCTTCAGGGCCTTGACGAAGGCGGTGAAGGCTCCGGCCGGGAAGGAGAGGGTGGCCCTGCTGGGGTTTTTCGAGTCGCGGATGGCTGTGCGGGTGGGCGAGTTGGCGATCTCGACGCAGTTGTTGCCCTCGCCGCCGCCGGAGTAGGACGACTTCCGCCAGTTGACCGGGGTGGTCACGATGAGCCTCACAATTCCTTTGCCAGCCTGTGGATGAAGTCACGCGATCGGGAGAACAGCGAGACCGCGCGGTCGAGCCGCCATGGCACCCGCTGGTCCTTCAATGAGCTCAGGCTGGGCAGCGTCACCTGTGTCCTTGAGCCGCTGCGCCTCGCCGAACACTCCGACTACCACGTCGTGGAACGGGTGCTGCGGACCGCCGTGACCGGGCTGGGCGAAGCCGAGACCGCAGAACGCATCCCGACCGGTTGGACCGCCCGTGCGGCATTGCTGGGGCAGCAGGTCGCCCGTTCCCTCGGAGCATCGCCCGATGTCGGCATGTTCGTTGCGGTACGTGCGGACGGCGTTGAAGTCCGAACGGCCGAGGTCACACAGAGGACCGCGTTCAATCTGCAAGCCGCCACGCGTGCGCGCCTGCGCACGGTCGGCTCGCGGCGGGGACGTCTCAGCGGCCTGGTGGAGGGAAAGCATCGCCGTCCCCGGGCGGTGCTGCGCACTCGCTCCAGGAGCCCTGCATCACGCTGGTGGAAGTGACCCGCCGAGTCGGCCTCATCGCCAATGACATCACGGCCGAGAAGCCGAAGATCAAAGGGCTCGACGCCATCCACCTGGCGCGCGATCTTCGCCCGGGCCGAGATTTACGTGTCGCGCAACTTCCGCGACTTCGCGCCCGGAGACGTGTGCAACGGCGTCGTACTGCGGACGCCGTTCGAGTTCGGCGGCGCAGGGCTGTGACCGGCCTCCGAGGTCGACTGACAGTGGGACCGCGGCAGGTGAGGTGCGGCCCGTAGGGTGCTCCGCATGAGCATCATCGGGGTCGGTATCGACGTGGCCGAGATCGACCGGTTCGCGGCGTCGCTGGAGCGGACGCCCGGGCTGGCGACGCGGTTGTTCGTGGAGAGCGAGTTGCTGCTGCCCGGCGGGGCGCGCCGGGGCATGGCCTCGCTGGCCGCCCGCTTCGCCGCCAAGGAGGCGCTCGCCAAGGCGCTCGGCGCGCCCGCCGGACTGCTGTGGACCGACGCGGAGGTGTACGTCGAGGACTCCGGCCGGCCGCGGCTGCGGGTGACCGGCACGGTCGCCGCCAAGGCCGCGGAACTGGGCGTCTGCTCCTGGCACGTGTCCCTGAGCCACGACGCGGGAGTGGCCTCGGCCGTGGTGATCGCGGAGGGCTGACGCCTCCCGCCACCGCCCCCGTCACCGTCCGCGTGCGGGACCGGACGCATCCGGGGCAGACTCGACCGCATGCGTACCGCGTACAGCGTTGAGACGGTCAGGACAGCCGAGCGCGCGCTCATGGCGAAGCTCCCCGACGGCGCGCTCATGCAGCGGGCCGCCGCCGGACTCGCCGCCGCGAGCGCGGACTTGCTCGGGCGGGTGTACGGACGCCGGGTGGTGCTGCTGGTCGGCAGCGGCGACAACGGGGGCGACGCGCTGTACGCCGGGGCCCGGCTGGCCCGGCGCGGCGCCGGGGTGACCGCCGTGCTGCTCGCGCCCGACCGCACCCACCCCGGCGGTCTCGCCGCGCTGCGCCGGGCGGGCGGGAGCGTGGCCCGGGCCGACGGCGCCGGGGAGGCGGTCGACCGGGCCGACCTCGTCGTCGACGGCATCGTCGGCATCGGCGGCAAGGGCGGCCTGCGCGCCGACGCCGCGCCGCTGGCCGAGCGCGCCGCACGCTCCGGGGCGGCCGTCGTCGCCGTGGACCTGCCGAGCGGGGTGGAGGCGGACTCCGGCCAAGTGCTGGGCGCCGCCGTGCGCGCCGACCTCACCGTCACCTTCGGCACGCACAAGCCGGGGCTGCTCGTCGACCCGGCCCGCGAGCACGCCGGCACGGTCCGCCTCGTCGACATCGGCCTGGGCCCCGAGCTGCCCGCCGAACCCGAACTGGAGGCGCTTCAGCACGCCGACCTGGCCGCGCTGCTGCCGCTGCCCGCCGCCGAGAGCGACAAGTACCGGCGGGGTGTCGTCGGCATCGCCGCGGGCTCGGCCCGCTACCCGGGCGCGGCCGTGCTCGCCGTGTCCGGCGCGCTGCGCGGCGGGGCGGGCGCGGTGCGGTACGTCGGTCCGGCCGGACGCGCCGTCATCGCCCGCTTCCCGGAGACGCTCGTGTCCGACCAGGGCCCGCACAAGGCGGGCCGCGTGCAGGCATGGGTGACGGGACCGGGCGCCGGGGACGACGCGACCACCGTCGCCGAGGTGCTGGAGACCGACGTACCCGTGCTGATCGACGCGGACGGACTGCGCCTCGCCGACCGCGACGCCGTACGCGCCCGTACCGCCCCGACCCTGATGACCCCGCACGCAGGGGAGGCCGCCGCCCTGCTCGGTGTGGCCCGCGAGCAGGTCGAGGGCGCGCGGCTGGCCTCCGTACGCGAACTCGCCGCCCGCTACCGGGCGACGGTCCTCCTCAAGGGCTCCACCACACTCGTCGCCGACCCGGACGGGGGGCCCGTACGGGTCAACCCGACCGGCACGTCCTGGCTCGCCACCGCCGGCAGCGGTGACGTCCTGTCAGGCCTCGCCGGCTCCCTGCTGGCCGCCGGTCTCTCCGCCCGCGACGCGGGCAGTGCGGCGGCCTATCTGCACGGACTGGCCGGCCGGCTCGCCGCGCACGGCGCGCCGATCGGCGCCCACGACATCGCGGAGACCATCCCGCGGGCCTGGCGGGACGTGCGGGCCTGAGCGGCGAACGGGGCACGGCTGCGGACCGCAACGCCGGCCGACGGCACCTGTCACGTCCGTCACCGACCCGCTTATCGAATGGCCGTCCGGTGCCTCTGAGACACTGGGGGCGCGATGAACGACACAGCACACCCACAAACGACGCCGCTGCGTGCCCGTGCCGAGATCGATCTGGCCGCCGTACGGGCCAACGTGCGGGCCCTGCGCGGGCGCGTGTCCGGCGCCGCGGTCATGGCCGTGGTCAAGTCGGACGCCTACGGCCACGGCGCGGTCCCGTGCGCCCGCGCGGCCGTCCAAGCCGGGGCGACCTGGCTGGGCACCGCCACGCCGGAGGAGGCCTTCGCCCTGCGCGCGGCCGGGCTGTCGCCCGCGCAGGCGCGGATCATGTGCTGGCTGTGGACGCCGGGCGGGCCCTGGCGGGAGGCGATCGAGGCCGACCTCGACATGTCCGTGAGTGACATGTGGGCCCTGTCGGAGGTCCGGGAGGCCGCCCGGCAGGCCGGCCGTCCCGCGCGCGTGCAGCTGAAGGCGGACACCGGACTCGGCCGCAACGGCTGCCAGCCCGCCGACTGGCCCGAACTCGTCACCGAGGCCCTGCGCGCCGAGGCCGAGGGGCTGGTCCGCGTCACCGGACTGTGGTCCCACTTCGCCTGCGCCGACGAGCCGGGCCACCCCTCCATCGCCGCGCAGCTCGGCCTCTTCCGCGAGATGACCGCCCACGCCGAACAGCGCGGCCTGCGCCCGGAGGTGCGGCACATCGCCAACTCGCCCGCCGCGCTGACCCTCCCCGAGACCCACTTCGACCTCGTCCGCGCCGGGATCGCCGTCTACGGCGTCTCGCCCAGCGCCGAACTCGGCACCCCGGCCGACTTCGGGCTGCGCCCCGCCATGACCCTGTCCGCCTCGCTGGCCCTGGTGAAGCACGTGCCGGGCGGCCACGGCATCAGCTACGGGCACCACTACGTCACCCCCGGCGAGACCACCCTCGGCCTGGTGCCCGTCGGCTACGCGGACGGCATCCCGCGCCACGCGTCCGGCACCGGGCCGGTCCTGGTCGGCGGCAAGTGGCGTACGGTCGCGGGACGGGTCGCCATGGACCAGTTCGTGGTCGACCTGGGCGGGGACGAGCCCGAGATCGGCTCCGAGGCCGTGCTCTTTGGCCCCGGCGACCGCGGCGAGCCCACCGCCGAGGACTGGGCGCAGGCCGCCGGCACCATCGCGTACGAGATCGTCACACGCATCGGAACACGCGTTCCCCGCGTCTATGTGAACGAGGAGCCGGACCGGGCAGAGGGCGGGGAGCGGGCAGCACAGGACGGGTGACCCACGCGGGACACCCGGCCGGGGTACGGCACCCCGCGCGGGACGGCGGCACCCTCCGCGCCCACCGGGACCGGTGCCGGCCGGCGAGCGAACAGCAGTACGGCAACAAGAGGAGCGGTACGTGAGCGAGAGCAGTGCGGGGGCCGTCGCGAAGGCCGCCACGGCGGCCGTCGCCTCTGCCGCGGAGGCGGTCGGCGGCTGGCGGCGGGCGACCGGTATCGCCGGCGCAGCGATAGGCGTGGTGGCGGCGGGCGCCGCCGCCGGGGTCGCCATCGAGCGGATGACCGTCGGCCGCGGCATACGCCGCAAGGCCCGGCTCGCCCTGGACTCGGCGGGCCCCTACGGAGCCCTGCGCGGCACCCCGGGCAAGGCCCTGGCCGACGACGGCACCGAGCTCTACTACGAGGTCGACGACATCGACCCCGACTCCACCGCGAACCTCGGCCCGCGCCGCCGGCGGCTCTTCGGCCGCAAGGCCCCCGCCCCCGTCACCGTCGTCTTCAGCCACGGCTACTGCCTCAGCCAGGACTCCTGGCACTTCCAGCGCGCCGCCCTGCGCGGTGTCGTACGCACCGTGCACTGGGACCAGCGCAGCCACGGCCGGTCCGGGCGGGGCCTGACCCAGACCCGCGACGGCGTGGAACTGACCATCGACCAGCTCGGCCGCGATCTGAAGGCCGTCATAGACGCCGCGGCGCCCGAGGGGCCGCTCGTGCTGGTCGGGCACTCCATGGGCGGCATGACGATGATGGCGCTGGCCGACCAGTATCCCGAGCTGATCCGCGAGCGGGTCGTCGCCACCGCCTTCGTCGGCACCTCCTCCGGGCGGCTCGGCGAGGTCAACTTCGGACTGCCGGTGGCCGGCGTTAACGCGGTGCGCCGGGTGCTCCCCGGCGTGCTCAAGGCGCTCGGGCAGCGCGCCGAGCTGGTGGAGAAGGGGCGGCGGGCCACCACGGACCTGTTCGCCGGCATCATCAAGCGGTACTCGTTCGCCGGCCGGGACATCGACCCGGCGGTCGCCCGGTTCGCCGAGCGCATGATCGAGGGCACGCCGATCGACGTGGTCGCCGAGTTCTATCCGGCCTTCACCGACCACGACAAGACCGAGGCGCTCGCCCTCTTCGCGGACATGCCGGTGCTGGTCCTCGCCGGGGTGCAGGACCTCGTCACGCCCAGCGAGCACAGCGAGGCCATCGCCGACCTGCTCCCCGAGGCGGAGCTGGTGCTGGTCCCGGACGCCGGGCACCTGGTGATCCTGGAGCATCCGGAGGTCGTCACGGACCGCCTCGCCGACCTGCTCGCCCGCGCGGGCGCGGTCCCGGCAGGCACTACCGTTGATGGCTATGGAAGCACCAGCAGCACGGCACACCCCTGACCCCGGGTCCGTCGAGATCACCGTCAACGCCCCCGAGCAGATGCGCGAGCTGGGCCGCCGTCTGGCCAAGCTGCTGCGCGCGGGCGACCTCGTGATGCTCAGCGGGGAGCTCGGCGCCGGCAAGACCACGCTGACCCGCGGTCTCGGCGAGGGGCTCGACGTGCGCGGCGCCGTCACCTCCCCGACCTTCGTGATCGCCCGTGTGCACCCGGCCCTGGGCGACGGCCCGCCGCTCGTCCACGTCGACGCCTACCGCCTGTCCGGCGGGCTCGACGAGATGGAGGACCTCGACCTCGACGTGTCGCTGCCGGACTCGGTGGTCGTCGTGGAGTGGGGCGAGGGCAAGGTCGAGGAGCTGACCGACGAGCGGCTCCAGGTCGTGATCCACCGGTCCGTCGGGGACACCACGGACGAGGTGCGGCACGTGACGGTGACCGGGATCGGGGACCGCTGGGCCACCGTCGACCTGGGCGTTCTGAGCGCCTGAGGGCCGCCCGGACTTTCCGACAGGGCGTCGGCAAGTCCTTGCGCCGGGTGCTCCGGGCATGGTCACATGGTGGTCAGCCCGTGGTTAGGCGTGCCTAACCACGTCCGCCCCCGGCCCCCAGGAGGCGTCCATGTCGGCCATGGAGAGCAACGAGCAGCAGCAGCAGCGGCGGCACCAGACGAAACCGAAGCCGCGGCCGTACGCGGTGGGCGGTGTGTCCATGCGCGATCTGCTGGCCGCCTGCGCCGCCGCCGACGCGGTCTCCCGGCCGCCGCGCGCCCCGGAGCCGGCGGACCCCCGCACGGTGGAGGAAAGCCGTGAAGCGGCGTAGCCCCATCGGATGACTTTCGGCGGACGCGCACCGGTGAAGGACATGACCCCGCGAGGGTGCGTTCCGGTCGCAGCACTAGCGGACGACGACGACCTTCTGGCCGATCGTCGCGAACATCCACATCGCCTCGCCGTCCGCCCGGGACTCACGGATGCCGCCGGTCCTGATCGCCGGGTCGGACGTCGGCCAGGAGCCGTCCAACGCCGCGCTGAAACCGATGACCACCCCGTCCGTGCTGGTGAAACGCACGACGTGCTCGACAGGGACACCGTCGGTCCCGGTGATCGCCTTCGAACGGGACACGACGGCGTAGGTCCCCGGCGCCGGGTCGACGTTGCCCGGGCCGACCCGGAAGGTGTTCTGGACCGACCCGTCCGGGCCGACCAGCCACACCCGGTCGTCGTCCACGGAGTACACGACCCGCTCGCCGGTCCCGGAGCCGCCGGGCAGGGCGGTCGGGCGCCGTTTGTCCCGGGGTGCCTTGGAGACGCTCGCCGCGGGCGTCGCCGTCGGGCCGGGCCGGCCGCTCAGGCTCCGCGGAACGGTCGCCTGCGCCTGGTAGGCGAGGAAGCCGACCGTGAGGACGGCCGCGGCGGTGAGCCCGGCCACGAACCCCGAACTGCTCCGTGCCACGGTCGTCCACCTCCGCCTCGGTCGTCACGAGCTGCCTCGCGGCGACCGTAGCAGCCGGAATCCGCCCGACCGGGGCGGCGGTGCCGCAGGCGCGGGAGCCGTAGGCTGTTTGCGTGCTCTTGCTCGCTCTGGATACCGCCACCCCCGCCGTCACCGTCGCCCTGCACGACGGAACGGCCGTCATCGCCTCCTCCAGCCAGGTGGACGCGCGCCGGCACGGAGAGCTCCTGCTGCCGGCCGTCGACCGGGTGCTCACCGAGGCCGGGCTCAAGCTGGACGCCGTCACGGGTGTCGTCGTCGGCGTCGGGCCCGGCCCGTACACCGGCCTGCGCGTCGGCCTGATGACCGCCGACACCCTCGGGCTCGCCCTCGGCGTGCCCGTGTACGGCGTGTGCACGCTCGACGGCCTCGCCTACGCGGCCGACCTCCCCGGCCCCTTCGTCGTGGCGACCGACGCCCGCCGCAAGGAGGTCTACTGGGCCCGGTACGCCGACTCGCGCACCCGGGTCACCGACCCGGCCGTTGACCGGCCGGCCGACATTGCCGACCGGGTCAGGGGCCTGCCCGCGGTCGGCGCGGGCGCGCTGCTGTACCCCGAGACCTTCCCGCAGGCGCACGAGCCGGAGCACGTGTCGGCCGCCGCCCTCGCCTCGCTGGCCGCCGAGAGGCTGGCCGCCGGTGAGGAGCTGCCCGCGCCCCGGCCGCTGTACCTGCGCCGGCCGGACGCCCAGGTGCCCAAGAACTACAAGGTGGTCACCCCGAAGTGACGGGACAGACGACGACCGGGTCCGCCCGGTGCGTACTGCGCGAGATGCGCTGGTGGGACATCGACCCGGTGCTGGAACTGGAGAAGGACCTGTTCCCGGAGGACGCCTGGTCCCGGGGCATGTTCTGGTCCGAGCTGGCGCACTCCAGGGGCCCGGATGCGACCCGGCGCTACGTGGTGGCCGAGGACGGCGGCCGGATCGTCGGGTACGCCGGACTGGTCGCCTCGGGCGGCCAGGGCGACGTGCAGACCATCGCCGTCGCCCGCGACCACTGGAGCACCGGGCTCGGCTCCCGGCTGCTGACCGAGCTGCTGCGGGCCGCGACCGCCTTCGAGTGCGCCGAGGTGATGCTCGAATGCCGCGTGGACAACGTCCGCGCGCAGAAGCTCTACGAGCGCTTCGGCTTCGAGCCCATCGGCTTCCGGCGCGGCTACTACCAGCCCGGGAACGTGGACGCCGTGGTGATGCGCCTGTCCGACCCGGCAACCTCCGTCAACGGTGTACAAGGAACCGAGACCCATGACTGACTTGAGGGACGAACCGCTCGTCCTCGGCATCGAGACCTCCTGCGACGAGACCGGCGTCGGCATCGTCCGCGGCACCACCCTGCTGGCGGACGCGGTCGCCTCCAGCGTCGACGAGCACGCGCGGTTCGGCGGGGTCGTCCCGGAGGTGGCCTCCCGGGCCCATCTGGAGGCGATGGTGCCGACCATCGAGCGCGCGCTCAAGGAGGCGGGGGTCAGCGCCAGGGACCTGGACGGCATCGCGGTCACCGCGGGACCCGGTCTGGCCGGCGCCCTGCTCGTCGGCGTCTCGGCGGCCAAGGCGTACGCCTACGCCCTGGGCAAGCCGCTGTACGGCGTCAACCACCTCGCCTCGCACATCTGCGTGGACCAGCTGGAGCACGGCCCGCTGCCGGAGCCGACGATGGCGCTGCTGGTGTCCGGCGGGCACTCCTCGCTCCTGCTGTCCACGGACATCACCGCGGACGTACGGCCCATGGGCGCGACGATCGACGACGCGGCGGGCGAGGCCTTCGACAAGATCGCGCGCGTACTGGACCTGGGCTTCCCGGGCGGGCCGGTCATCGACCGGTACGCGACGGAGGGCGACCCGGCGGCGATCGCCTTCCCGCGCGGGCTGACGGGTCCGCGCGACCCCGCCTACGACTTCTCCTTCTCCGGCCTGAAGACGGCCGTGGCCCGCTGGATCGAGGCCAAGCGGGCGGCCGGGGAGGAGGTCCCGGTGCGCGACGTGGCCGCGTCCTTCCAGGAGGCGGTGGTGGACGTGCTGACCCGCAAGGCCGTACGGGCCTGCGAGGACGCGGGCGTCGACCACCTGATGATCGGCGGCGGCGTGGCCGCGAACTCGCGGCTGCGGGCCCTGGCGCAGGAGCGGTGCGAGGCGGCCGGGATCCGGCTGCGCGTGCCCCGGCCCAAGCTGTGCACGGACAACGGCGCGATGGTGGCGGCGCTGGGCGCGGAGATGGTCAGCCGGGGCCGGGCGGCCTCCGACTGGGACCTGTCGGCGGACTCCTCCCTGCCGGTGACGGATCCGCATGTGCCGGGCACCGGGCACACCCATGACCATGTGCACGAGGTCAGCAAGGAGAACCTGTACCCGTGACGGTGGCGCTGATGTGGGAGGCGCGGGCGGTGGCGGGCCGGGGGGAGGAACTGCTCGCCTGGGCCCGGCGGCAGGAGCTCGCGCCGCCGCCCCTGCGGCGGGAGACCTTCCGCGCTCCGCAGGACCGGGTGCTGGTCATCACCTGGTGGGACGCGGAGTACACCGCCGAGCTGCCGGAACTTCCCGAGCCGACGGGTGAGTTGGTCACGCGGGCCGTGCATCGGTGGCGGTTCGAGCCGGTGGGCGAGGGCCGGGACGGCTGATTGGCCACCGGCCCTTCGGGTGGTCTATGATCATCACACGCAAGCGGCCAACTGAGGCCCGCGAGCAGTGCGTTGGTGGTCCAAGGAAAGACGTCCCGCTTCCTGCGGGGAGATGCAGGTGCAAGGCCTGCCCGGCGCTCGATGGAACCCCGCCCTCCGGTTCATCCGGAGGGCGGGGTTTTTTGCGACTTCGTCCACCCCCTGGGGCTCCACCCCAGGCCCCGGCAGGGGGCTCTGCTCTGCCCCCCGCACCCCCGCTATCCCATCCTCCCGCCTGTCTCGGCGAGTTGAGGGGTTGTGAAGCGGGGGTCCGGGAGCGGCAGCCCCCAGGGGGCGGGTCAAGCCGTCGGTGAGGTCTCCGTCTCGCAGTGCAGGCGGCGCTCCACGCCCACCTCGCGGACCGGACCCGTCAGGGTCAGGTGCGCCGTGTGGCGGACGCCCGACGCCGACGTGGCCAGCCGCAGCTCCAGGGCGCCCGGCTCCACCACCCGCCGGCCCGTGCGGTCGGTGAACGCCGACAGGTCCGCGTGGAAGCGGAAGGTCACCCGGCGGGACTCGCCGGGGTCCAGCTCCAGCCGCCGGTAGCCGATCAGGCGGACGTCCGGACGGGTCACCGACGCCACCGGGTCGTGCAGGTACAGCTGCACGACCTCCGCGCCGGCCCGGTCACCGGTGTTGCGCACGGTCAGCGAGACGTCGTGCGAGCCGTCCGTGTCGATCTCGGTGACATCGTTGCCCTGGAAGTCCGCCCACTCGAACGTCGTGTAGGACACCCCGTGTCCGAACGGGTACAGCGGCGTCGGGTCCAGGCTGCTCACCTCGCCCGCCAGGCCCAGCGGCGGCTGGAGGTACGTCCACGGCTGGCCGCCGGGCCCGCGCGGCACGCTCACCGGCAGCCGGCCCGAGGGGTTCACACGGCCCGACAGGACGCCCGCGACCGCCGGTCCGCCCTCCTCGCCCGGGAAGAACGCCTGGACGGCCGCGCCCAGCCGGCCGTCCCAGCGGCCGAGCGCGTAGGGGCGGCCGGTGAGCAGGACGAGGACGACGGGGACGCCCGTCTCCACCAGCGCGTCCAGCAACGCGCCCTGCACACCGGGCAGCGCGAGGTCCGCCACGTCGCAGCCCTCACCAGACGTGCCCCGGCCGAACAGGCCCGAGCGGTCGCCGAGGACGGCCACGCACACGTCCGCCTCCCGCGCCCGGGCGACCGCCTCCTCGAAGCCCGCGGTGTCCGGCTCGGAGACGCCGCAGCCCTCCGTGAACGTCACCTTCGCGTCGGGCAGTTCGCCGCGCAGGGCGTCCAGCAGGGTGGGGATCTCGATGCCCATGGGCACCTCGGGGTGCTGCGTGCCCACGTGGGACGGGAAGGAGTAGCAGCCCAGCATCGCCAGGGCGTCCGCCGCCCGGGGGCCGACGACCGCGATCCGGGTGTCGGGGGAGAGGGGCAGTACTCCGTCCGGGTTGGCCAGCAGCACCACCGACTCCTCGGCCACCCGGCGGGCCACGGCCCGGTTCTCCGCCGAGTCCAGGTCGATGGACTCGGCCGGGGCGTCCGCGGCCCAGTCCTCGTCCAGCAGGCCCAGTTCGCACTTCTGGAGCAGGACGCGGCGGGCCGCGCGGTCCACCAGCGACTCCGGGACCGTGCCGTCCTGGACCGCCGCCACCAGTTCCTTGCCGTAGCACTTCAGCGTCGGCAGCTCGACGTCGATGCCGGCGGCCAGGGCCAGGTGCGCCGACTCGGCGGGGGTGCCGGCGACCCGGTGCAGGGTCCGCAGGAAGTCGACGGCGAAGTAGTCGGCGACCACCGTGCCGGTGAAACCCCACTGCTCGCGCAGGAGTTCGGTGAGCAGCTGCGGGTCCGCGGAGGCCGGGACGCCGTCCGTCTCCGTGTACGCGGCCATCACCGAGCGCGCGCCGCCCTCGCGCAGCGCCATCTCGAAGGGCGGGAGGGTGACGTCGGCGAACTCCCGGGTGCCGGCCCGCACCGGGGCCAGGTTGCGGGCGCCCGCCGAGGAGGCGTACCCGGCGAAGTGCTTCAGCGTGGACACGATCCCCGCCGACTCCAGGCCCCGCACGTACGCGCTGCCGATCGTGCCGACCAGGTACGGGTCCTCGCCCGCGGTCTCCTCGACCCGGCCCCAGCGGGGATCGCGGACCACGTCCAGGACGGGCGCGAGCCCCTGGTGCACGCCCACCGAGCGCATGTCCCGCCCGATGCGGCCGGCCATCTCCTCCACCAGCGCCGGGTCGAACGTGGCGCCCCACGCCAGCGGGACCGGGTAGGCGGTCGCGCCCCAGGCCGTGAAGCCCGCCAGGCACTCCTCGTGCGCGACCGCGGGGATGCCGAAACGGCCGGCCTCGGCGATCCGGCGCTGGGCGCGGGCCAGTGCCTGCGCGCCCAGCGCGGGGTCCACGGGGGCGGTGCCGAAGGAGCGGGTGAGCTGGCCGAGCCCGAGGGTGATCAGCTCGTCCCAGTCGTAGTCCGTGTTCATCTGCTGCTGGTGCGGAGCGACGCCGTCGCCGTCCGTCGCGGCGCCCACCCACACGCCGTACAGCTGGGCGACCTTCTCCTCGATGGTCATCCGGGAGAGCAGGTCGTCGACGCGGGCGGCGGCGGGCAGGGCGGGGTCGCGCCAGGGGGCGGTGGTCATGAAACTCCTGTCGGGTCTGGCGGGTCTGTCCATGAGGGGGGATTCGGCTGCCGCGGGGCGGTCCCGGTCACTCGGTCACTTGCCGCCCACACCCATCAGGCCGCCCACGAGGGCGCGCCGGGCCACCAGGTAGACGGCGAAGATCGGGATGCCGGAGAGGACGACGGAGGCGAGCAGTGCGGGGATGTTCACGCCGAACTCGCTGACGTAGTTGAACAGTCCGAGGGTCAGCACGCGCGGGCCGTCGGACTGGGTGAAGATCAGCGGGAAGAGGAAGCCGTTCCAGGCCTGGAGGGCGGAGTAGACGACGACCGTGCTGATGCCGCCCTTGGCCATCGGGATGACCAGCTGGAACAGCATCCGCGTGGGGGAGGCGCCGTCCAGCGCCATCGCCTCGTACAGCTCCTCGGATATGTCCCGCAGGGTGCCGGTGAGGATGAGCGTCGAGACCGGCATCGCGAACGCCGCCGTCGGCAGGATGACCGCGAGCAGGCTGTCGTAGAGGTTCAGCTTGGCGATCATCAGGTAGAGCGGGACGACGACCGCCTGGGCCGGGATCGCGACGCCGAGCAGGAACATGCGGAAGGCCGCGCCCGACCAGAAGCTGCGGGTGCGGACGGCGACGTAGGCGAGCGGGACGCACAGTACGAGGACGATGGCCACCACCGCCGCCGCGACGGTCACCGTGTTGGCGAGGAGGTGGCCGAAGCCGCTGTGCAGGACGGTGTTGTAGTTCTCCAGGGTCGGGTGCTCCGGCGGGTCGAGGGCGTTGCCCAGAGCCTCGTCCTGCCGGGTCAGCGAGGTCGAGATCATCGCGTAGATCGGGATGATCACGATGATCAGCCAGACGACCGAGCCGAGGCCGGCCAGCGGGTTCGGGCGCCTCGTCCAGTGGCGGCGGCGGTGCGTGGGGGCCGCGGTCACCGGCGTCCGGGGGGTGCGCAGCGGACGGCGTGGCAGCGTATCGTGTGACACTTCGTCACATTCCTTCCCTGGTGCTGCGCATGGCGCCGAAGCCGGTCAGCCGGACCAGCAGCAGCGACAGCGCGGTGGCGGCCACGACGAGGAAGGACGCGATGGCGCTCGCGTAGCCGAAGTCGTAGCTCTTGAAGCCCGCTTCGTACATCAGGTACGGCAGGATCGCGGTGTCCGTGCCGGGGCCGCCCTGGGTCAGGATCAGGACGGTCTCGAAGTACGTGAGCGAGCCGACGATCATCAGCACGCTGGACGTGGTCGCCGTGTTGCGCAGCTGGGGCAGGGTGATCGAGAAGAACTGGCGGTAGCGGCCGGCGCCGTCGATCGCCGCGGCCTGGTAGAGGACCTCGGGGATCTGCCGTGCCCCGCCCTGGTAGATCAGGGTGTGGAAGGGGATGAACTGCCAGCCGCCGACGAACACGATCGCCAGGAAGGCGCCGGACGTCGAGCCGAACGTGTCCCCGCGGATGATGCCGAAGTTCGGGTCGAGCAGGGAGTAGAAGAGCAGTGCGATCGCCGTCGAGGACAGCAGGAACGGCGTGAAGAAGATCGCGGACAGCACCGCCCGGTTGCGCTGGCGGCCCGCCGCCCAGACGCCCAGCAGCAGCGAGACCACCGTCTGGAAGGTCCAGCTGACCACGGTGAGCAGCACGGTCACCGTGATGGACTGGGTCAGGCGCGGGTCGTTGAACAGTTTCTGCCAGTTGGCCAGGCCCGCCGGTTCGGGGTCGCCCAGGCCGTTCCACTTGGTGAAGGACAGGTAGAAGGCCAGGAGCATCGGGGCGATGGCGAAGAAGCCGAAGAACAGAACGCCGGGCAGGGCCCAGGCGGCGTGCGGGCGACCGGCCCGCACGCCCTTCCCGGGCCTGCCCTTCGTCCCGGTGGAGACCGTCGAACTCACTTCAGCCCCTGGAGCGCGGTGACGAACTGGCTCGGGCTCGACTTGCCCACGAACAGCTTGTTGATCTCGGTGAGCATCGGCGTGGAGATGTTCGGGTCGACCGCCTGGTCCCAGCTCAGGGTGAAGGCGGGGGCCTGCTGCACCATCGAGTACTGGAACTTGGCGAACTCGGGGTTGGGGGAGGCGTCCAGCAGGTTGGCCGCGTTGGACGTGGTCGGGATGTCGCCGTTGGCGATCAGGTCCTTGGCGTACTGCTCGGAGGCGCACTCCTTCAGGAAGGCGATCGCCGCGTCCTTGTTGGACGTACGGGCGTTCACCGACCAGTAGTTGGTCGGGTTGCCGACCACGTTGCGGATGTCGCCGGCGCCGCCGTCGTACTTCGGGAACGCGCACCAGCCCAGGCTCTTCTTGGCGAAGTCCGGGAACTCGCCGAGCTGCGTGGAGTACTCCCACGAGCCCATCAGGTGCATGGCCGCCTTGCCCTTGGCGAAGACCGCCGGCGCGCCCTTGTTGGTGTACGCCACCGAGCTGAAGCCCTTGCCGAAGGCGCCGTCGTCGATGAGCTGCCTGACCGTCTCGGCGGCCTTGAGGACGGCCGGGTCGCCCCAGCCGGAGGAGTCGCCGTTCTTGATCTTTTCGAAGACCTCGGGGCCGCCGATGCGGTCGACCAGGTACTCCAGCCACATCAGTTCCGGCCAGATGTCGGCGCCGCCGAGCGCGAACGGGGTGATCTTCGCCTTCTTCAGCTTGGCGTTGATGTCGAGCAGCTGGTCCCAGGTGGTGGGCGGCTGGAGCTTGTGCTCGGCGAAGATGGCCTTGTTGTAGAAGAGCATCACCGGCTGCATCCCGCGCATCGGGATACCGAAGTTGCGTCCGCTGAGCGCGCCGGCCGCGAGCACGGAGGGCAGGAAGCCGTCCTTGAGGACCGGGTCGGACTCGATGGTGTCGGTGAGGTCGATCAGCTGGCCCGCGTCCTTGTACGCCTTGATGGAGCCGCCGCCCCAGTTGAAGAACACGTCCGGGGCGTGGGGCGAGCCCATCGCGGTGCGCAGCTTGGCCGGGTAGTCCGAGCCGGGCACCTTCTCCAGCTTGATCCTGCCGTTCGCCTTCTTGGCCGCGGCGGAGGCGTTGAACCGGGTGACGGCCGCGGTCTGCACCTTCACGGCGTCGTCGCCGTACACCATCGCCGTGATCGTGCCGCCCGAGCCGCCGGAGCCGCTGCCGGAGCCGCAGGCGGTAAGTCCGGCGGCCGAGATGAGGGTGGTGGCGCCGGCGCCGAGAAACCAGCGCCTGCTGTAGGACTCCATGTGACGGCACCTCTCACGAATGTCGTGTTCCGAATGTTCGTCTGGCCGAACTGTTCGAGTGGCCGAATGTTTCGTATGGCACTTCGAATGTTCCGGGAACCTAAAGCGGTCGAGGGGGTTCGTCAAGAGGTCTCGCAGAGATACGATCGCGGCCATGAAGCCGACGAAGACCGCAGGAACGCAGACCGCCACGCTCGCCGAGATCGCCCGCGAGGCCGGTGTGTCGGCTCCGACTGTTTCGAAGGTTCTCAACGGTCGCGCCGACGTCGCCCCGGCCACCCGCTCCCGGGTCGAGGAGCTCCTGCGGGCGCACGGCTACCGGCGCCGGCGGGCCGAGGCGACCCGATCGCCGCTGATCGACCTGGTCTTCCACGAGTTGGAGAGCGCCTGGGCGATGGAGGTCATCCGAGGCGTGGAGAACGTGGCGCGGGACGCGGGGCTGAGCGTCGTGCTCTCCGAGAGCGCGGGCCGGCTCACTCCCGGGCGGACCTGGGCCGACCAGGTCGCCGCCCGCCGGCCGCACGGCGTGGTCCTGGTGCTGTCCGGGCTCGACGAGTCCCAGCGGGCGCTGCTGACCAGCCGTTCCATCCCGTTCGTGGTGATGGACCCGGCCGGTGATCCGGGCGCCGACGTGCCCTCGATCGGCGCCACCAACTGGCAGGGCGGGCTGGCCGCCACCCGGCACCTGGTGGAGCTCGGGCACACCCGGATCGGCGCGATCAGCGGGCCGTCCCGGATGATGTGCAGCCGCGCCCGGGTGGACGGCTACCGGGCCGCGCTGGAGACGGCCGGGCTGCCGGTGGACCCGTCGCTGATCGTGACCGGCGACTTCCACCACGAGGCCGGCTACCGGCTGGGCCTGAAGCTGCTGCGCCGCGAGGACCGGCCGACCGCCGTCTTCGCGGGCAACGACCTCCAGGCGCTCGGCGTGTACGAGGCGGCGCGCGAACTGGGCCTGCGCGTCCCGGAGGACCTGAGCGTGGTCGGCTTCGACGATCTGCCGGTGGCGCGCTGGGTCGGGCCGCCGCTGACGACCGTGCGCCAGCCGCTGACGGAGATGGCCGAGGCGGCGGCGAAGCTGGTGCTGGACCTCGGGCGCGAGGAGGACTCGCCGGTGGCGACCCGGGTGGAGCTGGCCACGAGCCTGGTGGTGCGCAGCAGCACGGCGGCACCCGCGAAGTGAAGCTCAAGTGCCGAAAGTTTCGGGGAAGATGAGATTTTCCGAAGAAATCGGTCGTGGGCGCCTCCCCCTGTCGGGCTCCTCATGAGTCGGACGTATGTTCCTCCCCGTGAGGGGACACAACAGGGGACATGACAGCGGACAGGGTGACAGCGACAGCGGGGACGCGGGGGGAGGGGCCGGCCGGCGGTCACGGGCCCTGAAGGCCGTGGGCCTCGGCCTGTCGGGCGTCCTGGTGCTGGGCGCCGCGGCGGCGGGCATCGCGTACTGGCACCTGAACCAGAACATCAAGAGCGTCGACATCAACAGCGCGCTCGGGGACGACCGCCCGCCCGGGTCGCGTACGGCACCGTCGGCCGACACGGCCGCCCTGCCCAAGGGGGCCCTCAACATCCTGGTCCTCGGCTCGGACTCGCGCAGCGGCGAGCAGAACGAGGAACTCGGCGGCGGCGACAGCGAGGGCGCCCGCTCCGACACCGCGATGATCGTGCACATCGACGCCGGCCGGACCGCGGCCACCGTGGTGAGCATCCCGCGCGACACGCTGGTGACCCGCCCGTCCTGCCCGCTGGAGTCCGGCGGTTCCACGGCGGTGGCGAACTACACCATGTTCAACAGCGCGTACTCGGTGGGCGGACCGGTGTGCGCGGTCAAGACGGTCGAGACGCTCACCGGCATCCGCATGGACCACTACATCGAGATCGACTTCTCCGGCTTCGCGAAGCTGGTGGACGCGATGGGCGGGGTCACCGTCACCACCGAGCTGGACATCGACGACGACAAGAGCCATCTGCACCTGAAGGCCGGCACCCACCATCTGAACGGCACCGAGGCCCTGGCCCTGGCCCGCACCCGGTACGGCGTGGGCGACGGCAGCGACCTGGGCCGCATAGGCCTCCAGCAGACGCTGGTCAAGGCGCTGCTGGAGCAGATCTCCGACTCCGGCCTGCTGGAAGACCCCGCCGGGCTCTACCGGGTCGCCGACGCGGTGACCGGCAGCCTGACCGCCGACACCGGCCTCGACTCGCTGGGCGAACTGACGACCCTCGGCGAGAGCCTGAAGGGCCTGTCGGCGCAGAACGTGAAGACGGTGACCATGCCGGTGGTGACGGCCCCGTGGAACCCCAACCGGGTGGTGGCGCAGGAACCGGACGCGGGCGAACTGTGGACGTCGCTGCGGTGAGCCGGTGAGCGGCGTCAGCCCGCCGGGTGGCCGAGCAGCATGGTGGGTGCCCCGGCGACCCGGGTGAGGAACACCGTCGCCGCGTTCCTGCCGTGCGGCTTCGGCAGGACCTTCCTGCGCAGTTCCTCCGGCTCGACCGCCGAGCCCCGCTTCTTCACGGTCAGCGCGCCCACCTCGCGCTCCCGCAGCAGGGCCTTCAGCTTCTTGACGTTGAAGGGGAGCCGGTCGGTGATCTCGTAGGCGGTGGCGTACGGGGTGGGGCGGAGTTCGTCGGCGGTCACGTACGCGATGGTCGCGTCGATCAGGCCGCCGTCGAGTTCCCGGGCGGCCTCGGCCACCAGGTGGGCACGGATCACGGCGCCGTCGGGCTCGTACAGGTAGCGGCCCGGGGTGCGGACCGGGGGGTCGGGCAGGCCGCGGCCGCGCAGGGTGCGCGGGCCGGGCAGCAGGGTGGCCCGGATGAGGCCCGGCTCGGTGCCGAACCACAGCACCGCCTCCTTCACGTCCCCGCCGTCGGAGATCCACTCGGCCTCGGCCTGCGGCGGGATCAGCTCGTGCGGGATGCCGGGGGCGATCTTCAGGGCCGCGCGGGGCGCCCGGAGCGCGGCGCCGACCGCCCAGGACAGCGGCGGCGAGTACGCCTCGGGGTCGAAGACGCGCCCGCCCGCGGCCCGTCCGCCACCCCTCCCTCCGCCTGTTCTGCGGGCCGGATCCACGAACACCGCGTCGTACGAGGCCGTGTCGACCTCCGTGACGTCCGCCTCCCGCACCTCGATCAGGTCCGCCACCCCGAGCGCCTCGGCGTTCGCGCGGGCCGCGGCGGCGGTCAGCGGGTCCCGGTCGACGGCCAGGACCCGGATCCCGGCGCGGGCGAGGGCGATCGCGTCGCCGCCGATCCCGCAGCACAGGTCCGCGACCGAGGCCACCCCCGACTCCCGCAGCCGGCCCGCCCGGTACGCCGCCACACTCGCCCGCGTCGACTGCTCCACCCCGTTCGGCGTGAAGAACATCCGCCCCGCGTCCTCGGCCCCGAACTTCACGGCCGCCCGCTGCCGCAGCCGGGCCTGGCCGAGCGCCGCCGACACCAGTTCGGCGGGGTGCTCACGGCGCAGCCGGGTGGCGACCGCGAGTTCGTCGGCGGGTTCGGTGCCGCGCACTTCGTCGAGGAGGGCGCGGCCCTCGGGGGTGAGCAGCGAGGCGAAGGCGTGGAGGTGGTCGTTCACCGGCTCATTGTGGGCCAGTCGGTGGACGGTGTGCCTCCGGCCGCGGTGTCGCCCCGGCTTCCGGGCGGTGGCCTGCGAGGATCCGGCACCATGAGGCTAGTCGTACAAAATGACAAAAAGGGTCTGAAAAGGGTCCCGATTCGCGGGACCCGGATCCGCGGCGGGCTGGCGGTGCTCGCCGTCGTCGCCCTCGCCTCCGGCTGCGCGCAGCCGGACGTGCAGGTGCGCCCGGCCCCCGGCCAGCAGCACCCTCAGGCGCACGCCCCCGCTGCCGCCCCCGGCTCCTTCGCCGACCGCCTGCACACCTCCTACGCGCAGCGGGTGGCCACCGCCAAGCGCTGGAGTCTGGAGCGCGTCCCGCTGGTCCCCCCGCAGCCGCCCACGACGAAGCCGAAGGCCACCGCCCGCGCCGGTTTCGAGGTGAAGCACCAGAAGGACTGGAACCTGCCCCCGGTCTTCACCACGGTCCCCACCAAGGACAAGGTCGTCTTCCTCACCATCGACGACGGAGCGGAGAAGGATCCGCAGTTCCTGCGGATGATGCGGGACCTGAAGATCCCGTACACCGCGTTCCTCACCGACGACCTCGTCAAGGGCGACTACGGCTACTTCTGGAAGATGCAGGGCTCCGGGGTCACCCTCAACAACCACACCCTGCACCACCGTTACCTGCCTGCCCTGTCCTACGAAGAGCAGAAGCGCGAGATCTGCGGCATGCAGGACATCATGGAGGAGCAGTTCGGCAAGCGCCCGAAGATGTTCCGCCCGCCCTACGGAAACTACAACCAGGACACCCTGCGCGCCGCCAAGTCCTGCGGCATCGAGTACGCGCCCATCTGGAACGAGGAGGTCTTCGTCGACCACTGGGAGTTCCGCGAGGACGACCAGCGGCTGCGGCCCGGCGACATCGTGCTCACCCACTTCCGGGGCCGCAACGAGTGGAACGGCACGATGGCCGACGACATGCGCCGGTTCCTGAACAAGGTCACGGCCGACGGGTACGCGGTGGCCCGGCTGGAGGACTACCTGTGAGACCGCGGCCCGTCCGGCCGCGGCACTTGGCCGTGGCCCTGCTCGCCGCCTCGCTGCTGACCGGCTGTGCCACGTCCGTCGACCCCATCGAGCGGCTCGGCCGCAAGGCGGCGCAGGGCGTGCGGTCGCAGAGCCCGACGGCCGACCAGGCCTACCGGCGCTGGGGGCTCAGGGCGCCGCTCGCCGCGCCGCCGAAGCCGCCGGCCCGTCCGCCCCGGCTCGCCGGCGCCACCCCGTCCGCAGGCCTGCCCGAGGTCGTGGACCGCGTCGCGACCTCCGACCCGGTCGTCTTCCTCACCTACGACGACGGCGCGGAGAAGGATCCGCGGTTCGTCGACATGGTCCGTGAACTGCGGCTGCCGGTCAGCATGTTCCTCACGGACAGTGTCGTCGGACCGGGGTACGGGCACTTCGCGCACCTGATGTCGGTCGGCGCGGACCTCCAGAACCACACCCTGGACCACCCCTCGCTGCGCGGCCTGCCCTACGCGGGCCAGCGCGCCGAGATCTGCGGCCAGCGGGACAGGATCCGCTCCCGCTTCGGCGTCACCCCCCGCCTCTTCCGCCCGCCCTACGGCAGGTACGACACGACGACCCTGCGCGCCGCCGCCGACTGCGGGGTCTCGGCGGTCGCCCTGTGGCGCGGCGTCACGACCGACACCGGCCTGCGCTTCAGGCACGGCCCCCACGAACTGCGCCCCGGCGACATCCTCCTCGTCGCCTCGGACGACGACGACCTCGACGGCCCGCCCCTGCGCGAGCGCACGACCCGCCTGCTCCGCGGAATCCAGAGGAAGGGCCTGACGGTGGGCCGGCTGCAGGACTATCTCTGAGCCAGGTTGTCTCCGGGCTGGGGCGGGACTGTCCCGGGGCCGAGGTTCTCGGCCGAGGCCGTCCGGGCCGAATCGGGGGTCTGGGGGCGGCAGCCCCCAGGCGCCCACACAGACCCACCGCACCTTGAACAGACGTTCCCCAAGACGCCCCCCGCCCCCGACGCGCCACGAGGCAATTGGCACTCCGCTTGACCGAGTGCTAACGACGGTCATAGTCTCAGGTCTGGCACTCCCCCCTGGAGAGTGCCAACAAAGCGACGGGCAGGTCCGGCACCCGCGACGACGGATCGACCTGGTCGCCACCTCAGACAGTTAACCCCGTGAGATCTCCGAAGGGGGAGGTCGGATCGTGACGACCGCCAGCACCAAGGTTGCCATCAAGCCGCTCGAGGACCGCATCGTGGTCCAGCCGCTGGACGCCGAGCAGACCACGGCCTCTGGCCTGGTCATCCCGGACACCGCGAAGGAGAAGCCCCAGGAGGGCGTCGTCCTGGCCGTGGGCCCGGGCCGCTTCGAGGACGGCAACCGTCTTCCGCTCGATGTGAAGGTCGGCGACGTCGTGCTCTACAGCAAGTACGGCGGCACCGAGGTGAAGTACAACAACGAGGAGTACCTCGTCCTCTCGGCTCGCGACGTCCTCGCGATCATCGAGAAGTAGTTCACCCGCTTCTTCACGAAGCCGAAGCAATTCTGCTTGAGCTGCGCCCCTGGCCCCCCGCGACCGATAAGAAGCCGGGCGCCCGGGGCGCAGTGTCTTACCACCAGATTTCGAGAGGGCTCCCGCTGCCATGGCGAAGATCCTGAAGTTCGACGAGGACGCCCGTCGCGCCCTCGAGCGCGGCGTCAACAAGCTCGCCGACACGGTCAAGGTGACGATCGGCCCCAAGGGCCGCAACGTCGTCATCGACAAGAAGTTCGGCGCGCCCACCATCACCAACGACGGCGTCACCATCGCCCGTGAGGTCGAGATCGAGGACCCGTACGAGAACCTCGGCGCCCAGCTGGTGAAGGAGGTGGCGACCAAGACCAACGACATCGCGGGTGACGGCACCACCACCGCCACCGTGCTCGCCCAGGCGCTCGTGCGCGAGGGCCTGAAGAACGTTGCCGCGGGCGCCTCCCCGGCCGCGCTGAAGAAGGGCATCGACGCCGCGGTCAAGGCCGTCTCCGACGACCTGCACGCCTCGGCCCGCCCGATCGACGAGAAGTCCGACATCGCCGCCGTGGCCGCGCTGTCCGCCCAGGACCAGCAGGTCGGCGAGCTCATCGCCGAGGCGATGGACAAGGTCGGCAAGGACGGCGTCATCACCGTCGAGGAGTCCAACACCTTCGGTCTGGAGCTGGACTTCACCGAGGGCATGGCCTTCGACAAGGGCTACCTGTCCCCGTACTTCGTCACGGACCAGGAGCGTATGGAGGCCGTCCTCGACGACCCGTACATCCTGATCCACCAGGGCAAGATCTCCGCCATCGCGGACATGCTCCCGCTCCTCGAGAAGATCATCCAGGGCAACGCCTCGAAGCCGCTGCTGATCATCGCCGAGGACGTCGACGGCGAGGCCCTGTCGACCCTGGTCGTCAACAAGATCCGCGGCACGTTCAACGCCGTGGCCGTCAAGGCCCCCGGCTTCGGCGACCGCCGCAAGGCGATGCTCCAGGACATGGCGGTCCTCACCGGCGCCACCGTCATCTCCGAGGAGGTCGGCCTCAAGCTCGACCAGGCCGGTCTGGACGTCCTCGGCTCCGCCCGCCGCGTCACCGTCACCAAGGACGACACCACGATCGTCGACGGCGCCGGCAAGAAGGAGGACGTGGAGGGCCGCGTCTCCCAGATCAAGGCCGAGATCGAGAACACCGACTCCGACTGGGACCGCGAGAAGCTCCAGGAGCGCCTCGCGAAGCTGGCCGGCGGCGTGTGCGTGATCAAGGTCGGCGCCGCCACCGAGGTGGAGCTGAAGGAGAAGAAGCACCGTCTGGAGGACGCCATCTCCGCGACCCGCGCCGCGGTCGAGGAGGGCATCGTCTCCGGTGGTGGCTCCGCGCTCGTCCACGCCGTGAAGGTCCTGGAGGGCAACCTCGACAAGACCGGCGACGAGGCCACGGGTGTCGCGGTCGTCCGCCGCGCCGCCGTCGAGCCGCTGCGCTGGATCGCCGAGAACGCCGGCCTCGAGGGCTACGTCATCGTCTCCAAGGTGGCGGAGCTGGAGAAGGGCAGCGGCTACAACGCCGCCACCGGCGAGTACGGCGACCTGATCAAGGCCGGCGTCATCGACCCGGTCAAGGTCACCCGCTCCGCCCTGGAGAACGCCGCCTCCATCGCCTCCCTCCTGCTCACGACCGAGACCCTGGTCGTCGAGAAGAAGGAAGAGGAAGAGCCGGCCGCCGCGGGCCACGGCCACGGCCACGCCCACTGAGCACTCCGCTGAGCTGAACCGAACCACCGGTGCCCGGCACCCCTACGGGGGCGCCGGGCACCGTCGTCGTCGGCCCCGCTGCCGGTGGCCTGCGGCATGATGCGGGACGAGCGAGGGCCCGGTGGGGCAGGGGCGGTGACGCCGGGCACCGCGACCCGCACGGCATGACCCGTCCCGAGTGGCAGAACCGAGCTGCGGAGCGTTCATGATCGATCTCAACAGTGACCTCGGCGAGGGCTTCGGGCAGTGGCGGCTCGGTGACGACGACGCGCTGCTGTCCCTCGTCACCAGCGCGAACGTGGCCTGCGGCTTCCACGCCGGCGATCCGACCGTGATGCGCCGGACGTGCGAGCGGGCCGCCGAGCGCGGCGTCGCCATCGGCGCCCAGGTGGGCTACCGGGACCTGGCGGGCTTCGGGCGCCGCTTCATCGACGTCGACCCCGCCGAGCTGGTCAACGACGTCGTCTACCAGATCGCCGCGCTCGACGGCTTCGCCCGCCTCGCCGGCACCCGTGTCGCCTACGTCAAGCCGCACGGCGCCCTCTACAACGCGATCGTCCACCACGAGGCGCAGGCCGCCGCCGTCGCGGAGGCGGTGCGCCGCTACGACCCGGAGCTTCCGGTGCTGGGCCTGCCCGGCAGCGTGTGGCTGCGCACCGCCGCCGCGGCCGGGCTCACCCCGGTCCACGAGGCGTTCGCGGACCGGGCGTACACCCCCGCGGGCACCCTGGTCCCGCGCCGCGAACCCGGCGCGGTGCTGCACGACCCGGAGATGATCGTGCGGCGCTGCCTGCGCATGGTGACCGAGGGCGTGGTGGAGGCCGTGGACGGCAGCGACGTTCCGCTGTCCGTACGGTCGTTGTGCGTGCACGGCGACACGGCAGACGCGGTCGCGATCGCGCGCAGGCTGCGTGAGGAGCTGGAGCGGGCCGGTCTCGCCCCGACGTCGTTCGCCGTGCCGAAGTCCCTGACGGTGCCGGCGTGAGCGTCGGGATCCGCCGAGCCGGCAGCCACGCCCTGCTCGTCGAGGCCGACGGCCTGGAGCAGGTGCTGGCACTGCGCGGCGCGCTGGAGGCGGACCGCCCGCGCGGCGTCCGGGAACTGGTCGCGGCCGCCCGCACGCTGCTCGTCACCTACGATCCCGCGGTCACCGCCCACCCGGCCGTGGCCGCGGCCGTGGCGGAGCACGCGGCGGCTCTCGGCCCGGCCGGGCAGCCTGCCCCCGGCACCCCTGCGTCCGCCGAGCCGGTCGGTGAACGGATCGTCACGCTCGCCGTCCGCTACGACGGCGAGGACCTGTCCCACGTGGCCGAGTCGACGGGCCTGGGCGTGGGCGAGGTGATCGCCCGGCACACCGCACCCCTCTACACGGTCGCCTTCGCGGGCTTCGTCCCGGGCTTCGGCTACCTCACGGGCACCGATCCGCTGCTGCGGCTGCCGCGCCGGTCCGAGCCGCGCACCGCGGTGCCGGCGGGCTCGGTCGCCGTCGCCGGCGGTTTCACGGGGGTCTACCCGCGCTCCTCGCCAGGCGGCTGGCAGCTGCTCGGCACCACGGACGCCGTGCTGTGGAACGAGCGGCGCGACCCGCCGGCGCTACTGGCCCCCGGCAGCCACGTCCGCTTCGTTCCCGAGGAGCCAGGATGACGACGCCCGCAGCGAAGACAACGACCGCCACCCCGGCGGCGATCGCCCCGGCGGCGAGTGTCCCGGCGGTGAGCGCTCCGGCTACGAGCGCCCCGGCGGATACCGCCTCGACGGAGACTGCTCCGATGACGAGCGCCCTGGCCACGACCGCTGCGGCGGTTAGTCTTCCGGCCGCGAGTCCCTCGGCGGAGATCGCCCCGACGGCGAGCACCCCGGCTACGAGCGCCCCGGCGGAGACCGTCTCGACGGCGAGCGCTCCGGCCACGACCGCTGCGGCGGCGAGTGTTCCGGCAGAGGCCGCCCCGACGGAGACCGCTCCGGCGGCGAGCGCCCCGGGCATGAGCGCTCTGGAGGTGAGTGGTCCGGCCGCGAGCGCCCCGGTGCCGACCGCGGCGGCGGCAAGCGCCCCGGCCACTATTGCCCCGGCCGCGAACGCTTTGACAGAGACCGCCCCGACGGCGAGCACCCCGG
>NZ_JBSFJL010000036.1:0-60535 GCF_053598035.1 Streptomyces sp. NPDC001204 | reverse complement strand
GGCTACGAGCGCTGCGGCGGGGAGTGTCCCGGCGGCGATCGCTCCGGCGGCGATCGACCCGGCCGCGAGCCCCTCGACGGAGACCGCCCCGACGGAGACCGCCCCGACGGCGACCGCCCCGACGGCGAGCGCCCCGGCTACGAGCGCTGCGGCGGGGAGTGTCCCGGCGGCGATCGCTCCGGCGGCGATCGACCCGGCCGCGAGCCCCTCGACGGAGACCGCCCCGACGGCGACCGCCCCGACGGCGAGCGCCCCGGCGGAGACCGCTCCGACGGTGAGCGCCCCGGCCACGAGCGCCCCGGCGGCGACCGCCCCAACTGCGGTCGCCCCGGCGACCGGTTCCTGCCTGGAGGTCCTGGCGCCCGGGCCGCTTGCCACGGTCCAGGATCTGGGCCGGCCCGGCTGGGCCCACCTCGGGGTTCCGGGTTCCGGTGCCGCCGACCGGGACTCGCTGGCGCTCGCCAACCGGCTCCTGGGCAATCCCCAGAACGCGGCCGGAATCGAGACCACCTTCGGCGGACTGCGGGTGCGCGTGCACTGTCGTACGCCGTCGGGGGCGCCGTCGGTGCTGTACGCGGCCCTGACGGGGGCGCCGTGCCCGGCCACCGTCGACGGCCGGTCCGTCCCGGTCGACGCGCCGTTCCCGCTGCACGACGGTCAGACGCTGCACCTGGGCGCGCCCGGCTCGGGGCTGCGGACGTACCTCGCCGTGCGCGGCGGGCTCGACACGCCGCTGCTGCTGGGCTCCCGCTCCACCGACCTGCTCTCCGGCATCGGCCTCCCGCCCCTGCGCACCGGCGACCGGCTGCCGGTCGGCCGCCCCGTGCTCCCCTTGCCGGGCGTGGACCTAGCGCCGCGCACGGCGCCGCCGCGCGAGTTCACGCTGCGCGTGGTGCGCGGGCCGCGCGACGACTGGTTCGACGACGGCTCGTACGCGGCGCTGCTCGGCGCCCGCTGGGAGGCGACCAGCCGCAGCAACCGGATCGGCATCCGGCTCGACGGCCCCGCCCTGACGCGTGTCCGTGACGGGGAACTCCCGGCCGAGGGCATGGTGCCGGGCGCCCTCCAGGTCCCGCCGAACGGCAGACCGGTGCTGTTCCTCACCGACCACCCCGTCACCGGCGGCTACCCGGTCATCGCGGTCGTCGACGCCGCCGACCTGCCCCTGGCCGGACAGATCCCTCCGGGCGCCGCCGTCCGCTTCCGCGCCACCCGGTGAGTCGCGCTACTGCTCCAACTCGTCCAGCGCCCCCAGCTGTTGCAGCAGTCCCAACTGGTCGTGCTGCCACCACAGCTCGGCGATCCTGCCGTTGCCGCCGAAGCGGAAGACCGTCATGCCGGTCATGGTGACCCGCCTGCCGGTGGGCGCGATGCCGAGGAACTCGCCCTTGTGCGTGGCGGTCCAGCTCCAGCGGGCGCAGACCCGGTTGCCCTGCGCCATCAGGTCCTCGACCGTGAAGGAGGCGTCGAAGGCGTCGCGCCACATGCGGAAGTCGCGGCGGATGGCGTCCAGGCCGATGGTGACCTGGGGGTTGACGGGGTCGTGGCTGTGGCAGTCCTCGTCGATCAGGTCGTTGAGCGGCGGCAGCTCACCGGCGGTCGTGAGGGTGCCGTAGAACCGGCGCACGGCGGTCTCGCAGAGCTGCTCGTCCCGGACGACGTCCAGGTCCGTGAAGGTGGGGGTTCCGTCGCAGAGCGCGACCAGGTCCCGGAAGATCTCGTCGGTCTCCGGCAGGTTCGAGCTCCGCATCGCCTCCTCGTACGACGGGAACTCCACCAGCTCGACGACGTGGGCTCCGTCCGACCGGTCCTTGCCGACGACCGCGTGCGTCGCGGTCCGCCTGCCCCCGGTCTTCTCGACCCAGCTGTCCAGCAGCCGGTTCATCTCCTCGAACCGGCTGGTCCTGCAGTCGATGAGCTGTACGAAGGTCATGACGCGCCTCCGGTCCCCCGGCCTGGTCCGGCTCTCCGTCAAGGATGTCCGGGAAGGAAGGATGTTCGTGATGTCCGAGAAGCCCATTTTCCCACCGGGGCGCCGCCGCCACTTCCGTACGTCACCTCACGTCACTTCCGTGACGTCACTGCGGGCCGTACTTGCGGCCCGTCTTCGAGGTGATCCCGCCCAGCAGGCCGCGCGGCGTCACCTTCACCAGGCCCATCAGCGCCTTGTACCGGGGGTCCGGGATGGACAGGGTCTTGCCGTGGGCCAGATCGGTCAGGGCCGCCGCGACCAGCTTGTCCGCGTCCAGCCACATCCAGTTCGGGATGTTGTCCGTGCCCATGCCGGCCCGCTGGTGGAACTCGGTGCGCACGAATCCGGGGCACAGCGCCATCAGCCGCACGCCGCTGCCGGCCAGATCGCGCGCCGCGCCCTGGGTGAACTGCACGACCCACGCCTTCGACGCGCCGTACGTGCCGCGCGGCACGAACGCGGCCACCGAGGCCACGTTCACGACCCCGCCCCGGCCGCGCTCGCGCATCGCCGCGGTCGCCGCCGACGTCAGCCGCAGCACCGCCTCGACGTGCACCTTGATCATCCTGAGCTCGTCGGTCATCGACACGTCCAGGAAACGGCCCTTGTTCCCGAAACCCGCGTTGTTGACCAGCAGGTCGACGGGGTCCTTGCGGTCGCCCAGCCGGGCGGCGACCGCCTCGATGCCCGTGTCCGTCGCCAGGTCGGCCGTCAGGACCTCCGCCTCGATGCCGTGCCGGTCGTGCAGTTCGGTGGCCTGCTCCGTCAGGCGCGCGGTGTCGCGCGCCACCAGCACCAGGTTGTGCCCGTCGGCCGCCAGCCGCCGCGCGAAGGCGGCGCCGATGCCCGCGGTCGATCCCGTAATCAGAGCCGTTGTCATGCCGAAAGATTAGTGGTCCCCGGCGCGTTGTCCCGATCTCTGCACAGGCCCTCCCGATCGGTGATGCCCACGTGTCCGTCCACCTGTCCGTCCATGCGCAGGCGGGGCGATGACGGCCGGTCAGTCCCCTTGTTCGCGCGCGTACTTCCGGGCCGCCGCCAGCGTCTCCGCGCGCAGCGCGGTACCCGCCACGAGCAGTCGGGGCAGCAGCGGGCGCTCGGTCGTCATGGCCCGGAACTCCAGGCCCACGGTCACGTCGTGGTCCGGACGGTGCACGATCTCGACGGGGTCGCCCGCCCGGATCTCACCGGCTTCGAGCACCCGCAGATACGCGCCCGGCGCCGCCCTGCGCGTGAACCGCTTCACCCACCCCTTCTCACCCAGATGGCCCTGGAAGGTCCGGCAGGGAATCCGTCCGCTGGTGATCTCCAGGAGCACCGAGGGGCCGAGCGGCGAGCCGATGCGCCAGCGCTCGCCGATCCGCGCGCCGGTGATGTCCAGGCCGAGCGTGGTGAGGTTCTCGCCGAAGGCGCCGTTGGCCAGCGTCCGGCCCAGCTCGCGCTCCCATTCGTCGAGGTCCTCGCGCGCCACCGCGTACACCGCCTGGTCGTCGCCGCCGTGGTGCCGCGTGTCGCACACCGCGTCCCCGGCCAGCCCGCTCGCGCCGACGCCCTTCGGCCCGGGCGCCGCCACCTCGACCGGCCCGTCCACCGGCCGCTTGCCGATGCCGGTCACGCCTTCCGGCTGGTCGGTGTACGGCACGGCCTCCGGGCGGCCCAGGTTCACTGACAGTAGCTTCATGCGGGCACGGTAGGCGAGGGATGGTCAAAGTGTCGACGCGATAATCCGCCGCTCGCCCAAGTTTCACTTATGCTCGGTGGTGTGATCGAGGCTCGTCATCTCCGTGTGCTGCGCGCCGTGGCCACCACCGGCTCCTTCTCCGCGGCGGGGCGCGAACTGGGCTGCACCCAGCCCGCCGTCAGCCAGCAGATGAAGGCACTCGAGGCGGCCGTCGGCACCCCGCTGCTGATCAGGGCCGGCCGCGAGATGCGCCTGACCCAGGCAGGCGAGGCGCTCGTCCGGCACGCCACGGGCATCCTCGCCGGGCTCACCGCGGCCGAGGAGGAGATCGCCGCCATCGCCGGGCTGCGGGCCGGGCGGGTACGGCTCGTCTCCTTCCCCAGCGGAAGTTCCACGCTCGTGCCCACCGCGCTCGCCGCGCTGCGCGCCGCGCACCCCGGCACCCGCGTGTCCCTGGAGGAGGCCGAACCGCCGAGGTCCGTCGAACTGCTGCGCCAGGGCGACTGCGACGTGGCGCTCGCCTTCCGCTACGAGGGGGCCGCGGGCGCGGGGGAGGGCGCCGGGGAGTGGGAGGACCTGGTCGTACGGCCGCTGCTGACCGACCGGCTCGTGGGACTGGTGCCCGAGCGGCACCGGCTGGCCCGCGCGGGATCCGTCGCCATCGGCGAACTCGCGGGCGATCCGTGGATCGCGGGCTGCCCGCGCTGCCGCGGCCAGCTGGTCCAGGTGTGCGAGGGTGCCGGCTTCACGCCCCGCATCGACTTCGCGACCGACGACTACCCGGCGGTGGTGGGCCTGGTGGGCGCGGGACTGGGGGTCGCGGTCCTGCCCCAGCTCGCGGTCGAGTCGGTACGGCCGAGGGGCGCGCGCACCGTGGAGCTGGAACCGGCGGTTCGGCGGGAGATCGTCGCCCTCACCCTGCCCGACCTGGCACAGGTACCGGCGGTGGCGGCGACGCTGGAGGAACTGGTGCGGGCCGGGGCCCGCTGACACAAGCCGGCACAAGGGGATCGGGTATCGCGAGGGCACGCGTGGCGCGTGCCCTGCGGCTCAACGCGACCGGATAAGAAGAAACGTTCCTTCAGTTGTCGGAGGCGGGGTCCCCGCTGGTCGTCGACGCCGACACCAGCCGGTTCCGTGCCCGCCCCATGAGCTCTTCGCGCTCGTCCTCGGTCAGGCCTCCCCACACTCCGTACGGCTCGCGCACCGCCAGGGCGTGTGCCGCGCACTCCGCACGGACCGGGCACCTCATGCAGACCTCCTTGGCCGAGTTCTCTCGAGCACTCCGAGCCGCCCCGCGCTCACCCTCGGGATGGAAGAAGAGCGAGCTGTCGACCCCGCGGCAGGCAGCCAGCAACTGCCAGTCCCACAGGTCCGCGTTCGGTCCGGGAAGGCGGGAGAAATCTGCCATTACGTGACCCCTTGTAGCCGTTCGTGGCGGATACGGTGCCAACGACCGTACATCTCCGATCTAAGGAGATGAAAATATGACTCATTGCGAATCTAGCTCCAGACACCTAGAAACGGGAAGAAAAGGGGCTAAATGGGGCATAGCTTGTGATGAAAAGTTGAGGGTCTGACGTTCATGTCTGCTCTGTGTCCGTTCCCTCACGTAGAGTGCCGAAGACGGCGTACAGCCCCGTAACTCTTTCGAGTGACCGTCGTTGAGAGTGCGGAGGCGGTTGAGAACACAAGCGCTCGGGCGGGCGTCCGAGACGGTCGACCGCACAGGTGACGATTCCGTACCAGCCTGGAGGCTCAAGGTGACGCGCATCAGCTGCGGAGGACGGCCATGACATCCGTCCTCGTCTGCGACGACTCCCCGCTTGCTCGAGAGGCGCTGCGCCGCGCGGTCGCGACCGTGCCCGGCGTCGAGCGCGTGACGACGGCGGCCAACGGCGAGGAAGTCCTCCGCCGCTGGGGCGCCGACCGCTCCGACCTCATTCTCATGGACGTGCGCATGCCCGGACTGGGCGGCGTCGAGACCGTCCGGCGCCTGCTCTCCGCGGACCCCGGCGCGCGCATCATCATGCTCACCGTCGCCGAGGACCTCGACGGCGTGGCGCTCGCCGTGGCCGCCGGGGCGCGCGGGTACCTGCACAAGGACGCCTCCCGCGCGGAGCTGCGGGCCACGGTGACGCAGGCCCTCGCCGACCCCACCTGGCGGCTGGCGCCGCGCCGGCTGCGCTCGGCCGAGATGGGCGCCGCGCCCACGCTCACCGCGCGGGAGATCCAGGTCCTGGAGGGCATGAGCCACGGCCGCTCGAACGCGGAGATCGGCCGCGAGCTGTTCCTCTCCGAGGACACGGTCAAGACCCACGCCCGCCGGCTGTTCAAGAAGCTCGGCGCCTCGGACCGCGCGCACGCGGTGGCCCTCGGTTTCCGCTGGGGCCTGGTCCGCTAGGACCCGTGCGGATCCCGGTCGGATCGCCCCGATCCGGCGTACCGGCACGCGACGCCATCCCCACGCACGGCAACGAGCGTGGGGGGCGTCCGGTCTGCCGGTCGCGCGGCCGTGCCGCTCGTACGTCTCCACAAGGGCTCCGCTCCCCGGGCTCCCCGGTCCCGGGCGGCCGGGAGGCGGCCGGCGGCCGCCGCGGCCCGGTGAGGTCGTGGGCCCGGACCGCGGACGACGTGCCATACCGCACCGCGGACGCCGGTGGCAAAGCGCCCCGCCGGGTGCCTGCTGCTCGTTTCGCCGCGGATGACGCATCCTTGAGGGTGTGGAGTTCCTCGCGGACGAGTTGGTCGAGCGGAAGGGGAGGGCGCAGGGGATGAGCTTCGGCGCACCTGCTCATAACGCTTCGGTGCACAACCACGAAGGCGGTGCCACGGAACGGACGACGTCAAGGCACCATGGACCGATGCGCGACGACCAGGCGGCACTTGCCCAAGGGGCGATCGGTGCGCTCGTCCACCGCGCCGTCGACGGCGACGAGCAGGCCACACACGATCTGCTCGCCCGTGTGCATCCGCTGGCGCTGCGCTACTGCCGCACCCGGCTGTCCCGGCTCCCGGGCGACGCCCGGCATTTCGTCGAGGACCTGGCCCAGGAGGTCTGCGTCGCGGTCCTGCTGGCCCTGCCGCGCTACAAGGACACCGGGCGTCCCTTCGAGGCCTTCGTCTTCGCCATCGCCGCCCACAAGGTCGCCGACCTCCAGCGCGCCGCCATGCGGCACCCGGGCTCGACGGCCGTGCCCTCGGACGAGATGCCCGAGCGTCCGGACGACTCCCTCGGCCCCGAGGAGCGCGCCCTGCTCAGCAGCGACGCCGAGTGGGCCAAGAAGCTGCTGGCCAGCCTTCCGGAGAACCAGCGCGAGCTGCTGCTGCTGCGCATCGCGGTGGGGTTGACCGCGGAGGAAACGGGACAGATGTTGGGAATGTCACCAGGCGCGGTCCGGGTGGCCCAGCACCGGGCACTCAGCCGGCTGCGCGCCCTGGCCGAACAGTAGGCGGCGGTCCCGCCCCGCACGCACGGCTCCGGATGAACGCGCACCCGGGCGGTTCCGTACGAACATACGAAGAGCGGGGCCTCCCGGAACCGTGGAATGAGAGAGCCGCGCTTCCCGTTAGCATGGACATCCGCACCGATCAAGGCCATTTGGGGAAGGTGTCATGACTGCCAACGTCGACGGAGTGCCCGAGAAATTCGCGACACTCGGGCTGACCTACGACGACGTGCTGCTGCTGCCGGGCGCGTCGGACATGGCGCCCGACGAGATCGACACCGCCTCGTACGTCTCCAGGAACGTGCGGGTCAACATCCCGCTGCTGTCCGCCGCCATGGACAAGGTGACCGAATCGCGCATGGCGATCGCGATGGCCCGCCAGGGCGGCGTCGGCGTGCTGCACCGCAACCTGTCCATCGAGGACCAGGCCAACCAGGTCGACCTCGTCAAGCGCTCCGAGTCCGGCATGGTGGCCAACCCCATCACCATCCACCCGGAGGCCACGCTCGCCGAGGCCGACGCGCTGTGCGCCAAGTTCCGCATCAGCGGCGTCCCCGTCACCGACCCCGCCGGGAAGCTGCTCGGCATCGTCACCAACCGCGACATGGCCTTCGAGCCGGACCGCTCGCGCCGGGTCAGCGAGGTCATGACGCCGATGCCGCTGGTCACCGGCAAGGTGGGCATCTCCCGCGCGGACGCCATGCAGCTGCTGCGCCGCCACAAGATCGAGAAGCTGCCGCTGGTCGACGACGCGGGCATCATCAAGGGCCTGATCACGGTCAAGGACTTCGTCAAGGCGGAGCAGTACCCCAACGCGGCCAAGGACACCAAGGGCCGGCTGCTGGTCGGCGCGGCGGTCGGCGTGGCCGGTGACTCCTTCGAACGCGCCCAGGCCCTGATCGAGGCGGGCGTCGACTTCATCGTCGTCGACACCGCGCACGGGCACTCCCGGCTGGTCGGCGACATGATCTCCAAGATCAAGTCGAACTCGTCCGGCGTCGACGTCATCGGCGGCAACATCGCCACCCGCGACGGCGCCCAGTCCCTCGTCGACGCGGGCGCCGACGGCATCAAGGTCGGTGTGGGCCCGGGCTCCATCTGCACCACCCGCGTGGTCGCCGGCATCGGCGTCCCGCAGGTCACCGCCATCTACGAGGCCTCGCTGGCGGCCCGGGAGGCCGGCATCCCGGTCATCGGCGACGGCGGCCTCCAGTACTCCGGCGACATCGCCAAGGCCCTGGTCGCGGGCGCCGACACGGTGATGCTGGGCTCGCTGCTGGCCGGCTGCGAGGAGTCCCCGGGCGAGCTGCTGTTCATCAACGGCAAGCAGTTCAAGTCGTACCGCGGCATGGGCTCGCTGGGCGCCATGCAGTCCCGCGGCGACCGCAAGTCCTTCTCCAAGGACCGCTACTTCCAGGAGGGCGTCGCCTCCGACGAGCAGCTGATCCCCGAGGGCATCGAGGGCCAGGTGCCCTACCGCGGCCCGCTGTCCTCCGTCGTCCACCAGCTGGTCGGCGGCCTGCGCCAGTCGATGTTCTACGTCGGCGGCAGGACCGTCCCCGAGCTCCAGGCGAACGGCCGGTTCGTGCGGATCACCTCGGCGGGTCTGAAGGAGTCCCACCCGCACGACATCCAGATGACGGTCGAGGCTCCGAACTACAGCAGCAAGAAGTAGCGGCGAGCAGTGACGCACGCGCACGCGTGAGGCGTGTGCAGGGCGGCCCCGGAGCATCCAGGGCCGCCCTTGTCGTGGGTGTCGGCGATACTGGAAGACGCTGCAACGCATCAGGGAAAGGCCACAGACGTGACTGAGATCGAGATCGGGCGCGGCAAGCGCGGCCGCCGGGCGTACGCCTTCGACGACATCGCCGTCGTCCCCAGCCGCCGTACGCGGGACCCGAAGGAGGTCTCCATCGCCTGGCAGATCGACGCCTACCGCTTCGAGCTGCCCTTCCTGGCCGCCCCCATGGACTCGGTCGTCTCCCCGGCCACGGCCATCCACATCGGCGAGCTGGGCGGACTGGGCGTACTCAACCTCGAGGGCCTGTGGACGCGGTACGAGGACCCGCAGCCGCTGCTCGACGAGATCGCCGAGCTGCCCGCCGGAGCCGCGACCCGCCGCCTTCAGGAGATCTACGCCGCTCCCATCAAGGAGGAGCTGATCGGCGCGCGGATCAAGCAGGTGCGCGACTCGGGCGTGGTCACCGCCGCCGCCCTCTCCCCGCAGCGCACCGCCCAGTTCTCCAAGGCCGTCGTCGACGCGGGCGTGGACATCTTCGTCATCCGCGGCACGACGGTCTCGGCGGAGCACGTGTCGTCCTCGCACGAGCCGCTGAACCTCAAGCAGTTCATCTACGAGCTCGACGTCCCGGTGATCGTCGGCGGCTGCGCCACCTACACCGCGGCCCTGCACCTGATGCGCACCGGCGCGGCCGGTGTCCTGGTCGGCTTCGGCGGCGGCGCCGCGCACACCACGCGCAACGTGCTCGGCATCCAGGTCCCGATGGCCACCGCGGTCGCCGACGTGGCCGCCGCCCGCCGCGACTACATGGACGAGTCCGGCGGCCGGTACGTGCACGTGATCGCGGACGGCGGCGTCGGCTGGTCCGGCGACCTGCCCAAGGCGATCGCCTGCGGCGCCGACTCCGTGATGATGGGCTCCCCGCTGGCCCGCGCCACCGACGCGCCCGGCAAGGGCCACCACTGGGGCATGGAGGCCGTCAACGAGGAACTGCCGCGCGGCAAGAAGGTCGACCTGGGCACGGTGGGCACGATCGAGGAGGTCCTGACGGGTCCCTCGCACACCCCCGACGGCTCCATGAACTTCTTCGGCGCCCTGCGCCGCGCCATGGCCACGACCGGCTACAGCGAGCTCAAGGAGTTCCAGCGGGTCGAGGTGACGGTGGGGGATTCGCAGCACAAGCGGTAGCCCAACCGCGTCCACGGCCCACGCCAGGGGCCCGGTCACCCGCTCACGCGGGCGCCCGGGCCCCTTCGCACGTGCCGGGCGTCCGCGCAGGTGAGGGCGCGTATTGCGAGACGGGGGCGCGCCCGTGGGCCGTCACCGCAAGCCCACCCGCTGGGACGGCTTCCGGCTTCGGCCGGTGAAGTTCCGGAGGAGGCGGGTCTTGCGGATTCACGGCCGCTGAGCGGCCACCCCTACAGAGAACAGGGGTGGACACTCCGCTTGGCGGTCAGGAGCCTGCCGCAGAGGCCACTGCGGTGGGCTCCACCCATTTGTAAGCAGCCACCGGTTTCGTACGGTACCGGCGGAGGGCACGCCACCAGCCGCCGGGGCCGAAGCACCCGCGCGCGCCCCTTTCACAACCGATGCGCCGCCCCCGTGGGCGCGGCCCCCCGCGTGTCCAACAGCAGCTGCGCCTTCACCGACAGGCCCTGAAGGTCGTATGTGCGGTGCTGCTGGAGCAGGATCGTCAGGTCGGCGCCGGCCACCGCCTCGTACAGGCCGTCCGCGCGGGGCACGGGCCGGTCACGGACGCTCCACGCGGGCACGTACGGGTCGTGGTAGCTGACCGAGGCGCCGAGGCCCGTCAGCCGGACGGCGATCTCCTCGGCCGGCGTGCCCTGGAGGTCGGCGAGGTCGGCCTTGTACGTGACGCCGAGCAGCAGGACCCGGGCGCCCCGCGCCGACTTGCCGTGCTCGTTCAGCAGGGCCGCGGCGCGCTGGACGACGTAGCGCGGCATGCGGCCGTTGACCTGCTCGGCGAGTTCCACCATGCGCAGCCCGCAGCCCGCGTGGCCGGCCAGGTCCTGCGGGAGGCCGTGGCCGCCGACGCCGGGGCCGGGGCGGAAGGCCTGGAAGCCGTACGGCTTGGTCTCCGCGCAGCGCAGGACGTCCCACAGGTCGACGCCCAGGTCGTGGCAGAGCACGGCCATCTCGTTGACCAGGGCGATGTTGACGTGCCGGTAGTTGGTCTCCAGGAGCTGGACCGTCTCCGCCTCCCTCAACCCTCGTGCGCGCACCACCTTGTCGGTCAGCCGCCCGTAGAAGGCCGCGGCCGACTCGGTGCAGGCCGGGGTGAGGCCGCCGATCACCTTGGGCGTGTTGGCCGGGGTGATCCCGCGGTTGCCGGGGTCGACGCGGCTGGGCGAGTAGGCGAGGTGGAAGTCGCGGCCCGCCCGCAGCCCCGAGCCCTTCTCCAGCAGCGGGAGCAGGAACTCCTCCGTCGTCCCGGGGTGCGCGGGCGACTCCAGGATCACGGTGGTGTGCGGGCGCAGCTGCCCGGCGAGCGCGCGGGCGCCGGCCTCCACCTGGCTCAGGTCGATCCCGCCGTCCGCGCCCCGCGGGGTCGGCGCGCAGATCACCGCCGTGCGCACCCGGCCCAGTTCGGCCGGGTTGGTGGCGGGCCGGAAGCCCTCCGCGAGCATCCGGCGCAGTTCGGCGGGGCTGAGGGAGCCGGACTCGTTCCCGGTGCGGTACCCGAGGGTGGGGATGCCGGCGGAGACGGCGGCCTGGGCCAGGGGCAGTCCGAGCGGGCCGAGTCCGATGACGGCGAGATCTGCGGGCATGGCGTGGGCGGTCCTTCCCGGTAACCGAGGCGTGGCGGGCACGCAAGTCCTGTGGGCAAGACGAGCGAGCGCAATGTCAGACTAGGAGTAAATATGACCGTTATGCGGGATTGACCAGCGTGTTTCTCAGTGCGCCCGCGGAGTTGTCCACAGGCTGGGGGTGACTGGTGGCTGAAGGCGGGCAACCCGGTCAGAATTTGGGCATGGGCAGGAGGCGGGGGGACACGCTAGAGGCATGGGGGATGGGAACGGGCTTCGCCCGACGGGTGTGGCCGGCGCGACCGACAGCGGGAGGCAGCGGTGAGGACAGCGACACTGGGGCCGGCGCAGCGCGCCGAGGCACTGGCGGGAATGGCCGAGCGGGAGCTGGACATCCTGGTCGTGGGCGGAGGCGTGGTCGGCGCCGGCACCGCTCTGGACGCCGTCACCCGCGGCCTGGCCACCGGCATAGTGGAGGCGCGTGACTGGGCGTCGGGCACGTCGAGCCGCTCCAGCAAGCTGATACACGGCGGACTGCGCTATCTGGAGATGCTCGACTTCGCGCTGGTCCGGGAGGCGCTGAAGGAGCGCGGCCTGCTGCTCGAACGCCTCGCCCCCCACCTGGTCCGCCCGGTGCCGTTCCTCTACCCGCTCCAGCACCAGGGCTGGGAGCGTCTGTACGCCGGGTCCGGCGTCGCCCTGTACGACGCCATGTCGATGGCCCGCGGCCACGGCCGGGGACTGCCGCTGCACCGTCACCTGACCCGCCGTCACGCCCTGCGGGTGGCTCCCTGCCTGCGCAAGGACGCCCTGGTCGGCGCCCTTCAGTACTACGACGCCCAGATGGACGACGCCCGCTTCGTCGCCACCCTGGTGCGAACGGCGGTCTCGTACGGCGCGAAGGCCGCCAACCGCGCCCGGGTCACCGGATTCCTGCGCGAGGGAGAGCGGGTCGTCGGCGCGCGGGTACGGGACGTGGAGGGCGGCGGAGAGTACGAGATCCGCGCCAAGCAGATCGTCAACGCCACCGGGGTGTGGACCGACGACACCCAGGCGATGGTGGGGGAGCGCGGTCAGTTCCACGTCCGGGCCTCCAAGGGCATCCACCTCGTCGTGCCCAAGGACCGCATCAACTCCACCACCGGGCTGATCCTGCGCACCGAGAAGTCCGTGCTCTTCGTGATCCCCTGGGGCCGGCACTGGATCGTGGGCACCACCGACACCGACTGGGACCTCGACAAGGCGCATCCGGCCGCCTCCAGCGCCGACATCGACTATCTCCTGGAGCACGTCAACTCGGTGCTCGCGGTGCCGCTCGGCCGCGACGACGTGCAGGGCGTGTACGCGGGTCTGAGGCCGCTGCTGGCCGGCGAGTCCGACGCCACCAGCAAGTTGTCGCGCGAGCACACCGTGGTCCATCCGGTGCCCGGCCTCGTCGTGATCGCGGGCGGCAAGTACACGACCTACCGGGTGATGGCCAAGGACGCCGTCGACGAGGCGGTGCGCGGCCTCGACATGCGCGTCGCCGACTGCGTCACCGAGGAGATCCCGCTGCTCGGCGCCGAGGGCTACCCGGCCGTGTGGAACGCGCGGGCGCGCATAGCCGCCGAGACCGGCCTCCATGTGGTGCGCGTGGAGCACCTGTTGAGGAGGTTCGGGTCGGCGGCCCGGGAGGTGCTCGCCCTCGTCGCCGAGGACCCGGCGCTGGGCGCTCCCCTCAAGGCCGCCGACGACTATCTGCGCGCCGAGATCGTCTACGCCGCCTCCCACGAGGGCGCCCGGCACCTGGACGACGTACTGACCCGGCGCACGCGCATATCCATCGAGACGTTCGACCGGGGCACGCGCAGCGCCCGGGAGGCCGCCGAGCTGATGGCGCCGGTGCTGGGCTGGGACAAGGACCAGATCGAACGCGAGGTCGAGCACTACGAGAAGCGGGTGGAGGCCGAGCGGGAGTCGCAGCGCCAGCCGGACGACCTGACCGCCGACGCGGCCCGGCTGGGAGCACCGGACATCGTGCCGTTGTGAACCGGCCGGGGCCCGGCCCGCCGTCCCGCGCGAGACGCACGACACGTGCCGGGAGGATCCGGCGCAGATTATGGCCGGAATGGCCCGAAGGGTCGGCACCCATGGCTTCCCTGTTGTCACGGCCCGTCATTCCCACCCGTACCACGAGCCGTTCGGTCCCGCCCCCGAGGTGTTTTCAGGGGCCCCTGGGCGTCGCGTGCTTGTCGGGTGAGAGACAATGGAGGCTCTGTCAGGGCGGGTTGCATGAGGGGACGCATGTCGGACGCGGAGCGGGCGGGCACACCCCGTCAGGACACTCGTCAGGACTCTCTGCAGGACTCTCTGCAGGACAGGAGCGAGCGTCTTCTCGCCGGGCGCTACCGGCTGGGGAAGGTACTCGGCCGCGGCGGCATGGGCACGGTGTGGCGGGCCGAGGACGAGACCCTGGGCCGGACCGTGGCCGTCAAGGAGCTGCGGTTCCCGTCGAACATCGACGAGGACGAGAAGCGGCGGCTGATCACGCGTACGCTGCGCGAGGCCAAGGCGATCGCGCGCATCCGCGACACCAGCGCGGTGACCGTCTTCGACGTGGTCGACGAGGACGACCGCCCGTGGATCGTCATGGAGCTCGTCGAGGGCAAGTCCCTCGCCGAAGTCATCCGCGAGGACGGGCTGCTGGAGCCGCGGCGGGCGGCCGAGGTCGGGCTCGCGGTCCTCGACGTGCTGCGCTCCGCGCACGGCCAGGGCATCCTGCACCGTGACGTGAAGCCGTCCAACGTGCTCATCGCCGACGACGGCCGGGTCGTCCTCACCGACTTCGGCATCGCGCAGGTCGAGGGCGACCCGTCCATCACCTCCACCGGCATGCTCGTCGGCGCCCCCTCCTACATCTCCCCGGAGCGGGCCCGCGGGCACAAGCCCGGACCGGCGGCCGACCTGTGGTCGCTCGGCGGCCTGCTCTACGCGGCGGTGGAGGGCACGCCGCCGTACGACAAGGGCTCGGCGATCGCCACCCTGACCGCGGTGATGACCGAACCGCTGGAGGATCCCAGGAACGCCGGCCCGCTCAGGGACGTCATCCACGGCCTGCTCAACAAGGACCCCGTCGAGCGGCTCGACGACGCGGGCGCCCGGGCCATGCTCAACGCCGTCGTCAACGCGCCCGAGCAGAAGGACGCCGAGCCGGAGCCGCCCGCGGACGCGACCAAGGTCGTCCCGCTGCCCCCGCAGCCGGACGGACGTTCCCGCAAGGGCGGTTCCGGACGTTCCGGTTCGGGCTCCGGGAGCAAGCGGGGCGAGGAGGCGGGAGATCGGCTGCGCGGGGCGCTGCGCTCGGTGCGCAAGGCCGCGCCCACGGCGGGGCCGAACCCCTCGGCGGCAGCCGGGGCCGGTTCCGGCTCGGCATCCGCGGGCACGGGGCCGGCGGGCTCCGGCTCCGCGGGCGGTGCCGGCACGGAGCCGGCGGAGGCCGGGACGAAGGCCGCGTCCACCTCGGGCAGCGGTGCCGGTGGTGCGCAGGCGGGGCGGTCCGGTTCGGGGTGGCCCGTGATGACCCCGCCGGACCTGGACCTGCCGCCGCGCCCGGCGCCCAGGGCGTCGCTCACCGACGTGGTGCCGCGGCGGACGCTGGTGATCGTCGCGGTGGTCGTGGTGCTCGCGGTGATCGGCACCGTGCTCGCCTTCACGCTCGGCGGTGACGACAAGGGCGGCGAGGACAAGAACGCGGCCGGCCGCACGGCCGCCACCGCCGGTTCGTCCGCGGGCACCTCCACCAAGAAGGGCCCGAGCGGCGAGGCCGCCACGGACGGGGACCGGTCCGGCTCCGAGACGGAGGCCGACGGATCCGGCGGCACACCGGCCACGGACACCGACGCCGGGAAGTCGGGCGAGGGCTCCGGCGCGGGTTCCGGTTCCGATTCGGGTTCCGGTTCCGGCGGGGACAGGTCCGGGGACGACGACGGTGCCGCCGTGGCGTCGACGTACAAGGGTGCTCAGGGCTTCTCCATCGGGCTGCCCGAGGGCTGGAAGTACGCGAGCACCGACTCCGCGGGGGTCCGCTTCACCGGCCCCGACGGGCAGCGGCTGCTCGTCGCCTGGACGACCACGCCCAAGGGCGACCCGGTGACCGACTGGACCAACCAGGAGAAGTACATGGTGCGCTCCCAGTACAAGCGGGTGCGCATAGAGAAGGTGGAGTACCGCGGCTGGAACACCGCCGACTGGGAGTTCACCTACGCCGACGGCGCGACCAAGTACCGCACCATAGACCGCGGGTTCGTGGTGAACGACCACCTCGGCCACGCGCTGATGTACAGCGCGAAGGCCGCGACGTGGGACAGCGACCTGCGCAAGAGCACCTGGAAGACGCTGACGGGGACCTTCCAGCCCAAGAAGTAGCGAGCGGACCGGTCCCGCCGTCCGCCGCCGGGGTTCACGGTTCGGCGTGCGAGATCCGTCATCCCGACTTTGCGGGTTGCCTCCGGCACGTATCGTGAGTGGTTGCGGACCGTAAGCACCGGGAACGGGCCGCGTGGCGAACGGAATTGACCGACCGTGCGGCCGGGGGAGGCAATGTGGACGACTATGCGGGCCGGATTCTCGCCGACCGCTACCGCCTGCCGCTGCCTCCGTCCGACGAGTACGAACTGACCGAGACCCGGGCCTTCGACACCTACAGCGGGCAGGAAGTCCTCCTCCGGCAGGTGCCGTTGCCGGAGGTGGTCGAGGCCGAGGTGCTCGACGCGGACGGGCTGCCCGACGGTTTCACCGCGCGCGACGGAGCCTCCCGGCGGGGGCCGGCCCGTATCGGGCGTACGGCGGGCGAGGCCCGTGGTGCCCGTGGGGCGACTCGGCGGCCCACCGATCCGGCGGTGCGGCGGGCGGTCGAGGCCGCGCAGGCCGCGGCGCGGATCCCCGACCATCCTCGGCTCGACCAGGTCTTCGACGTGTTCGCGGAGGGTGGCTCGCTGTGGGTCGTCAGTGAACTGGTCGCCGCGCGGCCGCTGGCCGCACTGCTCGCCGAGAAGCCGCTGACGCCGTACCGGGCGGCCGAGGTCGCCTCCGACATCCTCACGGCGCTGCGCGTGCTGCACGCCCACGGCTGGGTGCACCGCAACATCACCGCCCGCACGGTCCTCGTCTGCGACGACGGCCGCGTGATGCTGACCGGCCTCGCGGTCGGCGCGGCGGAGGAGGCCCTGTGCGGGTACGACCCGGTCCCGGTCCAGGACACCGGGGGCACCGGGGACACCGGGGACGAGGACGATCCTGACGGCGTGTCCGGCACCCCGGGCGGTTCCACGGCCCTCGGTGCCTCGGCCGGTGCGGCCGGCGCGGCGGGCTTCGGCGGATCCACCGAGGTCACGGGCGGCTTCGGCGGTTTCGGGGGCGGCTCGGGTGGTTTCGGGGGCGGCGCCGGCACTCCGTCGGCGGATCCCGAGGCCGCGCGGCGGGCCGCGATCGAGGCGCGGACGGCCGGGCCGCTGCCGCTGCCGGGCCCGGACGCGGGGCCCGGTGCGCCGGGCGCGCCCGCGCGGCGGACGCCTCAGACCGGCGGGGACATCAGGGCGGCGCGGGCCGGGGCGATCGCCGCGTACCGCGCCGGCGCGCGGGCGGCCGCCCGGGTGCAGGAGGCGCAGCAGAGCGCACGCGCCGAACTTCCCGGCGCCCGCACACCCGTCGAGGGCGGGCCCCGGGCCGCCGGAACCGTCACCCCTCCGGGCCAGATCGCCGACCCGTACGGCGTCCGGACCCCCACCCGGAACGGCACCGCCCCGCACCCCGGAGCGAGCACGGCGCTCCCGCCCGCGTCCCCCGACCGCCCCACCGACGACGAGCCCGGCACGCACCCGGCCCGCACCACGGGACTGGGAGCCACGCCCGCCCTCGGACCCGGAACCACCCCCGGTCCGGCACCGGACCACGGCATCGCGGGCTCGGGCCACGGCGGCCCGGTCGCCGGTCACGGCACTTCGGGCGGGGGGTACGTGGTGCCCGCACAAGGCAGGGCCGAGCCCGGCGCGGGGACGGCGGATGATGCCGGGCGCGTACCGGCCCGTTGGGGCGATCTCGCCGCCGGCGGTCCCGTGCGGCGGGGGCCCGCCACCGCGCTGGCCGCCGAGCGGGCGCGGCAGGCTCGGACGGCCGTGGTCGGGCCGGTGACCGAGCGGTGGGCGCCGGAGCAGGCCGGGCCCGTGCACGAGAACTGGCAGCTGGCCGCGCCCATCGGCCCGGCGACCGACCTGTGGGCACTGGGGGCACTGCTCTTCAGATCCGTGCAGGGCCACGCGCCCTACCCGGAGGAGTCGACCGCCGAGCTGGTGCAGATGGTGTGCGCCGAGCCGCCCGCGTACGCGGAGGAGTGCGGACCGTTGCGCCCGGTCGTGGAGTCGCTGCTGCGTCAGGACCCCACCGAGCGAATCGACTTCGAGGAGCTGCGCGGCTGGCTGCGCTCGCTGGTGCGCTCGGCGCCCGAGCCGGAGGCCGGCGCGCACGTCATCGCCGCCCCGCCCGCCGATCCCAGCAGGCTGCCCGTCGTACGGCGCCGCGGCGAGCTGGTGCGCAGGCGGCGCGCCGGGCTGCCCGCCCCGCACGGACGGCACAAGCGGCACACGGGTTCGCCGCGGCGCCTGGGCCGTACGCTGCTCCTGCTCATCCTCCTTCTGATGGCCGCAGCCGTCGCCTACGCGATGCTGTTCATGCCGAAGGCAGACCGCGACGGCGCGGCGGGCGGCGACCGCACCGCAACCGCCGGCGAGGCGAGCCCCGCCCCGGCGCACTCGGGCGACGACGGCGGGAACGGCGCCCCACAACCCGGCCAGGGCTCCCCCGCGGCGGACGACAGCCCTTCGAAGACGGCCGGTTCGGCCGAGGCGCAGACGACCGCGCCGGACGTCTCCGACGGCTTCGCGCTGCGCGAGGATCCGGCCGGTTTCCAGATCGCCGTGGCCAAGGACTGGGCCCGTACGCCCGGCAACGGGCTGGGCCAAGTCATCTATTCCCAGGGGGCGTTCGAGCTGATCGTGGTGCCCGGACGGGACACCGCGGCCGAGTTCGGCAGCGACCCGATGGCGTACCAGCGGGAGAAGGAGGGCGAGTTGCAGGCCTACCGGGACTCCAGCTGGGCCACCTCCACGGGCCTGCGGACCACCCAGGTCGGCGGACGGACCATGGCCGAGGGGCAGTTCACCTGGACGGACGCGAGCGGGCGGCAGCTGTACGTGCGCAACCTGGCCACCCTGATCGACGGCAAGTACCACGTGCTGCAGGTACGGGGGCCCGAGGCCCAGCGGGACCGGGTGACCACGCTGTACGAGCAGGCTTCGGCGACGTACCGGTACACCGGCTGAAGCGCCGGAACCACCCGAACCGCCGGAACCGCCCGAACCACACACTCCGGGGAGCGACAACCGTCACAGTGAGGCTTTCCTGGGACCCCGCCGGTTCCCAGCAGGCGTGCTGGTCCATACCCTGAGCCTGTCAAGACCACTGCGGGGAAACGTGAATCAGATGCAGGGCCTGCTCCTCTCGGGCCGCTACCGGCTCGCCGACGCCATCGGCAGCGGCGGCATGGGCCGGGTGTGGCGCGCGCACGACGAGGTGCTGCACCGGGCAGTCGCCATCAAGGAGTTGACCGCCGCGCTCTACGTCGCCGAGAGCGACCAGGAGGTCCTGCTGGCGCGCACCCGGGCGGAGGCACGCGCGGCGGCACGGATCAACCACTCCGCCGTCGTGACCGTGCACGACGTACTGGAACACGACGGCCGCCCGTGGATCGTGATGGAGCTGGTCGAGGGCCGCTCGCTGGCGGACGCGCTCAAGGATCGGGACCGCATGGACCCGGCGGAGGCCGCCCGGATCGGCCTGTGGGTGCTGCGCGCCCTGCGCGCCGCGCACGCCGCCGGAGTGCTGCACCGCGACGTCAAGCCCGGCAACGTCCTCCTCGGCGAGGACGGCCGCGTCCTGCTCACCGACTTCGGCATAGCCCAGATAGAGGGCGACACCACCATCACCCGCACCGGCGAGGTCGTCGGCTCGGTCGACTACCTGGCCCCCGAGCGGGTCCGCGGCCACGACCCGGGGCCGGCCTCCGACCTGTGGGCGCTGGGCGCCACCCTCTACACGGCGGTGGAGGGCCTGTCGCCGTTCCGCCGCACCTCGCCGCTGAGCACCATGCAGGCGGTCGTCGACGAGGAGCCGCGCGAGCCGCGGCACGCCGGTCCGCTCGCCCCGGTCATCACCGCCCTGCTGCGCAAGGACCCGGCCGAACGGCCGCAGATGGCGCAGGCCGAGGAGATGCTCGCCGAGGCCGCCGAGGGCCGCAGGCCGAGCAGCGCGCAGGCGTACGTGCCCACGCAGGCGGTCGTCTTCCCCTCGGAGACCGCCGCGCATCCCGCCGGGGGGTCGTGGCCGCCGGCCACCACGCCGTACCCGGTGCCCCCGCAGACGGCCGCCGGACCCGTGCAGCAGCACCCCCCGGCCCCGGTACCCAGACGCCGCCTGCGCACCCTGATCCTGGTCGTGGCGCTCGCCGCGCTCGTCGGCGGCGGCACCGCCCTGATGCTGCAGAAGTGGGACCAGGACCGGCGGCAGGACTCCGGCACCTCCCAGTCGCCGCCGCCGGACCCCACGCCCTCCCCGACCACCGACGCCGCGGGCGGACTCCCGGACGGCTGGGTGCGCGTCCACGACCCCTACGGGTTCAGCATCGCCGTGCCCGACAAGAGCTGGCAGCGGCAGGAGTTCGACGAGGCGACCCACCAGGTCGACTACACCCCCGACGGCGGCAAGCACTTCATCCGCGTCGCCGTGGACGACACGCCGGACTTCTCCACCGGCCACGAGCACCAACTCGACCTGGAGGAGCAGCTCCAGAGGCTGGTCGACTACCGGCGGCTGAGCCTGGAGTCGAACACCTACCGCGACCGCCCGGGCTCCCTGTGGGAGTACAGCTGGACGGCCCTGGCGAAGGACACGCCGTTCCCCGGCCCGCGCCACGCCATCGAGGAGACGTACTTCTCCCGCGAGGGCGTCGAGTACGCGATCTACATGTCCGCGCCGGAGGAGGACTGGACGCGGACGCGGCAGCAGTTCCAGACCGTGCTCCAGAGCTGGCAGCCGACCGCCGGCTGACCCCGGCCGGGGGCCGCGTCGTTGGCCGGTCGTCGTCCCGGAGGGCGGCCGGAGGATGCGGCATGATGGGGCGTATGGGGATCGAGGGGGACGACTTCCGTGTCATCGCGGGCCGTTACCGCCTGGAGGCGAGGCTCGGACGCGGGGGGATGGGCATCGTCTGGCGGGCGACCGACCAACTCCTCGAACGGCGGGTCGCGGTCAAGGAACTCGCGTTCGACGAGACCCTGTCCACCGAGGAGGCCGCTCTCCAACGGGAGCGCACCCTGCGCGAGGCCCGCGCGGTCGCCCAGTTGCGGCACCCGCACATCGTCGTCGTGCACGACGTCGTCGTCGAGGACGAACGCCCGTACATCGTCATGGAGTTGATCGACGGCGGCTCGCTGGCCGACCGGATCGCCGCACACGGCCCGGTGGACGCCGCCGAGGGCGCACGCATCGGCGTCGCCCTGCTGAGCGCGCTGCGCACGGCGCACGCCGCCGGTGTCCTGCACCGGGACATCAAGCCGGCCAACGTCCTGGTGGAGCCGGGCACCGACCGGATCGTCCTCACCGACTTCGGCATCGCGCGGATGGCCGGCGCGACCACGCTCACCGAGACCGGGTCCTTCGTCGGCTCGCCCGAGTACACCGCGCCGGAGCGGATGTCCGGGGCCAGGACCGGACCGGAGTCCGACCTGTGGTCGCTCGGCGCGCTGCTGTGCACCGCCCTGAGCGGCAAGTCGCCGTTCCGGCGCGATTCGCTGGGCGGCATCCTGCACGCGGTCGTCTTCGACGAGATCCGGCCGCCCGCGCAGGCCGCGCCGATCCTGCCGGTCGTACGCGGGCTGCTGGAGCGCGATCCGGCCCAGCGGCTGGCGGCGGCCGAGGCGGAGCGGATGCTGCGCGCCTTCCTGGAGTCGGGCCGCACACCCCAGCCGTCGGTCCCCCGCACGCCGACGCAGCGCGGCGTGCCCGTCGTGCCCCACGCGCCCGGGCCGGCGCCGGCGGCGGACGCCTCCCCGGCTTCCGTCCGGTACCCCACCCGGAACGTGCTGATCGCCGCGTTGCTGGTGGCCGCCACGGCCGGGGCGGGCGTGTCCGCCGCGGCGCTGCTGATGCGGGGCGGCGACAACGGCGGCGGTACGCCGACGAGTCCGGCCCCGCACACCTCCGACGGCACCGCGGCCGGCACCGCCTCCCCGTCGACCACGCCGGCACCACCGCCCGGTTCGCCGCCCGGTTCGCTCCCCGTCCCGGTCTCCACGGTCACCGTCACCCGTACCGCCCCGCCCGCCGTCGACGGCACCACCGCGCCCTCGGGTTACCACCTGGTCCACGACGCGGCCGGCTTCTCCGTCGCCGTACCGGACGGCTTCACCCGCGAGCCTCAGGGCGAGCGGATCTTCTACATGCCGCCCGGGGAGGCCTTCCGTCTCGGCGTCAAGGTCACCGAACCGGGAGGCGGAGGCCCGCTCGCGGCGATGCGCCGCGCCGACGCGGCGGGACCGGACACCAACCCCGGCTACCACGACGGCCGGGTCACCGCCACCACCCACCGCGGACACCCGGCCGCCCTGTGGGAGTTCACCTGGGACGGCTTCAGCGCGGCGGAGGGCCCGCGGCACACCTACGACCTGTGCTGGGAGCAGGACGGGCGGATGTACGACGTGTGGGTGTCGGCGCCGGTCGGCAGGGTGCGCGAGGCCAAGGAGCAGTTCGACGTCGCGGTCGGCAGTTTCCACGCACGGTAGGTCACGGGTCGGTGACCGGATGCGCCCCCTGCTGGAGTCGGCGGAGGCGGTCGCGATATGGATGGACCCATGAGCAACCACGGGGGCGCCCAGCACGGGGCAGACGATCCGACGACTTTCGCCCTGCGACCGCCGGACCCGCAGGCGCGGGTGCCCCACCCGCACAACCCGTACGCCGCGCCCGCACCGGGCGCCGGGGACGGGCAGCCGCACGGCACGGCACCCGGGCAACCGCAGGGCACCGCACCTGGCCAACCGCAGGGCACTGCACCCGGGCAACCGCAGGGCACCGCACCTGGCCAACCGCAAGGCACCGCACCCGGGCAGCCGCAGGACCCCGGCGCCGGCCGGCTGATCGGCGGGCGCTACCGGCTGCTCGCCAAGCTCGGGTACGGCGGCATGGGGACCGTGTGGCGGGCCAAGGACGAGACGGTGGACCGCGAGGTCGCCGTCAAGGAGCCCCGCGTCCCCGACCACCTTCCCGAACGCGAGCGTGCCAACGCCTTCGAGCGCATGCGCCGCGAGGCCCGCGCCGCCGCCCGGCTCGACCACCCCGCGGTCGTCAACGTCCACGATGTGGCCGTCGTCGACGGGCAGCCGTGGATCGTGATGGAGCTGGTGCAGGGCCGCTCGCTCGGCGCCGCGCTCCAGGAGGGCACCCTGGACGCCCGCGAGGCGGCCCGGATGGGCCTGGAGGTGCTCGGCGCGCTCGAGGCCGCGCACGCCGCGGGCATCCTGCACCGGGACGTCAAACCGGACAACATCCTGCTCGGCCGGCACGAGAGGATCGTCCTCACCGACTTCGGCATCGCCCAGATCGAGGGCGAGACCAGCCTGACCGACACCGGCGGCTTCGTCGGCTCACCCGAGTACATCGCGCCGGAACGGGTGCTGGGACAGCGCCCCGGCCCGGCCTCCGACCTGTGGTCGCTCGGCGTGGTCCTGTACGCGGCCACCGAGGGCGTCTCCCCGTTCCGCCGCAGCAACACCCCGGCCACCCTCCAGTCGGTCCTCAACGCCACGCCCGCGCCGCCGGCCGCCGCGCGGGGCCCGCTCGCCGAGGCCATCACCGGTCTGCTGCACAAGGACCCGGCGCACCGGCCGCCCGCCTCCCGGGTCCGCGCCCTGCTGGAGGCGGCCGCCGCGCCGCCCGCCCCGGCACCCACGCAGGTGGTGCGGTACGCCGAGGGCGCTCCCGGCGGGCCGCGCGGCCTCCGGCTCGGGCGCGGGGCGTGGCTCGGGCTCGGCGCCGCGGTCGTCGCGGCCGCGGTGACGGCGTACGTCCTGATCGCCCGTCCGTTCGCGGGTCCGCTGCCCGAGGGCTGGGCGACCCACCACGAGAAGGACGTCGCGGCGACGATCGCCGTGCCGAAGGACTACCAGCGGCAGGTGCCGGACCGGAAGAACGACAAGAAGCACTGGGTGACCTACAGCGACTGGAGCGGCAGCATCACGGTCGGGCTGCGCCTGCTCAGGAAGTCCGAGGAGCCGGAACGCTCCATCAAGGACTCCGCGGCAGCCCAGATGTACGACGACAACGGCACCTACAAGCAGTCCGGCAGCTACGAGTTCGGCATGCCCGAGAACCCTGCGACCCACCCGAAGGATTCGACGTACCACGGCAGGAAGGCCGCCGAGAACACGATCGTCTACACCACCGACGACAGCACGCACCCGATGCCGCGCGAGCTGCGGATGTTCTACTACACGACCGCCCAGGGCGACCTCTACAAGCTCACCGTCGGCTACCCGGGCAAGGGCGACTTCACCGAACGCGGGCGTGAGGTGGCGCGCGCCGCGATCGCCAACCTGGACCTCGATCTCCTGTGACAACGCCCTGATCAGCGTATTCGTTGCCAGTGATCACTGGCGCGCCGTGAGCACTCGGTGAATCCCGTGAATCCCTATTACTGACGGGTACACAAAGCCGCCCGACCGGCATACCCTGCGCGTCATGACGGACGCGCAGGCCCCGGCGAAGACCGGCACCAATCCCCAGGCCCCCGCCCCCGCGGGGGCCCGTACCGCCGCCGACGTGGTGACCCCCGAGCTGGTCGCCCGGCTCACCAAGGGCGTCGCCGGATCCGGCCGGACCGCCAACCACACGCCGTTCACCGGCGACAAGCTCGCCGACCTGCCCGAGTCCACCCCCGAGGACGTGGCCGGCGCCTACGAACGGGCCCGCGCCGCACAGGCGGTGTGGGCGCGGGTCCCGGTACGGCAGCGCGCGGCCGTCCTGCTCCGCTTCCACGACCTGGTGCTCGCCCGCCAGGCCGAGGTCCTGGACCTGATCCAGTTGGAGACCGGCAAGGCCCGCCTGCACGCGCACGAGGAGGTCCAGGCCGTCGCCGTCGCCGCCCGGCACTACGGCCGCCGCGCCGCCGCCTACCTGAAGCCCAAGCGGCACACGGGCGCCATCCCCGCCCTCACGCGCGTCACCGAACTGCGCCACCCGCGCGGGGTGGTGGGCCAGATCGCCCCGTGGAACTACCCCCTGGAGCTGTCCGTCGGCGACGCGCTGCCCGCCTTCGTCGCGGGCAACGCGGTGGTGATGAAGCCCGACACCGAGACCTGCCTGACCGCGCTGTGGGCCCGCGACCTGCTCGTCGAGGCCGGGCTGCCCGCCGAGGTGTTCCAGGTCGTCATCGGCGAGGGCCCGGTGGTCGGCCCCGAGGTCGTCAAGCACGCCGACTACGTCTCCTTCACCGGCTCCACCCGCACCGGACGCGAGGTCGCCCGGAGCGCCGCCGCCCGCCTGGTCGGCGTCTCCCTCGAACTCGGCGGCAAGAACGCCATGCTGGTGCTCCAGGACGCCGACATCGAGAAGGCGGCGGCCGGAGCGGTCCGCGCCTGCTTCTCCTCCGCCGGGCAACTGTGCATCTCCATCGAGCGGTTGTACGTCCACGAGGCGGTCGCGGACGCGTTCCTGGAGCGGTTCGCGGCCCGTACGCGGGCGATGCGGCTCGGCACGTCCCTGGCGTACGGCGCCGACATGGGCTCGCTGGTCGGGGAGCGGCAACTGGAGACCGTCACCCGGCATGTGGAGGAGGCCGTCGCCAAGGGTGCCAAGGTGGTGGCCGGGGGCGTCGCCCGCCCGGACATCGGCCCGTACTTCTTCGAGCCCACCATCCTCGACGGCGTCGATGCCCCGATGGCCGTGTGCACGGAGGAGACCTTCGGCCCGGTCGTCTCCGTCTACCGCTTCACGAGCGACGACGAGGCGATCGAGCGCGCCAACTCCACGCCGTACGGCCTGAACTCGTCCGTCTGGACGAAGGACGCCCGCCGCGGCCGGGAGGTCGCCGCCCGGCTGCGTACCGGCACGGTCAACATCAACGAGGGCTACGCGCCCGCCTACGGCAGCGTCCAGTCGCCGATGGGCGGCATGAAGGACTCGGGGCTCGGCCGCCGGCACGGCTCCGAGGGCATCCTCAAGTACACCGAGGCCCAGACCCTGGCCCACCAGCGGCTGCTGCCCATGGCCCCGTCGCTCGGCATGGACGACGAGAGGTACGCGGCGTTCATGAGCCGCAGCCTGAGGCTGATGAAGGCGTGCCGTTTCCGCTAGCCAACACCCCGTTCCCGACAAGGAGAGCACGTGTCTCAAGACGGCTACGACTACGACGTCATCGTCGTGGGGTCGGGGTTCGGCGGATCGGTCTCCGCGCTCCGCCTGACCGAGAAGGGCTACCGCGTCGGCGTCCTGGAGGCGGGCCGCCGCTTCACCCGCGAGACCCTGCCGAAGAACTCCTGGGACCTGAAGAACTACCTGTGGGCCCCGAAGCTCGGCATGTACGGGATCCAGCGCATCCACCTGCTCGGCAACGTCATGGTGCTGGCCGGCGCGGGTGTCGGCGGCGGCTCCCTGAACTACGCCAACACCCTCTACATACCGCCGAAGCCCTTCTTCGACGACCCCCAGTGGCGGGACATCACCGACTGGCAGGACGAGTTGACGCCGTACTACGACCAGGCGCGGCGCATGCTCGGCGTGCGGCTCAACCCGACGACGACCCCCTCCGACGTCCATCTGAAGGCCGCCGCACAGCGGATGGGCGTCGGCGACACCTTCCACATGGCGCCGGTCGGTGTGTTCTTCGGCGACGGCGAGGACGCCGACGGCACGACGACGGCGAAGGCGGGCGAGCGGGTCGCGGACCCCTACTTCGGCGGGGCCGGGCCGGACCGCAAGGCCTGCACCGAGTGCGGCGAGTGCATGACGGGCTGCCGGCACGGCGCCAAGAACACCCTGAACGAGAACTACCTGTACCTCGCCGAGAAGGCGGGCGCGGTGGTCCACCCCATGACGACGGTCGTGTCGGTCACGGACGACTCACGCGGCGGCTACGCGGTCGCCGCGCTCCCCACCGACGACAGGAGGAAGGGCGCGGGCCGTCTGTTCACCGCACGCGGGGTGGTCCTGGCGGCCGGCACCTACGGCACCCAGACGCTGCTGCACCGCATGAGGGCGAGCGGCCGGCTGCCCTTCCTCTCGCCCCGGCTGGGCGAGCTGACCCGCACCAACTCCGAGGCCCTGGTGGGTGCCCAGACCGACGACCGGCGCTACCGGAAGGCGACCGGGGAGCCTAAGGCGGACTTCACCCGCGGAGTCGCCATCACGTCCTCCATCCACCCGGACGAGAACACCCACATCGAGCCGGTCCGCTACGGCAAGGGCTCCAACTCGATGGGCGGCCTCTCGATCCTCCAGGTCCCGTACGCCGAGGGCTCGTCCAGAGCGGCGGCCTGGCTGGCCAACGCCGCCCGCCACCCCCTGCTGGTCCTGCGCTCCCTGTCCAACCGCCGCTGGTCGGAGCGGACCATCATCGGCCTGGTGATGCAGTCCCTGGACAACTCCCTGACCACGTACCTGAAACCGGACGGTGTGGGCAAGGGACTGCTCACAGCCCGCCAGGGGCACGGCGCGCCCAACCCCAAGCAGATCAGGGCCGCCACGGAGGGCGCCACCGCGCTCGCCGCCGAGATCAACGGCTTCGCCGGGTCCAACGTCGGCGAGCTGATGGGCACCCCGCTCACCGCGCACTTCCTCGGCGGCTGCCCGATCGGCGCCTCGCGCGAGACCGGCGTCATCGACCCGTACCACCGCCTCTACGGCCACCCCGGCATCTCGGTCGTCGACGGCGCCGCGGTCTCGGCGAACCTGGGGGTGAACCCGTCGCTGACCATCACCGCCCAGGCCGAGCGGGCGATGTCGTACTGGCCCAACAAGGGCGAGACCGACCCGCGCCCGCCGCAGGGTGCGGCCTACGAGCGACTGCGGGCGGTGGAGCCACGGCATCCGGCGGTCCCGGCGGACGCCTTCGGCGCGCTGCGGCTGCCGTTCCTGGGGATGCCGTCGGTACCGCCCAAGAAGTAGGAACGGCGCCGGTGAACAGACCTGGAAAGAGAGAGGACCTGCACCCCCCTCCTGGCACAGGTCCTCCTCCGTCTGCTGATGTGACCCGGGGGGACTGTGAAAGGTTGCGCCCCGGTCGGCAGGATTCTGATGTGTCCTGCGTCACATCTCCGCGGGTCCGTGTCCACGAGCGCGCATGAGAAGGGCCCCGCGGCCTCGGGCCGCGGGGCCCTTCTCTCGTCGGTACCGACGTCAGGGCGGCGCCGGTGCCCGGGGGAGCGGCGCCGGGAGATTGCGCCGCCTGCGGCAGTCGTGTGCCCTCCGCGCGTCGTGATGCGTCGTCGTGCGCCCCGGCGCACGGGGGGCGCGTACCTGGTCTCGACCTCTGGCGGTCGGGTGGCGCACCGCGGCGCTGCCGTCCGCGCGGGAGGTCGGAGCCGGGAGCTGTGCGGGCATCGTGCTGGACGAATCTGGCGTCCGCAACCCTTTGATCCGGCCTTGTGTGTTTTTCGTTCCGCCGGCCGGCCCCGGGCGTCCCCGGAGCCGGCCGTTTATCCGGGTGACCGGGCTGCTGTCCCCTGCCGTCCGGTCACTTCCCTGGAGCGAGGTCCCACGACGCGCGGCACGATCCGCACGCCTCATCGCTCCCGAGATCCACGCGTGGTTCTTTCGGGCCCGCCCCTGGCTGGCGCGGACACCGGGACAACGAGGCGGACCGCGCGGCGGTCACGCGCCGTACGGGTGAGAGCGGTGGGACATGGGAGCGGGTGCGGGTGGGGAGGGCGGCGGTGAGGGGGTCAGATCCTGCCCCGGCACAGTTCCAGCAAGGTCATCGCCAGGCTTGTGCCCGGCTTGCCCAGGGCGTCCCTGTAATGGCCCAGGATCTCCATCTCGCGGGAGAGGTTCACCCGCCGGCCCCCGGAGGCGATCCGGGTCTCCTGGATCACGGCGGAGACGGCCATCCGTTCCTGGATCAGACCGATGATCCGGTCGTCCAGGGTGTCGATGCGCTCCCGGGCGCCGCTGATCACGTTCGCGGCCTCGTCGGTACGGGCGCCGCTCGCGGCGGTGGCTGCCGGGGTCTGGGGCTGTGCTGCGGTGGCGGTCATGGCGGGGCTCCTCGCTGGTCGGGTGCGGTGCCCCGGATGACAAGGACCACAACGCCAGGCGCCCCGGACCTTGTCGGCCCGGGGCGCCTGGGAAGTCGCTTGTCAGTTGCTCAAGCAGCACGACCATGGCAGCCGGTGGGCCGGGTGCCATAGGTAAACACGAAGGTCGTCTGCGCGAGCATGAAACCAGTATGCCTCGCCTGCCCGCGACGTCCAACACGGTTCACCTGATGAGACGGACGGCTGGACGGGTCCCGGACGGGGCGCCCTGGGCGGCAGTCGCCGAGGCGGCCGGGGAGGTACCCGCGGCCACGTCGGTAGAATCGACAAGCACAAGGACCCCCCCGACCGCCGGAAGGCACCCCGTGTCATCAGCGACCCCCGCTGCCGCCGCCCCCGACACCGTCCTGGTCGTCGACTTCGGCGCGCAGTACGCCCAGCTCATCGCCCGTCGCGTCCGCGAGGCACGGGTCTACAGCGAGATCGTGCCGAGCTCCATGCCGGTTCAGGAGATGCTCGCCAAGAACCCGGCGGCGATCATCCTCTCCGGCGGCCCCTCCTCGGTGTACGAAGAGGGCGCCCCGCGCCTCGACCGCGAGATCTTCGAGTCCGGCGTCCCCGTCTTCGGCATGTGCTACGGCTTCCAGCTGATGGCGCAGGTCCTCGGCGGCACCGTGGACAACACCGGAGCCCGCGAGTACGGCCGTACCGGACTGTCCGTCTCGAAGCCCTCCTCCACCCTCTTCGAGGGCACCCCGGCCGACCAGGACGTGTGGATGTCGCACGGCGACGCCTGCTCCGCCGCCCCCGAGGGCTTCTCGGTCACGGCCTCCACGGACGTCGTCCCGGTCGCCGCGTTCGAGAACGACGAGAAGAAGCTGTACGGCGTCCAGTACCACCCGGAGGTCATGCACTCCACGCACGGCCAGCAGGTCCTGGAGCACTTCCTCTACCGCGGCGCCGGCCTCGAGCCGAACTGGACCACCGGCAACGTGATCGACGAGCAGGTCGCCGCCATCCGCGAGCTGGTCGGCGACAAGCGGGCGATCTGCGGACTGTCCGGGGGCGTGGACTCCGCGGTCGCCGCCGCACTCGTGCAGAAGGCCATCGGCTCCCAGCTGACCTGCGTCTACGTCGACCACGGCCTGATGCGCAAGGGCGAGACCGAGCAGGTCGAGAAGGACTTCGTGGCCGCGACCGGCGTACAGCTGAAGGTCGTGGACGCCGAGGAGCGCTTCCTCACCGCCCTCAAGGGGGTCAACGACCCCGAGGAGAAGCGGAAGATCATCGGCCGCGAGTTCATCCGCGTCTTCGAGCAGGCCCAGGCGGAGATCATCGCGGACGAGGGCCCGGCGGTGGAGTTCCTCGTCCAGGGCACCCTCTACCCGGACGTCGTCGAGTCCGGCGGCGGCACCGGCACCGCGAACATCAAGTCGCACCACAACGTCGGCGGCCTGCCCGAGGACCTCGAGTTCAAGCTGATCGAGCCGCTGCGCCAGCTGTTCAAGGACGAGGTCCGCATGGTCGGCCAGGAGCTCGGCCTGCCGGACGAGATCGTCCAGCGCCAGCCCTTCCCGGGCCCCGGCCTCGGCATCCGGATCGTCGGAGAGGTCACCAAGGAGCGCCTGGACCTGCTGCGCGAGGCCGACGCCATCGCCCGCGAGGAGCTGACGGCGGCCGGCCTCGACCGTGACATCTGGCAGTGCCCGGTGGTCCTGCTCGCGGATGTCCGCAGCGTCGGCGTCCAGGGGGACGGCCGCACCTACGGCCACCCGATCGTGCTGCGCCCGGTCTCCAGCGAGGACGCCATGACCGCCGACTGGTCGCGGCTGCCCTACGACGTCCTGTCGAAGATCTCGACCCGCATCACCAACGAGGTCCGTGACGTCAACCGCGTGGTCCTCGACGTGACCTCGAAGCCGCCGGGCACCATCGAGTGGGAGTGAGCCGGTCCTAGGCCCGCCTGAGAGTCCGCACCGGCTCTCCGGGCTTCCAGACCTGGACGACCAGGAACGTGTCGTCCTCGACGAAGGTCCGTACGACCTCCGTCAACTCGGTGCGGAAGAGGTGGAACGGCTGCGGCGGTTCCACCTCTTTCACGTACGCGCCCTTCACCTCGGGGTCCTCCACCTCGACCGCCCGCCCGGCGATCCGCGCGTCACCGCCGGCCATCGCGGTGTCCGGCCCCGGGTTCGCCTGAAGCGCGAACCTCGGATCCCGGCGCAGATCGAGCGCCTTGAGCGAACCCGGCATCATGCCGAGCCACAGCTCGCCGTTCAGGAAGCGCACCTCCAGCCCCGTGGTGCGCGGGGAGCCGTCCCCGCGCAGGGTCGCCAGGACGTGGTGCGGGAACGCCCTGAACCGCTGCTCGACGGTCGTGGCCAGGTCGGGTTCCGCCGCGGCAAAGGCCGCCCAGTTCGTCGCCATGCATCGAGTGTGTCGGCGATACCCGACATCCCCTGTCGGGATTCGGAGGCGGTCGGCGGCGTTGGGCGGCATCCTGCGGCGGAGCCGGTGCGCTGCCGGGCATCTTCACCGCACCGCGCTCGTATCCTGACCCGTTCGGCGGTAGCTTCCGGCCCGTACGTCGTCGATCCAGCGACGGAGGTCCCATGCACGGTCCCGCCCCCACCCCGCCACCGCCCCTGCCCACCGAGAAGCTGCTGTTCGCGATGCCGCCGATGCACGAGTCGGTGGACGACGAACGCCGGTACCGAAAGGAGCGGCTCGCGGGCGCCCTGCGGATCTTCGGCCGGTCCGGTCTCGAGGACGGCGTCTCCGGCCACATCACCGCGCGCGACCCCGAGTTCAGCGACTGCTTCTGGGTCAATCCCTTCGGGATGCCGTTCAAGCACGTCACCGTGAGCGACCTGGTGCTCGCCAACAAGGACGGGCAGGTGCTCGAGGGCCGCCACCACGTCAACCAGGCCGCGTTCACCGTGCACGCCCAGGTCCACGCCGCCCGCCCGGACGTCGTCGCCGTCGCCCACTGCCACTCGGTGCACGGCCGCGCCCTGGCGGCGCTCGGTGACCTCCTGGACCCGATCACCCAGGAGAGCTGCGCCTTCTACGAGGACCACGCCGTCTACGGCTCCTACACCGGCGTCGCCGTCGACGTGGAGGAGGGCCGCCGGATCGCGGCCGCGCTGGGCTCGCGCAAGGCACTGGTGCTGCGCAACCACGGCCTGCTCACGGTCGGCGACTCGGTGGACGCCGCCGCCTGGTGGTTCCTGGCCATGGAACGCTCCTGCCAGGTGCAGTTGACCGCCCGGGCGGCGGGCCGGCCGGTCCTGATCGACCACGAACCGGCGGTCGCGACCCGGGAGCAGCTCGGCGGCGACCTGGTGGCGTGGATCAACTACCAGCCCCTGTGGCAGGACATCAGCCGCAGCGAACCCGACCTGCTGACCTGAGCCCTTCGGCACGCTGGACATCTCGCCCCTGTGGAGGTTCCCGCAGCCCGGTCAATACAGCGTTCCCTGCTTCACCCCCGCTGACCGGACCTGGCGAACGCGAGCGGGGCGGTATAGGGCACAATTCGCCTTCTGTGTAGGGGTGTTGTTGCCGCGGCCGGGCCGCGGGATCCGGGGAAGGCGGGCGTCGGGCGTGGCGGTGCAGGAGGCGAGAGGCGGCGTGGGCGCCCACGGGGGCGGCTGCACCTGCGGGGACTGCCCGCACGGGGCGCGTGCGGGGCACCGGCAGGCCGTTGCCGCGTTCCTTCTCAAGCGGGACGAGTTCGCCGCGGGCCAGGGCCTGCCGGCGGCCGTGGCGCACTCGGCGTCGGCCTCCCGGCAGTGGGTCTCGGAGGAACTGACGCAGTCCGCTGAACTCGTCGCCGAGCGGGGGCGGGCCGAGGGCGAGGCCTGGCTGGCACGGCTGTGGCGCTGGACGGCGTACACGGTGTGGGCGGCGGTCGTACTGCTGCTTCTGGTGCAGGCGTTGACGGCGGTCGGCGCGGGCTGGAGTTCCGCCCGGACGGCAGGACTGGTGGCGGCCGTCCTGGTGGCCGGGGCGCTGACGGCCGCGTCCTGGCTCCACCGGGGGCGTGGCGGGGCGCTCGCTCCGGTCATCGGCGAGGACAACCGGCTGTCCACCTCCCGCGCGGTGGCCGTGGGATGGGTGCTGTTCGTGGCGTACGCGGTGCTGGTGCTGGCGGGCCGGCTCGCCGCGGCCTCGGACCACACCGAGCGCGACGCCGTGATCTCCGGGCTGGACCTGGCCCGGGGCGCCGGTGTGGTCACCGTGCTCGCCGTGGTGTGCGGGATCGCGGTCCTCGTACGACGGGTGGTCGGACTGCGGGTGCTGGGGCAGCGGCTCCAGAAGGTGCGCGCCGACCGGCCGCGGGCGGCCGACCTGCTGACCGACGACTCGGGACGGGGCGCCTTCACGGACATCCAGTACGTGGTGATCAGCGCCGTCGCGCTGGCGTTCGCGGCGGTGCGACTGGCCCGGCGCCCGGACCAACTGCCCGACCTGCCGTGGGGGCTGGCGGTGGTGGTGCTGGTGTCGGCGGCGACCTACCTGGCGGGCAAGTACGCCGACGGCGGCCGTCCCGTCGTCCTGTCGGTGGTCAGGGCCCGGGAGGCCGGTGACCTGGACGCGCCGATCCGGACGGGCGACGACATCGAGATCAGGGGCGCCGGGTTCGTCCCGCCGGGTGCGCAGGGAGCCGACCGGCTGGCCCGTATGAGGGTCCGTATCGGCGCGGTCAACGTGCACGTGCCCCTCGTCCCGGTCACGGGCGGCTTCAGCAATCCCACGGACACGGCACTGACCGTGCCCGTCCCGGCGGACGTGGAGCCGGGCCGGGTCGAGGTGCAGGTGGTGACGGCGGCGGGCGTGGAGACGAACCGGTACACGATCGACGTGACGGAGTAACAGGTGCGGACTGCCGGACTGCCGGACTGCCGGACTGCCGGACTGCCGGACTGCCGGACTGCCGGACTGCCGGACTGCCGGACTGCCGGAGCGCTGGACGGACGGAATGGCGGCGGATGACACCTCCGGCGGATCGGGTGCGGAGGGATTTGTGGAGGGCCGTCAGCACCCCTATGCCTTGGGACGCATGAGCCGAAGTCACGCGGAAACCGGAAAAACCTCCCCTTCGGGTTGAGCGGGTCCCGTCCCGCATACGTATGGTCGATTGAGGGGCACACATACGACGGCGGTGAGAGGCGGCTCGCAGCGATGACCCAGGTTCGTACGGACACCCAGCCCATGCATGCCGATCTGAGTCCAGGCCGGCGGGACACGGCGGGCCGGTTCGCCCTCCTGCCCCTCCGTATCTTCCTGGGCGTCACCTTCATCTACGCCGGTCTCGACAAGCTCACCTCCAGCGGCTTCATGCAGGACACCGGCTCCGGGTCGATCGGCGAGACGATGCGCGCGGTCCGCGACTCCTCCGCCATCCCGGCCCTGGTCGACCTGGCCCTGAAGAACCCGGTCGGCTTCGGCTACGGCATCGCCTTCGCCGAACTGGCCGTCGGCCTCGGCACCCTCATCGGACTGCTGGGCCGCCTGGCCGCGGTCGGCGGCGCGCTGATCTCCCTCAGCCTGTGGCTCACGGTCAGCTGGGCCACCACCCCCTACTACTACGGCAACGACCTCATCTATCTGATGGCCTGGCTGCCCCTGGTCCTCGCCGGCGCCCCGATGCTCTCCGCCGACTCCGTGCTGCGGGTACGGCGACGGCGACGGGCGGGGGAGTACCGGTAGCTCGCCACGGGGGAGTGCCGGCGGTTCGGCACGGAGGAGTGCCGACAGCTCAGCCCGTTCCTCCCCCCGAACTTGTCCCGCCGAGGACCGCGCGGGCGTCCCGGCGCCTGCGCACGGCCCTGTTCACCACCGCCGCCGCGCCTCCCAGGCACAGGCCGCCGACGACCATCGGGACCAGCAGGAACCACGGGGCCTGCCAGGCACCGGCCGCGTCCCCCGCGTAGACCACACCCGCGCCGGTGAGGAAGACACCGGACACCAGCTTCCCCGGCTGGAACTCATGGCGCAGCACGGCTCACCTCCGCCTGTCCCACGCCGACCTGGAGCTTGATGTCCAGGGTCCCGGCGTCCTTGCCGCCCGCGGTCGCGGGCAGCGTGATCTTCTGGTGCCGGCCGGGCGCCACGTCCACGTCCTGTGAGGTGTCGCCCGGCAGCCGGATGTCGCCGATCCCCACCTCGATGTTCGCCCTGACGGTCACGCCCGCCGGCACGATCACTCGCAGCCGGCCCACGCCCACCTGAGCCTTCGTCGTCACCGTCGCTCCCTTGCCGAGGCGTATCCGGGTCAGGTCCAACGTGCCCTCCCCGGTGCCGAGGTGGTATCCGGGCTGGACGCCCGCCGTCGCCGCGGGCTGCCAGGTCTGCTGCCCCCAGTGCGTGGTGATGTCCTTAGGAAGCGCGGCGGATGTGCCGAGCAGAGCCGCGGTGACCAGCGCCAGCAGTATCGAGCCGAAGCCCGTCCGGCCCAGGAACGCGCTCACCACCATGCCCAGGCCGAAGACCGCGAGCGCGCAGGCAAGACCGGCCTGGAGGCTGGTTCCCAGAGCCTCGTCGTCCCAGGTCAGGCGGGTGCCTAGGGCGCCGGCGAGCAGGGCCAGCAGGAAGACCCAGCCGCCGATCCCGCGCGGGCCGCGGGGGCGGGGCGGCTCGGTGCGCACCGGACGGGTGTACTCGCCGGCGTGCGCGCCGAGGCCGATGTTGACGGCCGCGGCGACGTCGCGGCCGCGCGAGTCGCGGGGGCCCCACAGATAGCCCGTGCCGCCGACGTGGGTGCCGTCCTTGACGATCGGGTCGCGCCACCAGGAGGGATAGACCGCGGGTACCGGCGGCGCCTGGGCCTCCGGCGGTGCGTCGGCCGCGGCCTGGGCGGCCAGCGGGTCGGGGCCGGGGGCGCCGCGGTGCTGCGACCAGTACCCGGCACCGGCGAGGAGCAGGGACAGGACGACGCCGAAGGAGAGCACGCTGCCGTTGCCCAGCATGGACAGAAATACCCCGCAGCCGACCAGCGCGAACAGCACGGCCGCGAGAGCCGGTCCGTCCACCCGGCCGGTGAGGAGCTTGCGCACCTCGTTCTCCTCCTCGTCGTCGTACGGCACGAAGAGCCAGGCGAAGCCGTAGAAGATGAGGCCTATGCCGCCGGTCGCGGCCAGCACGGCCAGCGTGATCCGGAAGATCACCGGATCCATGTCGCACTGCCGCCCCAGGCCGGCGCAGACGCCGCCGATCACTCTGTGGGCCCGGTCCCGCCGGTACTTCGGCACACCGCCGGTGCCGCCCGTTCCGGTATCGGCCCCGGCGCGCGCCCCGGCAGCGGTGCCGGCTCCCGCCGTCCCGGTCTCCGGCCCGGCGGCCGGATCCCGGTGTTCGGCCGCCCCCGTCGTGCCCGTCACGCTCTCGCCTCCCATCCCGTCGGCCGAGCCCGGCCGTTCGTCCGCGTGCGGCGCGCCCGGCTGCCCGGGTGCCCGCGGCTGTTCACCCGCACTCGCACCCGCACCCGTGCCGGGCACGCCGTCCCGTGGCCCGGTGCCCGGGGACGGGCCCGGGCCGGAGCCGGGTGCCGGACCCCTCGCGGCGTGCTGGTGATTCGTCATGCGTCCATGGTGACGGGCGTGCGGTCGTGGCGGGAGCCGGGACGACCCTGGGCGAACCCTGATTCGCCCCTGAGCCGTGGCCGGGGAAGCGTTCGACAGACCGTGGAGCCGCGGCCCGGGGCTTCTCGAAGAGCCTTTCCGAAGAGCGGATTCGAAGATCAGGGGAGTCTAGGGGGCGGACCCTGATGCCCCCGCCCCACCGGGCGTGTGACCATCAGTGGCATGCCGGAAGCCGCAGCAGTGCCCCTCGACGACCCGCGGCCGCCGCGCAAGCTCTACCGCAGCAGCGACGGACGCTGGCTCGGCGGAGTGGCGCGGGGCCTGGCCGGTCACCTCGGGCTGCCCGTGGTCTGGGTGCGGCTCGTCTTCGTCGGCCTGTTCATGGCCGACGGGCTCGGCGCGCTGGTGTACGCGGCCTTCTGGTTCTTCGTGCCCCTCGGGGTCGGCGGCGTCGGCGACCAGAAGCCGCCGTCCCTCGTCACCACCGAGACCTCCCCGGACGGCCGCCGCAGAATCGTCGCCCGCAAACCGGACAAGGGCCAGATCGTCGCCCTGCTCCTCATGGTCGTCGTGGCGATGGTCTTCGTCGGCAGCGTCAATCCGGGCAACGGCGCCAAGGCCTACCTCCTGCCGGCCGTCCTCGTCGCCGCGGGCGTCGCCCTGGTCTGGCGCCAGGCGGACAACGCCCGCCGGGCCCGCTGGGTCGAGGTCGGCCGCCGACGCCGTACGCTCACCCTGGCCCGCGCCGGAGCGGGCGTCCTGCTGGTCACGGCCGGCGTCTCCGCCATGTTCGTGATGCAGGGGTCCGCCGCCCATCTCGGCTCGGTCCTCCAGGCGGCCCTCGCCGTCCTCGTCGGCATAACCCTGCTCGCCGGCCCCTACCTCGTGCGCATGACCCAGGACCTCTCCGAGGAGCGTCTGATGCGCATCCGCGCCCAGGAGCGGGCCGAGGTCGCCGCCCACGTCCACGACTCGGTGCTGCACACCCTGACCCTGATCCAGCGCAACGCGGAGAACGCGGGCGAGGTGCGCCGCCTCGCCCGGGCCCAGGAGCGCGACCTGCGCGCCTGGCTCTACAAGCCGGAGGGCAACGGCAAGGACGAGGCCGACGAACCGGCCACCCTCGCCGAGGCGGTCAGGCGCAACGCGGCCGAGGTCGAGGACAAGCACGGCGTCCCCATAGAGGTGGTCGTGGTCGGCGACTGCCCGCTCGACGACCGGATCGGCGCACAGATGCAGGCCGCGCGGGAAGCCATGGTGAACGCCGCCAAGTACGGTGGCGAGGGCGGCGCCGTCCAGGTCTACGCCGAGGTCGAGGGCAGGACGGTCTTCGTGTCCGTCCGGGACCGCGGACCCGGCTTCGACCTCGACGCGATACCCGCCGACCGGATGGGCGTCAGAGAATCGATCATCGGCCGCATGGAGCGCAACGGGGGGACGGCCCGGCTGCGGGCCGTGCCGGACGGCGGCACGGAGGTCGAGCTGGAGATGGAGAGGGCGGAGAACACGTGATGAGCGACCCGACCGAGACGAACGGTACGGCGGGAGCGGAGACGACGGGGGCGGGCGGGCGGCACGTGCGCGTGGTCCTCGTCGACGACCACCGCATGTTCCGCACCGGGGTCCAGGCCGAGATCGGCCAGACCGAGCAGACGGGCGTCGAGGTCGTCGGCGAGGCCGCGGACGTCGACCAGGCGGTCACGGTCATCACCGCGACCCGGCCCGAGGTGGTTCTGCTGGACGTCCATCTGCCCGGCGGCGGCGGAGTGGAGGTGCTGCGGCGCTGCGCGGCGCTGACCGCCGACACCGAGCGGCCCGTGCGCTTCCTCGCGCTGTCCGTGTCGGACGCGGCGGAGGACGTGATCGGCGTGATCCGCGGTGGAGCACGCGGCTATGTGACGAAGACGATCACGGGCACCGACCTCGTCGACTCGATCTTCCGGGTCCAGGAGGGCGATGCCGTCTTCTCCCCCCGCCTGGCCGGCTTCGTGCTGGACGCCTTCGCCTCCACCGACGCCCCGCCGGTCGACGAGGACCTCGACCGCCTTACCCAGCGCGAGCGGGAGGTGCTGCGCCTCATCGCCCGCGGCTACGCGTACAAGGAGATCGCCAAGCAGCTCTTCATCTCCGTCAAGACGGTGGAGTCCCACGTCTCCGCGGTGCTGAGGAAGCTCCAGCTCTCCAACCGCCACGAGCTGACCCGCTGGGCGACGGCACGCCGGCTGGTGTGACTCACCTGACCCACCTGTAGGCACGCCTCCGCGATCACGGCATTCAGCAACGGCACGTCACCGCGCGGGCGGTGCCGACCGCCGGTGCGCATCCCGGCCCGGACTCCCTCACGCCACCCGTGTCGCCCCCGCGAAGGGCATCTGGTCGACCGGGGCCAGGCGGACCGGGGCCGAGGGGTTCGGGGCGTGGATCATCTGGCCGTTGCCGACGTAGAGGCCGACGTGGCTGATGCCGGAGTAGAAGAACACCAGGTCGCCGGGGCGCAGTGCGGAGCGCGGTACACGCCGGCCCGCGCTGATCTGGGCGTAGGTGGTGCGGGGCAGCGAGACCCCGGCGGAGCGGTAGGCGGCCTGGATCAGGCCCGAGCAGTCGAAGGCGTCGGGCCCGGTCGCGCCCCACACATAGGGGCTGCCGAGCTTCCGGTAGGCGTAGGCGACGGCCGCGGCCGCGCGGGAACCGGGGGCGGTGACCGAGGCCGGGTCGCCGAGTGGGTCCCGGGCGCCGGTGTCGTGGCGGGCCGCGGACCCGGTGTCCCCGCCCGCGCCGATCGCCGTGCGCTGCTGCGGGGACAGCCCTGCCAGCAGCCGGCGGGCCTCGTCCAGTTTCGTGGTGACCGTCTTCTTCTGCCGGCGCAGTTCCGCCTGCCGTGACCGGAACGAGGTCAGCTCGACGCGTGCGTCCCCGCGCAGCCGGCCGATCTCCCGGAGCTGCCGGCGCACGTCGGCCACGGCGGCCGTCTGCCGGACGCCCGCGCGCTCGGCGAACTCGGCCCCGTCCAGGTACCGCCGGGGGTCGTCGGACAGCATCAGCCGCACCACGGGGTCGATCCCGCCGTCCCGGTACTGCGCCGCGGCGATCGAGCCCAGCGCGTCGCGGGCGGAGTTCAGCTTCTCCTGCCTGCGGGCGGCCTCCTCGCCCAGTGCCTTCAGCCGCTTCTCGGCCGTGTCCGTCTTCTCCTTCGCACCGTCGTACTTCTCGGTGGCGGTCTCCGCCTCCTGGTAGAGCCTGTCCACCGTGGCCTTGATCTGCTCCGGCGCCGGCCGCGGAGTGGCGTGCACGGTGCCGTCGAAGCCGGTCGCCGTCGCGGCGCCCGCGAGGGCGATCGTGGCGGCCGTACGGACGGTGCCTCCGCCGAGCGAGCGCTGTCGGAGCCTGCGGTGCGCTGCCACGTGGAGCGTCACGTCCCTTCTGCCGGCCGCGGAGGCGGGGTCCTGGTCCGGCGACGGCCCGCACAGGGGGAGCAGCCCACCGCCGGACGTCTCGGTGGTGGTGTCCGGCTGCCGCCCCTGGCCCGGGCGGCGGTGAAGCCGGTCACCTGGGGGAGGAGCTAAGCCGCTCGGTGCGCACCGGGTGAGGTCATGTACGGAAGTGGCGACAGGGGATCGCCAGGTGACCGTATGTGACCGCGATCCCGTTCCGGGGATGCTGCCTTCACGCGCTGCGATGACCGATGCGCGGATTTCCGGGGCATTCGGGCTGGGCGAGGTGCTATGGCTCGCATATATGCGGCGACCGGCAGGCGTTCGCTTGTGTCCACCTGGGTCCTGGGTCCGTCGGCGTCCGGCGTCGGCGTGCGCGCGCGGTCCCATGTCCGCCGGCGTCCGGTGTCCGGCGTCGGCGTGCGCGGGTCGGCGGGCGGTCGCCCGGGACGGGCCGGTGCCGGGAGCGGAAAGGCCGCTGGTTAGGCTCCGGACTCATGGACGTACTCATCCATCTCTTCGTCGGTCTGCACATCGTCGGTATCGCCGCGCTGCTCGGCGGCTTCCTCACCCAGATGAAGGCGATGGGCCGCGGCACGGCCCGGTTCGTGCCGGCGATGCTGCACGGCGCGCTGACGATGCTGGTCACCGGCGTGGTCCTGGTCGGCCTCAACCAGGCCCAGGGCCACCACGTCGACAACATCAAGATCGGCGTGAAGCTGGCGCTTCTGATCGTGATCCTCGGCCTGGTCTACGTCAAGCGGGACGACGAGAAGGTGGACAAGGGCCTGTTCGGCCTGGTGGGCCTGCTCACCACGGCGAACATCTTCATCGCCGTGCTGTGGACGTGACGGTCAGCGCAGCGCCCTGAGCTCCGCGCGCGCGTCCAGGACCGCGCCCGCGGAGACGGCCAGCCACGCCGCCACCGCGACCCACAGCAGCACCTCCCCGAGCCACCGCGACGGGACGTCCGCGGCGGCCGCGACGGACACGCTCGCCGCCGCCGTTATGCCCATCGGGAAGACGGTCGACCAGCGGCGCACGTCGTAGCGCAGCCGGGGCCGTACCAGCTCCGCGACGACCAGAACGGCGTACCAGCACAGGTCGAGCGCGAGGAGCGCCAGGGTCACCGTCCGCAGCACACCGCTGTCGTCGGCGTCCCACAGATACATGCCTCCGCCGCCGACCGCGATCAGCCGGGCGCCGGCCAGAGCCGAGATCGCCAGTGCCCCGCCCGCGATCCAGTGGTCCCCGTGCCCCTCGAGCAGCTGCCGCACGTCGAAGCAGTACAGCGCGAAGACGTACAGCACGAGCCCGATCCAGAAGAACACCAGCGCGGCGTACGCCGGCCAGGCCACTGCCTGCGCCTTGGCCAGAGTGGCCGCGAGCACGGCCAGGCCCTCGGTCGCCACGCAGCTCAGGAACACCGCCCCGGGCATCGGCCGACGGTAGTGCGGACCACCAGCACCAGCAGCCCCGGCCACAGTACGAAGGCCAGCGCGAGCAGCGCCTCCGCGAGGGTCCGCCACCCCAGCGCCGAGAAACGGGTCCCGAGCACGGTCGTCGCCGCGACGGCGGTGAGGGCGCCCGGCGTCCCCGCCTCCCTGATCCACCGCGGCCGGTCGCCCAGCAGCCGCAGGACGAAGTCCGCCGCCAGCGTCAGCCAGGCGAAGCAGGCCACCGCGAGGATCACGCGGGACAGCAGTTCGTAGCCCGTCAGATGCAGGGCGACCGACACGATGCCGGTGGCCATCACGGCGGCCCCGGCCGCCGGGGGGCGCTGCGCCAGCCAGGCGCGGAAGGGCGAGGTGCCGGGCATGGCCCGATGCTAAGGAGCTTCGCGCGCCCGAGCGCGGGGCACGCGCGCGGGCGCGCGCAGAAATACCGGCCCACCGAAAGCCGGCCGGACGGGTCGCGCCGCCCTCAGTCCGGCCGCACCACGCGGTGCACCGCCGATTCGCCGTCGTGGTGGACGGACTCCTCGCGGACGCGGCCGCCGGGCCTCGGCGCGTGGATCATCACGCCGTCACCGGCGTAGAGACCGACGTGGTCCGGGTCGCCGACGAAGGCGAAGAAGACGAGGTCGCCGGGCCGGGCCTCGGAGAGAGGGACCGTCGTACCGGCGTGGGCCTGGTCGCGGGCGGCGCGGGGCAGCGTGACCCCGGCGGCCTTCCAGGCGGCCTGGGTGAGGCCGGAGCAGTCGTACGACCCCGGACCTGCCGCACCCCACACGTACGGCTTGCCGATCTGCTCGCGGGCGAAGGCGAGGGCCTGGTCGGCCCTGGTCGCCTGCGCGGGGCCGGACGCCCGCCCGGGGAACACACCGGACGGGACCCCGGGGGCCGCGCCGTCGTTCTGACCAGGGGAGGGGACGGCGTTCGCTGCGTTGTCCGCGTTCGCTGCGCGCACCGTGCTCCCTGCGTTCTCCACGTGCTCCGCCGCCTGCGTCCGCGGCGCGGGCTCGGTCGCGCGCAGGGCCTCATGCGCTTGGGGGGCCGACAGCAGCAGTACGCGCGCGTGGGCCAGCTTCCGCTGGACGGCCGCCTTGGCCGCCGCGATGTCGTGCTGCGGCTCGGCCGGCGGCCCGGGGAGGCCAGGGGCCGGGGCTGGGACGGGGTCCGGAGCCGTGGCCTCGGGCGCCGGCGGCCGCGCGGTGTGGCCGTCGACCAGGCTTTCGCGGCGTGTGTTCAGCCGGCTGATCAGCTGGGCCTGGTCGAAGTAGCCCTGCGGGGTCTCGCTGAGCAGCAGGGCGGCGGTCTCGGGGGCGGTGTCACCGTTGCGGTACGGGGCTGCCGCGAAGGAACCGAGCATCTCGCGCGCCTTGCCGAGCATGTCGGCGCGCTTGGCGACGTCGTCGAGGAGCGCGGCGACCAGCCCGCGCTGCCTCGCACCCTTCTTCTGGGCGGTGTCCTTGTGGGCGGTGTCCTTCTGGGCGTCGTTCCGCGCGGTCGACGACCCCGCCCGGCCGTACAGGTAGTCGAGCTTCCTCTCGACCTCCTCCGGGCTCGGCCCGTCGCCGTCCGCCCGGTGCGTGCCTGGCCCGGGGGTACCTGATCCGGGTGTTGCGGCGGGCCGCGTGCTGCTGTGCGACGCCAAGGGAGGCGACTCCTTCCATCGTCCGCCTGCCGGTTGGCCGTCGGGTTCGAGTGGATAGCGTGGGGGGCCGCGTCGTCCGGCGAGTCCCCCGGTGACGATCATGCGGTCAGACCGCACGCTAACCAACTTGTGTGACTCGTGTGAAGGTTGGTGCGAGGTATGTCCGATACGTTTTCGTGACCTTGGTCTCGGCCTCGTCGAACCGGTCATTTCCCGGGGCGGCCACGGGATGTCGGTGGGGCGCCCTAGACTCGTAGAGCGATGAGCAGCCTCTTTGACGACAGCTTCCTGGCGGATCTCCAGGCCCCCCGCGGCCACGAGGAAGAGCCCCCGCCGCCGCCCGAGGACGATCACGCTCCGGAGCCGGTTCCGGACGATCTGTTCGGCGGGAAGTTCGACGTGCCCCCGGACCGGGACGCCTACTACCGCGACGGCGCCCACCGGCCGGTCGTGGACCCGGCCGCGCTCCTGGAGGGGCTGAACGACAACCAGCGCGCCGCCGTCGTGCACTCCGGCTCCCCGCTGCTCATCGTGGCCGGCGCCGGCTCCGGCAAGACCCGTGTGCTCACGCACCGGATCGCGTACCTGCTGGCCGAGCGGGGCGCCCACCCCGGCCAGATCCTGGCGATCACCTTCACCAACAAGGCCGCCGGCGAGATGAAGGAGCGCGTCGAGCAGCTCGTCGGACCGCGCGCCAACGCGATGTGGGTGATGACCTTCCACAGCGCGTGCGTGCGCATCCTGCGCCGGGAGAGCAAGAAGCTCGGCTTCACGTCCTCCTTCTCGATCTACGACGCCGCCGATTCCAAGCGCCTGATGGCCCTGGTCTGCCGCGACCTGGACCTCGACCCCAAGCGCTACCCGCCCAAGTCGTTCAGCGCCAAGATCAGCAACCTCAAGAACGAGCTGATCGACGAGGAGGACTTCGCCGCCCGGGCCACCGACGGCTTCGAGAAGACCCTCGCCCAGGCCTACGCCCTCTACCAGTCGCGGCTGCGCGAGGCCAACGCCCTCGACTTCGACGACCTGATCATGACGACGGTCAACCTGCTGCGCGCCTTCCCGGACGTCGCCGAGCACTACCGCCGCCGCTTCCGGCACGTCCTGGTCGACGAGTACCAGGACACCAACCACGCGCAGTACGCCCTGGTACGGGAACTGGTCGGCACCGCCGAGCACCCCGTGGACGTACCGCCCGCCGAGGACGACCTGCGGCCGGCCGAGCTGTGCGTGGTCGGTGACGCCGACCAGTCGATCTACGCCTTCCGCGGCGCGACCATCCGCAACATCCTCCAGTTCGAGGAGGACTACCCGGACGCGACGACGATCCTGCTGGAGCAGAACTACCGCTCCACGCAGACGATCCTGTCCGCGGCCAACGCGGTCATCGAGCGCAACGAGTCCCGCCGCCCCAAGAACCTGTGGACCAACGCCGGCGCGGGCGCCCGCATCACGGGCTACGTCGCCGACACCGAGCACGACGAGGCGCAGTTCGTCGCCGAAGAGATAGACCGCCTCACGGACGCGGGCGAGGCCAAGGCGGGCGACGTCGCCGTCTTCTACCGCACCAACGCCCAGTCCCGTGTCTTCGAAGAGATCTTCATCCGCGTCGGCCTGCCCTACAAGGTCGTCGGCGGCGTCCGCTTCTACGAGCGCAAGGAGGTCCGGGACGTCCTGGCCTACCTGCGGGTCCTCGCCAACCCCGAGGACTCCGTCCCGTTGCGCCGCATCCTCAACGTGCCCAAGCGGGGCATCGGCGAGCGCGCCGAGGCGATGATCGACGCCCTGGCCCAGCGGGAGAGGGTCAGCTTCCCGCAGGCGCTGCGCCGCGTCGACGAGGCGTACGGCATGGCCGCGCGCTCCACGAACGCGGTCAAGCGGTTCAACACGCTGATGGAGGACCTCCGGACGATCGTCGAGTCGGGCGCCGGACCGGCCACGATCCTGGAGGCCGTCCTGGAACGCACGGGCTACCTGGCCGAGTTGCAGGCCTCCACCGACCCGCAGGACGAGACCCGTATCGAGAACCTCCAGGAACTCGCCGCGGTCGCCCTGGAGTTCGAGCAGGAGCGCGGGGAGGGGGAGCCGGTCGCGCTCTCCGACTTCCTGGAGCAGGTCGCCCTGGTCGCCGACTCCGACCAGATCCCGGACGAGGAGGACGGCGACGGCGTCATCACGCTGATGACCCTGCACACCGCCAAGGGCCTGGAGTTCCCGGTGGTCTTCCTGACCGGCATGGAGGACGGCGTCTTCCCGCACATGCGCGCCCTCGGCCAGACCAAGGAGCTGGAGGAGGAGCGGCGCCTGGCCTACGTGGGCATCACGCGCGCGCGGGAGCGGCTGTACCTGACCCGTTCGTCGATGCGCAGCGCCTGGGGCCAGCCGTCGTACAACCCGCCCTCCCGGTTCCTGGAGGAGATCCCGCCGGCGCACGTGGACTGGAAGCGGACGGGCGGTTCGGCCTTCGCGCCCTCCGGTCCGGCCTCCTCGGTGGCGGCCTCGCTGTCCTCGTCCCGGTCCCGCTCGTCGGCGTCCGGCGCCTCGGGCTTCGCCACCCGCCGCACCACGGAGAAGCCGGTGGCGGCGCTCGCCGTCGGAGACCGGGTCACGCACGACCAGTTCGGTCTGGGCTCGGTGGTCGCCGTCGCGGGCACGGGCGACAAGGCCCAGGCGACGATCGACTTCGGCGACGGCAAGCCCAAGCGGCTGCTGCTGCGGTACGCGCCGGTGGAGAAGCTGTAGCGGGAGGGGCTACGTCGGGTCGAGGCCGTGGCTGCGCAGCCACGACAGCGGGTCGATGGGCGCCCCGCCCGCGGGCCTGACCTCGAAGTGCAGGTGCGGGCCGGTGGAGTTGCCGGAGTTGCCGGAGTAGGCGATCGGCTCTCCGGCCTTCACCGTCGTACCGGAGGGGACCCGGTAGCTGGAGAGGTGGCAGTACCACGTCTCCGTGCCGTCCATCGCGGTCACGATCATCATGTTGCCGTAGGCGCTGTTCCACTGCGTGCGGACCGTGCCGTCGGTCGCGGCCAGCACCGTCGTCCCGTACGAGACGGGGAAGTCGATGCCGGTGTGCACGGACATCCAGTTCACGCCGGCCTGGCCGAAGTAGGCGCTGAGGCCCCTCTCGAAGACCGGGACGGCGAACTTGGGGCGCAGTCGCTCTTTGCGGGCCGCCTCCTCCGCCGCCTTCTTCTTCTCGGCCTCCTGCTGCGCCTTGAGGTCGATGCGCTCCTGGTACCGGCTGGCCCGGTCGGCGAAGTCGTTCGCCCCCGCGGACAGGCCCTGCAGCTGGGTGTCCAGCTTGTTGTTGGCGGTGGACGCCTTGACGGGGTGCGCGTCGGGCGTGGCCGCCGCGCTCTCCTTGCCGTCCTCGGTCAGACCGCCCACGGAGGCGGCGGCGATCCCGGCGACCCCCATCACGCAGACCGAGGGGACCGCCACCGTGAGCAGTGCGGAGCGCTTGGCCGGGGGGCGGCGCCGGGAGCGGCCCGCTGCGCGGGTGGCCGCTCGCGAGGCCGGGGCCGGGGCGGGGGTGATTTCTTCCTCGTCCTCGAGCAGCGGCGGGGCCGGGTCCGGCTCGACCGTGGCGACCGGTTCCTCTTCCGCCAAGTCGACCTGCGCCTCGTGCGGTTCGGGTTCCTCGAAGCTCTCGCCGACCGTGGTGCCGCCGCCGTTCCACTGCGTGGCGTCGTAGGCGCCGGTGTCGAAGGCCTGCGTGCCCCAGTCCCACTGCTGGGTGGCGTCGGCGGCGGCCGTCTGGTCCGGCTGGAGCCAGGTCTGCGCGTCCCACTGGCCACTGGTGTCGACCGGCGTGGACTGCGGCGGAACGGAGGCCAGTTGCTGCTGGTAGCCGGTCGCCCAGGCCGTGGTGTCGTACGCGCCGGTGTCGTAGGCGGCGTGGTGCTGGGCCGCGTACGGGTCGTGGTTCAGGCTCTGGTGGCCGTTCGTGGACCAGCCGGTGGTGTCGTACGAACCCGTGGTGTGCGTCTCGCCGGTCGTGAGACCGTCGTAGTGCGGGTCGGCCGTGTAGCCCGCCGTGGCGTACGTGCCGGTGTGGTAACCGGTGGCGTTGTAGTCGCCGTACGTGGTGAAGTCGCCGTACGCAGCTTCCTGCCCGTCATACGACGCGTAGGGCGTCGAGGCGGCATCGGAGGCCGGGGCCGGGGCGGCCATGGTCCCCGACGGGTGACGGTCGTTCACCAACTTCTCTTTCGCCTCGACAACAGGGGCTGGCAGAGCAGTGCGGCGACTGTACCCGGCGGTATGAGGGCGCGACAATCTTCCACAGGTTTCCCCGAGGCGGGAAACGGGCATTCAGCCGTGTTTCGCCAGGGTGTGGAGACGGCTTTAACTTTGTGTTCGAGTCGCGTTCGATCCCGAGGGGCCGGCCGTCAGGCGACGGTCACTCCGCCGGCGCGGTCGGCGGTCGGGTCTCCGGGGCGCGCGGTGTCGAGGATCTGCCGTATCCCGGTCGCCACGGCGGGGTGGAGCGGCAGGGCGAGATGTCCGATTCCGCTGACCTGGATGTTCTCCACCTTCAGGTCGGGGTGCTCGATGCAGGCCGACTCCAGCGGGTCCATCAGGTGGTCGAGGTCGCTCCAGAAGCTGACGAAGTGCGTGCGGCAGCCCGGCGCGGGGCGCGACAGCTCCTCGATCAGCTCGGAACCGGGGCGCATCTGCCGCACGATCGGATGGGCGTTGGCCAGCGGCGCGACCCGGGTGCCGGAGTGCGGGGTGCCGAGGGTGACGAGGGTGCGGACCCGCAGATCACCACCGAGCCGCTGCACGTAGTAACGGGCGATCAGTCCGCCGAGGCTGTGCCCGACGACGTCGATCTGCCTGCTGCCGGTGCGCTCGCAGATCTCCTCGATGTGCCGGCCGAGCAGTTCGGCCGCGGTGCGGATGTCGCACGTCAGCGGTGAGTAGTTCAGGGACTCCACGCGCTGCCTGCCGTGCTGGGCGAGGCTGCGGCGCAGCAGGACGAACACCGAGCGGTTGTCGATGAACCCGTGCAGCAGCACGACCGGTGGCTTGGCCTCGGTCGGCAACTGGGCGGTGCCGTCGGGCGCCGGGATCGCGTGGGAGGCGCCGCGCCGCTCCTGGACGATGCCCGAGGGATAGAGCAGGAGATGTCCCGCGAGGATCGCGAGTTCCAGAGCGGTCGCCTTCAGCAGGGCCAGGGAGAGCCCCGCCAGTCTGCACGGCAGCAGGCACCGGCAGAGCGGGAGAATGGGGTCCGCGACCCTGGTGACCTTCATGGCCGACCTCCTGTCGGCACGCGGGAGGACGGCCCTGTCCCCCGTGTGCCCTCGTGGGCAGTCGCGGCGGGGGCGGTCGGCCGGGCAGCCTTCGCGCCGCCGTGCCCCACACCCGTGTGCCCTTCGTGCCCTCGCCGATACGGCGCACCACCGCGGCGCGCGGCCTGCGGCGCGGTGGTGCGACGACCTCGTTGCGGCTCCCGTCGTGCTTGCTCCCGCAGTGGTCCGCGTGCCGCGGCAAAGGCGTGCGGCGCGTGGGCCGCGCGGACGGGGAACGATGCGCGGCCTGCGGGTCCCCCCTGCCCGGTGAACTCGGGGGAGTGTCCCACCATGTGATTTCCCCCTCCCTCTGCGCCGTGAAACTGCCGGTTGCGGGATGCTGGAGATAACGTTCGTTCACTTCCCCGGACGGTGTGGTGCGGGGCGTCCGTGCCGCATGTGAGGTACTTGTCGGTACGGATGGATGTAGTCGCTTCATGGAGGCAGTGATGGGTGTGGCAGCCGGTCCGATCCGCGTGGTGGTGGCCAAGCCGGGGCTCGACGGCCACGATCGGGGCGCCAAGGTGATCGCGCGGGCCCTGCGCGACGCCGGTATGGAGGTCATCTACACCGGGCTCCACCAGACCCCGGAGCAGATCGTGGACACGGCGATCCAGGAGGACGCCGACGCGATCGGCCTGTCCATCCTCTCGGGCGCGCACAACACGCTGTTCGCGGCGGTGATCGAACTGCTCAGGGAGCGCGACGCGGAGGACATCGTCGTCTTCGGCGGCGGCATCATCCCGGAGGCGGACATCCCCCCGCTCAAGGAGAAGGGTGTCGCGGAGATCTTCACCCCGGGCGCGACCACCCAGTCGATCGTCGACTGGGTCAGGGCGAACGTCCGCCAGCCCGCCGAGGCATAGGGGCGCCGGCGGCTCCCGCAGGATCTCCCGGCGCCGGCCGGGTGCGAGCGGCCCGTCCTGGGGGCACGGCCCCCAGGCTGACCCGCCTTCACCCGGGGCGGGACTCAGCCGGTCCGCGCCGCCTCCAGCTCCCCGGCCATGGCGGAGCGCAGCCGCAGGGTCGTGACCAGTCGCTGGAAGGCCTCCGCCCAATACCCTCCGGCTCCCGGCGACGCGTCCTCCGCCTCGTCCGGAACCGCCAGCAGTCCGTCGAGCCGACTCGCCTCCGCGGGATCCAGGCACCGCTCGGCAAGCCCCATCACTCCACTGAAACTCCATGGGTAACTCCCTGCGTCCCGCGCGATGTTGAGCGCGTCGACCACCGCCCGCCCGAGCGGTGCCGCCCACGGCACCGCGCACACCCCGAGCAGCTGAAACGCCTCGGGCAGTCCGTGTGCCGCGATGAATCCGGCCACCCAGTCGGCCCGTTCGGCGGCGTCCAGCGTGCCGAGCAGCTTGGCGCGCTCGGCCAGGGACACCGCGCCGGGGCCACCGGCGTCGGGGGCTGCGGGCGGCCCGAGCAGCGCCCGCGCCCACTGTGCGTCCCGCTGCCTCACCGCCGCCCGGCACCAGGCGGCGTGCAGTTCGCCCTGCCATCCGTCCGCGACCGGCAGGGCCACGATCTCCCGCGGCGTGCGCCCGCCCAGCCGTCCGGGCCAGGTCCCGAGCGGCGCCGCCTCCACCAACTGGCCCAGCCACCAAGATCGTTCGCCCCGTCCCGCCGGAGCCTTGGGGGCGATCCCGTCGCGCTCCATGGCCGAGTCGCACTCGTGCGGTGCCTCGACGACGAGCGCGGGTGCCCCGCGCGTGTGGTCGACGGCCACGCAGGAGCGGGCCCGGGCCGCCATCCGTGCGGCGAGCGCCGATCCGGGCAGCGCCGAGAGCAACTCCGCGGCCGTGGACCGTACGTTGCGGCTGCGGTCGGACAGGGCCTGCTCCAGGAACTCCTCGTCGTCCGGGCCGAGACCCGTCCGCAGGGAGTCGACGAACATCAGCCGGTCCTCGGCCCGCTCGGTGGGCCAGGAGCCGGCGAGCAGTTCGCGTGCGGCCGCGGGCGAGTGCGCACGCATCGACGCCAGCAGCGCGACCCGCTCCGCGAACAGACCCTCCTCCCACAGCTCGCGGACACGGTCGGCGTCCCCGGAGCCGCCGCGGGCGGCGCCGGCGCCCGGGGCCGCCCGCAGGGCGAACCGCCAGTCCGGGTTCAGCCCCGCCAACCACAGGGCGCGTGGGCCGCCGAAGCCCAGTGCGGCCGGACGCAGGTCCGTACGGGCCCTCGCGGCGTCCAGCAGGGCGGGCAGTGCCTCCGGGGGCGGGGCGTACCCGTGGGCGTTCGCCGCCGCGAGCCACTGGGGGAGCAGTTCCATCAGGTCCGGTGCCGTTCCGCGGCGGCCGGCCGCCGTACCGGGCCGGTCGGCCAGCAGCATGGCGAGCCTGCGGGCCGCGGCCGCGGGCAGCGGCGGACGCGGATCCTCCGGTGCGGGCTCCGGGCGCCGGGCCGCGGGCGCGGGGCGCAGTCCCGCACGCCGCCGTACGGTCTGCACGGCCGCCGCGTCGAGCAGCGCCACCGGCGCGGTCCCTCCGGGTGTGCCGCCCGGGGGCGTGCGCCGGTCCGTGCCGAGCAGGGCGGTGGTGACCAACTCCTCCCAGGCGCCCGTGGCGGGCGCCTCCGGCGGGGTGGAGGTCCTGATCATGAGCTTCCTTTCCGTAGCCGGCTGCCCGGGAGTGGTTGAAGGGTCACACGGACCGGGTTTCCCCTGGGGTGGAACAAATGCGTGGTGCAGAAGAGAAAACGTATTCAGATGGGATACTCTCTGCCATTTTGCGCCTTTTGGGTGAGAGGTTCCCGCTGTGCCGACCGGACCCCGCGTATCGCGGTGACGTCACTCCTTTGCCGGACATTCCGAGCCCGCTGCCAGGGGCGATGTCACGGATGGTTGATTCGACATCAGCACAGAGTCACCATTTCTCCCTCGTTCCGCGACCATGCGGTCAACGGAGTGAAGCCCCGGTGGCCGCACTCGCCGAAGACCGTGACCGGCGCGCCGCCCGACAGGGCGACCAGCCGCCACAGGCCCGGACGCGTACGGGCCGCGCGAGTGACGGGCAGCGCGGAGTCGGAGGCGGCGTCGGCCAGCTGCCAGGACTCGCCGTCCGGGACCGGTACGACCTCCCGCAGCGTCACCGGAACCGACTCCAGCCACGGGTCGTCCCGCAGCGCCGCGCCGTAGCGTGCGGCCGCCTGCGCCGTCGTCACCCCGCGCGGACGGATCCGGACGGGCGCCGGGGGCGCGAACCGCTCGCCCAGGGCCGCGCGCAGCTGTCCCGCGCCCGGATAGGAGGACACCTCCGCCTCGAGGGCCAGGCCCACCGGCAGTGCCAGCTCAGGGGCGCGGCCCGCCGCGCCGTAGGAGAGCAGCAGAACCGTACGGCCCGAGTCCGCGCCGTGCAGCCATATCCTGCGTGTGGTCAGCTTCGCGTCCGCGGTGTCGTACTGGGCGAGGACGAGCCAGCGGTCCCGCACCGGAGGTCCGTCCACGGAGACGGGCAGGCCCACCCGGGAACGGACCGTCGCCGACATCCCTTCCGGCAGCCGCTCGCGGCGCAGCCAGCCCTGGCCCAGCAGATGCAGCAGCGCGCACTCCTCCAGCAGCCGCACCGGCCAGCCCGGCCCCGACGACGGCACGGCCCCCAGCTCCCGCACCCGTCCCGCCAGCCCGGGAGCCTGCGCGTCGACCATGCGGGCCGCCGTCTCCTCCCACAGCCCGTACCCCGCCTGCTCGGCCGGGGCCAGACCGCCGCGCAGCAGGTCGGCCAGGCGCTGCTCCAGCTCCGTCACCCCCGCGGTGATCCGCTCGGCCCGGCGCTCCGCACGGCGCAGCGCCGCCCGCGGATCAGCGGCACCGGAGGCCGGACCCGCTGCCCCCTCCGGACGCTTCCGCGCCGTCCGCTCCCCGCGGGCCGCCATCCATTGCTCGGCCCAGCCGGGCGCCTGCCCGGACGGCACCGCGCCGGCGTCGCTCGCCCACAGCAGCAGCAGGCCGAGCGCGTGCTTGCACGGGAACTTGCGGCTCGGACAACTGCACTTGTACGCCGGCCCGGCACCGCCCGCGACGTCGACGACCGTCTGATACGGCCGGCTGCCACTGCCCTTGCACAGTCCCCACACCGCCCCCTCGTCGGAACACCCCGCCTCGGACCACGGCCCGGCCGCGCCGAGTTTGCTCCCCGCTTTGCGCGACGCGGCGTCAGGCGCCAGTGCCAGCACCTGGTCCGCGCTCCAGCGCACCCCCTGCTGAGTCATGCCATCGAAGGTAGGACCTGCCACTGACAATCGACCGGGCAAGCACGTTTGCGCAGGTCAGAACGCATTGTCAGTGCTGTGGTGCACGGTTGGTGACAGATCCGAACCGGCCGAGCTGGAGGGGGCCTCAGCCATGTCTGTGTCCGTCGAACCGACACCCGTCGAACCGCGCCAGAACCACTCCGCGCCCGCGAACACGCCGGAGGCGCAGGCGCTGCGCCCGCACGCCGAGCACGCCTTCGCGGCCGAGCTGGCGGCGCTCGCCGCACACGACGACCGTCCGCGCCCGGCCCGCTGGAAGCTGTCGCCGTGGGCCGTCGCGACCTACCTCCTCGGCGGCACGCTGCCGGACGGCACGGTGATCACACCGAAGTACGTGGGCCCCCGCCGCATCGTCGAGGTCGCGGTCACCACCCTCGCCACCGACCGCGCCCTGCTCCTGCTCGGCGTGCCGGGCACGGCGAAGACCTGGGTGTCCGAGCACCTGGCCGCCGCGGTCAGCGGCGACTCGACGCTCCTGGTGCAGGGCACGGCCGGCACCCCGGAGGAAGCGATCCGCTACGGCTGGAACTACGCGCAGCTGCTGGCGCACGGCCCGAGCCGCGACGCCCTCGTGCCCAGCCCGGTCATGCGGGCCATGGCGCAGGGCATGACCGCCCGGGTCGAGGAGCTGACCCGCATCCCGGCCGACGTGCAGGACACGCTGATCACGATCCTGTCCGAGAAGACCCTGCCGATACCGGAACTGGGCGAGGAGGTGCAGGCGGTCCGCGGCTTCAACCTGATCGCCACCGCCAACGACCGCGACCGCGGGGTGAACGACTTGTCCAGCGCCCTGCGCCGCCGGTTCAACACGGTGGTCCTGCCGCTGCCGGAGAGCCCCGAGGCCGAGGTCGAGATCGTGGCGCGCCGTGTCGACCAGATCGGCCGCTCCCTCGACCTGCCGGGCGTCCCGGACGGGGCCGCCGAGATCCGCCGTGTGGTGACCGTCTTCCGTGAGCTGCGCGACGGCGTCACCACCGACGGCCGTACGAAGCTGAAGTCGCCCAGCGGCACCCTGTCCACCGCCGAGGCGATCTCGGTGGTCACCGGCGGCCTCGCGCTGGCTGCCCACTTCGGCGACGGCGTGCTGCGGGCCGGTGACGTGGCAGCCGGCATCCTCGGCGCCGTCGTCCGTGACCCGGCGGCGGACCGCGTCGTCTGGCAGGAGTACCTGGAGACAGTCGTCCGCGAGCGCGACGGCTGGAAGGACTTCTACCGGTCCTGCCGGGAGGTGAGCGCGTGAGCCGCACCGGACGGCCGGCCGACGGAGTATGCCTGCCCGCCGGCACGGCGCGGGCCCGCGCCGACGACGAGCCCGGCTGGACCGCGGGACGAGGACGAGGGAGGACGAGGAGGGGGACGACGTGAGGGGAGCCGAGGAGTCCGGGAGCCGGCGGCCCGGCGCGGGGCCGCTGCTGCTCGGGGTCCGGCACCACGGGCCCGGATCCGCCCGCGCGGTGCGGGCCGCGCTGGAGGCGGCGCGGCCGCGGGCGGTACTGATCGAGGGCCCATCGGAGGCGGACGCGCTGATCCCGCTCGCCGCCGACCAGGACATGCGGCCGCCCGTCGCCCTCCTCGCCCACGCCGTGGACGAGCCCGGCCGCTCGGCGTTCTGGCCGCTGGCCGGTTTCTCGCCCGAGTGGGTCGCCGTCCGCTGGGCCCTGGAGCACGACGTCCCGGCCCGCTTCATCGACCTGCCGGCCGCGCACACGCTCGCGTGGGGCCTCGCGTGGGGCAGGGAAGACGCCGGAACGCCCCCGGACGGCGGCGCCGACACGGAGGGCTCCGCGGTGGAGGGGACCGCGGAGCCCCCGGCGGGGGCGTGCCCGCCCGAGGCCGCGGTGCGCGTCGACCCGCTCGCCGCGCTCGCCCAGGCCGGCGGGTACGACGACCCCGAGCGCTGGTGGGAGGACGTGGTCGAACACCGGGGCGCCGGCGAGGGCGACGCGTTCGCCCCGTTCCTGGTGCTGGAGGAGGCCATGGGCGCGCTGCGGGAGGCGTACGGCAGCGGGGAGGAGCACCGGGATCTTGTGCGCGAGGCCCACATGCGCCTCCAAGTGCGTGCCGCGCAGCGCGAGTTCGGGGACGGCGTCGCCGTGGTGTGCGGGGCCTGGCACGTGCCGGCGCTGCGGCGGAAGGCGACCGTCGCCGCCGACCGCGCCCTGCTGAAGGGACTGCCCAAGGTCAAGGCGGACATGACCTGGGTGCCGTGGACCCACCGCCGGCTGTCCCGGGCGTCCGGCTACGGCGCGGGCATTGACTCGCCCGGCTGGTACGCCCACCTGTTCGACGTGCCGGACCGGCCCGTCGAGCGGTGGCTGACCAAGGTGGCGGGACTGCTGCGGGAGGAGGACCGGATCGTCTCCTCCGCGCATGTCATCGAGGCGGTGCGGCTGGCGGGGACGCTCGCCGCGATGCGAGGCCGCCCGCTGCCGGGGCTGAGCGAGACGACGGACGCGGTGCGCGCGGTGATGTGCGACGGCTCCGACGTGCCGCTGGCACTGGTGCACGACCGGCTCGTGGTCGGCGACGTGCTGGGCGCGGTGCCGGAGGCGGCGCCCGCGGTGCCGTTGCAGCGCGATCTGGCCCGGCTGCAACGGCGGTTGCGGCTCAAACCCGAGGCGCTGGAGCGGGAGCTGGAGCTCGACCTGCGCAAGGAGACAGATGCCGGGCGCAGCCGGCTGCTGCACCGGCTGCGGCTGCTGGGCGTGGGCTGGGGCGAGCCCACGGCCTCGCGGGGCAGCACCGGTACGTTCCGGGAGACCTGGCGGCTGCGCTGGGAGCCCGAGCTGTCGGTGCGCGTCGCCGAGGCCGGGGTGTGGGGGACGACCGTGCTCGCCGCCGCGACCGCCAGGGCGGAGGCGGACGCCGTGGCCGCGCGGGCCCTCGCCGACGTCACGGCGCTCGCGGAGCACTGCCTGCTCGCCGAACTGCCCGAAGCGCTGCCCGTGCTCGTGCGCGTGCTCGCCGACCGGGCGGCGCTCGACGCGGACGTCGGGCACCTCGCCCAGGCACTGCCGGCACTGGTCCGCTCCCTGCGTTACGGAGACGTGCGTGGCACGGACACCGAGGCGCTCGCCGGGGTAGCGGCCGGCCTGGCCGAGCGGATCTTCGTCGGCCTGCCCCCGGCCTGCGTCGCACTGGACGCGGACGCGGCCGAGGAGATGCGGCGGCACGTGGACGCGGTGCACGGCGCGGTGACCTTGCTCGGCGACACCAGCAAGGCCGGGCACGGCGAGCTGCGCGCCCGCTGGCACACCGTGCTCCGGACCCTTTCCGGACGGGACACGGTCCCCGGGCTGCTGCGGGGACGCGCGGTGCGGCTGCTGCTGGACGACGGGGAGGTCGAGCAGGAGCAGGCGGCGCGGCTCATGGGCCTCGCGCTGTCGCCGGGCACGCCGCCGGCCGACGCGGCCGCGTGGATCGAGGGCTTCGTCGGCGGTGGCGGCGGGATGCTGCTCGTGCACGACGAGCGGCTGCTCGGGCTGGTCGACGCCTGGCTGACCGGCGTGCCGGCGCAGGCGTTCACGGATGTTCTGCCGCTGCTGCGGCGCACGTTCTCGGCGTACGAGCCGGGGGTGCGCAGAACGCTCGGCGAGCTGGTCGGGCGCGGTCCGGGGCGGGGCGGCGGTGGGGCCGGGGGCTCGGCGGGCGGTGTGCCCGGGTTCGCCGAGGAACTCGACCAGGAGCGCGCGGACGCCGTACTGCCCGTGCTGCGGCTGCTGTTGGGCCTGGACGACCCCGGTCCCAGCGAGGAGAAGCCGGGCAACGAGCTTGCGGGGGTGGCGGGATGACCGGGGGAGAGGGCTACGACGTGACGGACGCGGTTCAGGAGCGGCTGCGGCGCTGGCGGCTCGTGCTCGGCGGCGGCCCGGCCGACGGCACCGGATGCGTGCTGTCGGGACGGGACACGGGGATGGACGCGGCGCTCGCCGCGCTCTACGGAAAGGGGGACAAGCCGCCGACGGGACGTACGGGACGCGACCGTTCGGCGGGACTGGGAGGCTCGGCGCCCTCGGTGGCGCGGTGGCTCGGGGACATACGGACGTACTTCCCCTCCTCCGTGGTACAGGTCATGCAGCGGGACGCCATCGACCGGCTCGGGCTGGCCACGTTGCTGCTGGAGCCGGAGATGCTGGAGGCGGTGGAGGCGGACGTCCACCTCGTCGGCACTCTGCTCTCGCTCAACAAGGCGATGCCGGAGACGACCAAGGAGACGGCCCGGGCCGTGGTGCGCAAGGTCGTCGAGGACCTGGAGAAGCGGCTGGCCACCCGCACCCGGGCCACGCTCACCGGCGCCCTCGACCGCAGCGCGCGTGTCAGCCGGCCGCGCCACCACGACATCGACTGGAACCGCACGATCGCGGCCAACCTCAAGAACTACCTGCCGGAGTACCGGACGGTCGTGCCGGAGCGGCTGATCGGCTACGGCCGGGCGTCGCAGTCCGTGAAGAAGGAGGTCGTCCTCTGCGTCGACCAGTCGGGGTCGATGGCGACGTCCGTCGTGTACGCCTCCGTCTTCGGGGCGGTGCTCGCGTCCATGCGGTCCGTCAGTACGCGGCTGGTCGTCTTCGACACGGCGGTCGTCGACCTCACCGACCAGCTCGACGACCCGGTGGACGTGCTCTTCGGCACCCAGCTCGGTGGCGGCACGGACATCAACCGGGCGCTGGCGTACTGCCAGTCGCGGATCACCCGGCCCGCGGAGACGGTGGTCGTGCTGATCAGCGACCTGTACGAGGGAGGCATACGCGACGAGATGCTGAAGCGGGTCGCCGTGATGAAGGCGTCCGGAGTGCAGTTCGTGACGCTGCTCGCGCTCTCCGACGAGGGCGCGCCCGCCTACGACCGGGAGCACGCGGCGGCTCTCGCGGCGCTCGGGGCACCGGCGTTCGCCTGCACGCCCGACCTGTTCCCGGAGGTGATGGCGGCGGCGATCGAGAAGCGGCCGCTTCCGGTACCCGACGCCGTGTGACATGGCCGCCCAGCGGTGGGAGAGGGCTTGCGCACCCTTGGGAACCCCGTGCGAGGATCGACGCTCCAACACCCTTGTCGCCGTACGGGAAGAACCGCCCTCTCTTGTCCTGGCCAGCAGCGCTGCCCGGTGCCGCCCTACGCGCGACGCGTACGGCGGCCGGACGGCGTGTGCTGCAACTGGGGCTGCTGGTGGGGGCGTTGTTCGCACTCGGGTTCCTGTGCGGGCAGCAGGCCAGGGCGGCGGAGGGCGGACCGACGGCACCCTTGTCCGAGCCGGTGGCCGCTTCGGTTCAGGGGTCCGCGTCTTCGCCCTCGCCCTCGCCCGCGTCTTCGCCCCCGCACTCGTCTTCGCCCGCGTCTTCGCACTCGTCCTCGCCGTCGTCCGGCGGCCTCGCGGTTGTGACCGACCGGGTCGCGGAGCCTGTCGTCGAGCCGATCACCGAGCCTGTCGAGAAGCCCCTCGTCGCTCCGATCACCGAGCCTGTCGAGAAGGCGGGTGTCCGACTGGTCGTCGAGCCGGTCGTCGAGCGCGTTGTGCGGCCAGTTGTCGAGTCCGTGGTTGAGCCGGCCACCCAGCCGGTCGTCCAGTCCGTCGCCGCGCCCCTCGTGCGGCCGGTCGCCGAGCCGGTAGTCGGGCCCGTCGTGAAGCTGGGCGTCCGGTCGGTTGTCGAGCCTGTCGCCGCGCCGGTCGTGCGGCCAGGAGTTGACTCCGTTGTCCAGCCGGTTGATGAGCGCGTCATGAGCGTCGGCGAATCCGTTGTGCAGCCGGTTGTCGGGCCCGCCACCGAGCACGTTGTGAGGCCGGTTGTCCGGCCGGTCGTCGAGCGTGTCGTGAAGCCGGTTGCCGAGCCGGTTGTCCGGCCGGTCGTCGAGCGTGTCGTGAAGCCGGTTGCCGAGCCGGTCGTCCAGCCCGTCGCCGAACGCGTCGTGAAGCCGCTAGCCGTGCCGGTCGTCGAGGCCGTGGTTGAACCGGTCATGAAGCCGGTCGTCGAGTCTGTCGTTCAGCCGGTCGTGAAGCCGGTCGTCGAGGCCGTGGTCCAGCCCGTTGTGAACCCGGTCGTCGAGTCTGTCGTCCAGCCCGTCGTGAAGCCGGTCGTCGAGCCTGTGGTGACGGTGGTCGTCGAGGCCGTCGTCCGGCCGGTCGTGAGGCCGGTTGGGGATGTGGTCGGTGCCGAGGTGGGCGGGGCGGTCGAGGCGCGGCCCGAGGTGCCGGCGCTGCCCGTCGTGCCCGGCCTCCCGGCGTCGTTGCCGTTGCAGCCGCAGACAGGGCCCGTTGCCTCGGCTCCGCAAGCCCGGCCGCAGCAGCGGCCGGGCGGCGCGAACCTGCCCACGTCCGGTGGGCACACCAGCACCCCCACGACCCGCACGGCGCAAAGCGTCACAACGTCCTCCGCTGCCGCCTACGGCCCGCGATACACCGGCGCGACCTCCGGGACCGGCGGTGCCGCCGTGCATGTCCGGCCCCACCGCGCACCCCGTGCGGGTCTCGTCGCCCCCCTCGCCCCGATCCCCGCGCACCAGGGCCCCGTCGGTGGTCCGGACGGCGTGCTCGGAGATCACGCGGCGGCCGACTCCGGCACCTCGCGGCACGGTGACGCGCAGGCCGTCACGGTGCCCGAGCGAGCCACGTCGCGGCTGGTGCCCGGCGCCGCCGCCCGGGCCGCCGCACTCGGCGCCCGGGACCGGCACCAGACCGTCCCCGTCTTCCCCGGCTGACCGGACAGGTTCACCGCTCCGTCGTCACGGAGAGCCCACCCGACTCCGCGGGCCCGGTGGACCCGGACGGCTGAAAGCCGTCGGTCCGTCCGGCCGTGCCGCCCGGGATCTCGCGGAAAGGGCGGCTGGTCCCCATTGGGGTGGGGATCAACCGCCCGGAGCCCCTTCGGGGCTGTAGGGGGCCTCACCCGGTCAACCCCAGCCCGGTGAGGCCCCCGCTTCAGCGGCACGCCGTGCCAGAGAGTGCGGCATCATGTGACAGGTATCACCGCTCAGGTGTGACCCTCGATTTAGGGCACTCCCGTAAGCGGGGATAACCTGCGAGACGGACATGCCGCGCGCTCGGACACCGTGTGCGCCTTCCCTGTGACCCAGAGCGGACGTCACGTTGCCCTTCGCGGCACGCCCACGCATCCAACGAACCGCGAGATCACTGATAGGGACGGAAGCGCGTGGACCTGTTCGAGTACCAGGCGAGGGACCTCTTCGCCAAGCACGGTGTACCGGTGCTGGCCGGTGAAGTCATCGACACGCCTGAGGCGGCGCGCGAGATCACCGAGCGGCTGGGCGGCAAGTCGGTCGTCAAGGCTCAGGTGAAGGTCGGTGGCCGCGGCAAGGCCGGTGGTGTCAAGCTGGCCGCCACCCCGGACGAGGCCGTCGCCCGCGCGACGGACATCCTCGGCATGGACATCAAGGGCCACACGGTCCACAAGGTCATGCTCGCGGAGACCGCTCCGGAGATCCTCGAGGAGTACTACGTCTCCTTCCTCCTCGACCGCGCCAACCGCACCTTCCTCTCCATCGCCTCGGTCGAGGGCGGCATGGAGATCGAAGAGGTCGCGGCCACCCGCCCCGAGGCCGTCGCCAAGATCGCGATCGACGCCATCGACGGCGTGGACCGGGCCAAGGCCGAGGAGATCGTCGCCGCGGCCAAGTTCCCGGCCGAGGTCGCCGACAAGGTCGCCGACGTCCTCGTCAGCCTCTGGGAGGTCTTCATCAAGGAGGACGCCCTCCTGGTGGAGGTCAACCCTCTCGCCAAGGTCGCTTCCGGTGACGTCATCGCCCTCGACGGGAAGGTGTCGCTGGACGACAACGCGGAGTTCCGTCACCCCGAGTTCGAGGAGCTTCACGACAAGGCCGCCGCCAACCCGCTGGAGGCGGCTGCCAAGGAGAAGAACCTCAACTACGTCAAGCTCGACGGTGAGGTCGGCATCATCGGCAACGGCGCGGGTCT
>NZ_JBSFJL010000035.1:26012-104417 GCF_053598035.1 Streptomyces sp. NPDC001204 | reverse complement strand
GGTGGGAAGCAAGACGAAGGACCTGGGCAAGAGCATCGCCAAGTCCAAGGTGAATCCAATGAACTGGTTCTGACAGCGCGGAGCGGGATGAGCTACGCCCGCCGCCGCAGGCGCCCGTGCAGGATGAAAGCCTCCATCAAAACGAGCAACCCGCCGCTGATCCACACCTGAGACGGGGACACCCCGGTAACGTCCGTGCCCAACCGCGGGGCGAGCCAGTCCTGCGGGTCGGTCACCAGCATGACGCGCTGTCCGGTCTTGAGTTCGTCACCGCAACCGTCGGTACCGTCCACGTCGTAGAAGCGGGAGCCGGCCTCTACCGTGTCCAGCGGCACGACCGTGCACGTCCGTCCGTCGGATCTTGTGTGTCTTGTGTGATAGGCGCCGATCTTGACTATCACCGCGTCTTGCCTCAGCCCGCGCTGGTCCAAGACGTAGTCGTCCAGTGCGGGTCCGACGAAGAGCATGAAGGCAAAGCCGGAGACTGCCACGAGGGCACCCGGCCCCGCACCGCACATCGTCCAGGCGATGACCAGGACGACCATTGCCACGAACGCTCCGAGGAGGAGCACGAGCGTCCCCTGCTTCTGTGCGAGCCATGAACAGCCCGCCATCGCTGCTGGAGTGAGAATCAGGATGGCCATGGTGCCGGGCCACCGACGCGGCCTCGCCACGTGCAGTGCGGTCTCCGGCCCGGTCCTCGGCCGCTCACTCTTCCAGGTGGTCATCGTGTTGATCGGTCCTTCAGTGCTTCCCGGCGTCGCGGCGCGTCGTCACTCGCTGTCGATCAGGAGCTCGTTCCTGTCCGGCAGCAGGTCCGTGATCTTGTCCCAGACCTCGGCGGAATTGGATTTCACCAGGACGAGTGGACTGTCCGGGCCTACCTGGCCCGGCATGATGGGCTCTTCCGGCTGTTCCCGGATCCAGTGACCGAGTGGACCGCAGTCCCAGACGGCCAGTGCTCGGATCATCGCGGCGCGCTCGCCGTCGTGCTCGCCGTCCCAGGCCGTCGTGATACGCCAAGTGGCATTGAGGGAGACGACCAGATCCAGGAACTGAGCGAGTTGCGGGTCCTTGAGACCGGCGTCGGCGTCGGCCAGCGCCTTGCGCACCAGTGCGCGCGTCTCGTCGTCGTCGGCGCCCGGCTCCTCGAGTGCCACGAACGCGGCGTCCAGCGCTGCCATCGTCGTCTCGATGCGGACCTCGGGGGCACCTTCCTCGAGCTTGTCCCCGCGGTGCAGGTTGACTTTGCGGGACAGTTCCCACACGAGTGTGTTGGGCTCGATGGAGACGTACTCGGACTCCTCCTCGCCCGGCCAGCCGTCGTGCGAGATCACCGCCTCCTGGCCGACGACCACACCGTGGTTGACCGGACCGTGCTCGCCGGTGATTTCCACTTGGACCATGACCATCGGGTCCGCCAGGGTACCGAGCAGGTCGCGGAGCAGAGGGGCCAGTTCACCCTCTTCTCCCACCAGACCTATGCGCTGGAGCTCGACCAACGACTCCCACAATTCCTCAGGAGGCGTCTCGCCGTCCAGCAGGTGGGCGAAGACGGCGATGTGACGGTCGGCCAGCCGGAAGCGTGCTCGCGAGCTGTCGTACGAGGGCACTGGTCTGGATTCCTCCCCTGAGGCGGCGGCGCCGACTCACTTCTTCTTTTGCTGCAGGTCGTTGGCGTCCTGGGTGCACTGGTGCGCTTCGTCCCGCAGCGCCTTCGCAACCGTCCCACACGTCGTCTGCCAGCTCTTCAGCTTGCCGCGCACGTTGTCCGCGTTCGGGCCCGACCAGGTCTTCATCCCCGTGGTCGCGTGCTTCTTGGCAGTGTCGACGAGCGAGTCGATGTGGTCGGCCAGCGACCTCAACTGGCTGGCACGACGGTTGAGTTCCTGAATATCAGGATTTGCCATAGCAGCCTCCCCCGCTGTCTCGGGACTTCAGCATACTGACGCCGCCCCACTCGCTCCGCGCGGCCCCACGGCCCGGACCATCACCGTTCGTTCACCAGATGTCCCGATCTCCTGCAGCGCTGGACGAGGACCATCGATGGTGCGGTAGCGTCCACTGTCGCAAACGGACAGTCCGCTTGCTTTTGAACCAGACGGGGTTGGTCGCTATGGATCGCGGTGCAGATCTCCACCGGCTGCGGGAGCTCTCCAAGCTCTACGCCCGCAAGTCTCACGATCTGCAGGTGCTCATCAAGGAGCTGGACTCGGCGACAGGCAGCAGCGAGAGCTACTGGAAGGGCCCGAAGGCCGACCGGTTCCGCCAGGACTGGCACGACGTAAAGCCGACGTTCTCGAAGTGGGTCGACACCCTGCACGACGCCAGCAAGTCGGCCAACACGAGCGCCGACAACATCGAGCGCGCCACCTGATTCCCAGGCGGCCCTTGCTTGTGCCGCATTATGTCAGTGCACCGGGACCCCCAGGCCGTCGCGGCGGGGGGCCGGTGCACTGGTGGTACGTGTACGCGCTCCGGCGGGCCAAACACCCTTCTGGTACAGCCGGGTTTCGGCCGCTGGGACCTTGTCGGGCTCGTTACGGATGGCAGCGTCGGCATTGGGGAGCAGCTTGCCCACCTCTTCACCCAACTTCTTGTGACGACCTTCCAGTTCCCGATGCCAGGCGCGAGCGTTCTTTCCGACCCAGACCTTGTCGCCGCCGATGTCCCGTGTCGGCCCTTGCAACGCCTTCGTGAGAGAATCGACGTCTCTCGCGAGATCGCGGCGCAACTTCTCGGTCCGCTTTTCAGAGGTTTGCGACTTCAGGTTCGGAATCCGTCATCCCTGTCACCTTTCAGCCTTTGACGCCTTCAGCACCGCGCGACGCCGTATCGCAACGAAGATCGCACCAGCCAGCAAGACTGGGGCCAGCAGCAGCGAAACCAGCATGGGCAGTGTCATAGCCGGCGGATTCTGCACCCACTTCGTCGTCAGCACCCTGCTCGGGTCCCGAGGGTCATAGGTCACAGACACGGAGGAACCCGCGACCAGACCAGCAGGACGCCTTCCTCCCCAGTCACTGAGAGCGGTCTCTTGCGTACCGCGCTTGGGATCGTTGAACCGGATCCTGATATTTCCCGGACTACCGAACCTGTCCCGCGGCGAGGCCACGATTTCGGCGGCAACCGACACTCCTCGGGAACGCAGGTCGTCCACGAGCGAGTGCGAGGGAAGCCAGAGCACCAGGAAGGCCCCGATGGCAGCCACGGCCATGAGGAAGATGGCCGCGACAAGCCGTCGCTGCGGCAGTGGCGCCTGCCGCTCACCGGCGCGGACCTTGCGCAACTCGGCCTCAGCAGAAAGCCGTTCGGCCGATTTCGGTGGCGGTGTCCAGTCATCCCGCGATCGCTTCTTTTTCCCCACGAGAACGATTCTCCGTCTCAAAGCCCTGGTTAGCCACCGAACTTCTGGCCGACCCAGGTACCGACCTTGGCAACTTCCCCGCAATTCCCGGCCGCCACCAAGGGGCGGCCGGGGCCCCGTCCGCTCGGACGGAGCCCCGGCCCCTGTGCCGCCGTGTCGTCAGTCGTTCATGACGGCCTGGACGGGCATGAACGAGCCTGCCGACACGAACAGCCCGCTGCCGACCGGTCCGCCGCCGCTGTTCGCCGGGAGCCGGATGCCGAACAGTTCGCCGTCCGAGGGGCTTTGAGGGGTGAGGAGCAAGCCGTTTCGGGACTTGCGGGCCTCCGTGGCGAAGCCGCGATACTGGCCCGAAAGGCTGTCCGTCATGCCGGCGGCGATGAGCCCGAGGCCTCCGTCCCCACCCTTGCGGACCACGCTCTCCAAGGCCTCGTCGAGCCGAGTGTCGTAGAGGAGCTCCGCGTCGTCGACGACGACGACGTACGGGCCCCCCTCAAGGTTCTCGACCAGCTCGTCGAGGTCTTCCTCTCGGCTGTCGGCGTTGAGGAATCCAAGGACACCGGCACGCCCCTCCAGAGCTCGCAGCGGTGAACGGCGCGGGGTGACGACGACTACGTGGGTACCGGCCGCCAGGAGTGACTGGGTGGCGGCCCTCAACAGGGTCGAACGGCCGGACTTCGGCGGGCCTGCGATGACGAAGCCCGGACCGTTCTCCTCCAGGTCGATGCCGACTGGACGCAGTTCGTCGCCACCGACGCCCAGAAGTGCCCACAGTGGCGACGGGGGTGCGAATTCGGGGTCCAAGGCCAGCGCCTCGGAGGCCGTGATCCGGGAAGGCAGCGCGTCTACCCGCATGGGGCGGTGCCCGGCGAGCAAACGGCCGTGGCGCGACGCGGCCTCCTCCGCGATGGCTCGCAACGCACGGACCTGGACCTGGCCCGAGGGATCGTCGTCCAGTAGAGCAATCTGGGTCTCGTCGACACCGTCGTCGGTGACGCGCAGGGCACGGCCGGGCGGCATGTTCTTGGGCACTTCGCGAGCTTGGAGGCCGGCCGCGGAGTAGTCGTTCGGATCGGCGAAACGCAGAACGAGCCGGTCGGCGAAGGCGGAGGAGACGTGCCCGCTCAGGCCACTGCGGTCGGCGGTCATGACGACCTTCAGGCCCACCGCGGAGCCTTCACGGAAGATCCGCTGCATCAGCTCGATCATCTGACCGTAGTTGAAATTCTCAAAGGTGGAGGTGAAGCCTTCCCAGCTGTCGAGAAGCAGCACCATCCACGGGAGCCGCTCCTCGGGCACCGCGGCTGCGCGCTGTTCCGCGGCGCTGGAGGTGCCTTCCATGGCCAGCAGTTGCTGACGCCTCGCGATCTCGGCCAACAGCCGCTCGATCAGGCGCCGCACCCGGTCGGGCTCGTCGCGGCTGACCACGGCCCCGACGTGCGGCAGGCGCATCAACGGCAGCAGTGCGTTGGAACCGCAGTCGATGCCGTAGACGTGCACGTCATGCGGGGAGGTGGTGCGGGCCAGGGAGCCGGCCAGCGTGCGCAGGGCTGTCGAGCGGCCACAGCGCGCACCGCCCACCAGCATCGTGTGCTCGCCGTGCACAAGGTCCAGGACCATGGGCCTACGGCTCTGCTGGGTCGGGAGGTCGATCAGGCCGAAGGGAATGGGCGGCACATCCTCGCCGTGTTCCTTCTGAGCCGAAGGGGCCTTGCCGTATGTGGCCAGTTCTTCCAACGTCACCTTCTGTGCCAGCGGCTCCAGCCACGGGCTGCGCTGCTCCCCGAAGCCCATCCGCACCGCGCCGTCCGCCACAGCGTCGACGAGAACCGCCAAGTCGGTGACCATGGTGCCGTCGTCCTCGGACTCCGCCGCTTTCGGCAGCGGGCGGCCGTAGGAATTCCAGGGCAGGTGGAGCAGCGTCGCCCTGGGGCCGGTACGGCCCGTGGCGGGGCGGCGGCCGCCGATACGCGCCGACTGCACGCCGACCAGGGACTGGGCACCGGAGCGGACGTACATGCGTCCGGGGGTGGACTTCGCGATGGCGCCCGAGTCGGGGGCGTCGATGACGTCCATGGACTCCGAGGCGTCCGTCACGCGTAGCGCGATCCGCAGGTTGGTGTTGGCGCGGATGTCCGCGCTGACCACACCCGCCGGCCGCTGCGTGGCCAGGATCAGGTGCACACCGAGGGAACGGCCACGGCGGGCGATGTCGACAAGGCCCGCGACGAAGTCGGGTAGTTCGGCGACGAGCGAGGCGAACTCATCGATGACCAGGACGAGCCGAGGCATCGGCTCGAGCTCGGGGCGGATCTTGCGCGTGTCGTTGTAGTCCTCAATGTCCTTGGCGGCGGCATCGAAAAGGATCTTCTCCCGGCGGTGCAGCTCGGCCGCGAGGGATGCCAGGGCCCGCTCGGTCAGGTGCGCGTCCAGATCGCTGACCATGCCGACTGTGTGCGGCAGCCGGGCGCAGTCCATGAACGCGCTGCCGCCCTTGTAATCGATGAGGACGTAGTTCAGGGCGTCGGGACGGTTGGCGACGGCGAGCGAGGCGATGATCGTCTGCAGGAGCTCGGACTTGCCGGCACCCGTCGTACCTGCGACCAGTGCGTGCGGACCGTCTCGCCGGATGTCCAGGACGAACGGCCCGTCCGCCGCGATGCCGACGGGCGCGGCCGTCGTCGACCCGCGCGTCTTCCAGATGCGCTCCACATCCATGCCCGTGGGATCGGGCAGCCCCAGCAGACTCAGCAACCGGGCAGAGGTGGGCAGGCTGCTGTTGGCGTCGTCACGGCTGACATCACGCACGGGCGCGAGGGACCGGGCGAGCAGTTCGCACCACTCCGGTGTGACCTGGTCGGCCAGGACGTCTCCGACGGACTCCAGGCCGTACCCGCGCACTCTCACATGGTGCGCCGCTTCGGGTGACCAGGCCACGACGGCCTTGCACTCCTCGGGCAGCAGGCGCTCGTCCTCGTCGATGCAGAGGGCGAGGATGCCGTACTGCGGTCCCTCGGTCAGGAGTTGGGGCATGCCCGGTACCCGGCGCAGAAGGCGTGCTCCGTCGAGGACCAACAGGATATTGGGGTCCGGGTACAGCTGACCCGTCATGTTGTTCTGATCGCGAGCCGCCTTGCGGCGGGCCAGTTCGTTGAGGAGCTCGTTGACCCGACGGGTGATGCCCTCCGAGTCGAAACCGACCAACGCGACGCAGTCCTGCCCCTGATCCGGGTTGGTGTGGGGCAGCCAGTGCGTCCACTGCCATTCGGCTCCGGCGGCCGGGGAGGCAGCGAGCGTCACGAGCGAGAGGTCCCGGGGGCTGTGGAGGACGGCGGCCTGCACGCCGAGCCACCGGGCCGTGGCGAGAGCTCGAGCCCGGTCGCCGGCGATGCCGACGACTCCGATCCGGGCGAAGGGGAGGGTGACCGGCACATCCGGCAGGACCGGAGGCTCCGGAGCGTCCTCGCCGATCGACGTGCCGCCGTTCGCGAGCACGAGTTCGACGTCGGAGGGCAGGCCGCCGACCCCGACTCTCAGCTGCATCGCGTCCGGGTCCGTGAGCCGGCGCTCCCAGAGGCGGCGGCGCGGACCGGTGGCGAAGAGCAGGATCTCGGCCGGGTCGGGGGTGTCCTCGCGGCGAGCGCGCTGCTCCTCCTTGCCCAGCATGGCCAGTTCGGCCTGGTGAGCGGCGAGGTCCTTCTTGTACTGCTTGAGTGAGGTCTTGTGCTTCTTCTTGCCCTCACGGTTCTCGCTCAGCCACTGGCCCGCCATCATCAGCGGGCTCATGAGACAGAACGCCAGCATGTAGATCTGCTTGGTGACGAAGTACATACCCAGCCCGAAGAGCAGGGGCATGAACGCCATGAGGAACTGGAAGCGTGCCCGCTCTCCCTTCGTGGGTGGCACCGGCACAACGAGTCGTCGTCGGGGGCGCAGTGAGGAAAGGCGCGGGGGACGGTTGTAGGCGAGGCCGCCCTCGCTCATCGGGGACAGATGTGCGTCGGGCTCGGACACCTTGTCCAGGACCAGGAGCGAATCTCCGACGCGTACGACACCGCCGAACGGCCAGGTCCTCCCGGCCCCCGCCGACTCGTCGTCCAGTCGTACGTCATTGCTGCCTTCAGGGCTGAGTGTGGCGGTGCCCCGCACATCGATTGTGAGCCGTAGCGCGACCGGCGGCACAGCGGCGTCCGGCAAGGAGAGCGAGCAGGTGGGCGCCGATCCGACGGTGGCCGCACCGACACCGAGCCGGATCACCCGGCCCGACCCCGGGCCGGCTGCGACCCTGAGCTCGTACTGACCAACCGGCTCGCCCCGACGCAGAAGTGGGCCTATCGAGTCATCGACGGAGACGCGCATGCCGTCGCGCAGCACGGTGACCGCAGGGGCGTCCTGGTCGCAGGGGACGCCGTCCGCCCACAGCGACAGCGTCCCGGATGCCGCGGCGTCGTAGTCGGGCAAGAAGGCAGGGGATCTGCCGGGCATCGGCACGACGTTTCCCCGGGTTTCACCTGATGGGCCCACCGGGTGTTCGAGAGCCGCCCTCAGCGCCTCCGCAACGTCTCCGGCGGTAGCCGTGTCGTCGGTAGTGACCACGACGTCGTGCGGCTCACCACCCTCGCGCACGACCGTGACTAGCGTCTGCATGATGGTCTTCCTCCCCGTTGGCATCTGTGGCCACATTCGTTGATACAGCTGACGGAGACTAGTGGCAGCCCGGTTTGCCGCTCTCGGCCGATGCCCTCTCAGAGTCCTACTGGTCTTCACGTCGTTCGCCACGAGTGGGTCGCCGTGGATCAGGAGCAGGCCGTCGTGCGTGAGAATCGGTACGGCGCGACCGGTTCCGTCGTTGGCCGCCGATTCGTATGCCACCGCGAGCCGCGCGAGTCGGACCGTCAAGGTACGCACTGTATGCTCCGGCAACTTCCCACAGGGCTCACCCGTCCTTCCGCGTTGCCCTGTGCTGCACCGCGGCGTGGGCGGTTGGCGTGCTGTCGTTCGCTGCAGCAGACACAGTAGTGACAGCGGAGGCGGGAGAGATCATCGGGCCGCAAACGGGGAGATTTGCTGGATCCGCCCTTTTCTGGGGCTACTTGGCCCTCGACAACCGCGCCACCGGATCCCCCTCCGCCGAGCTTTCCGCCGTGTACTTGAGGTCGTCGTCGACCGGGGTGAGGCGGACCGTGTGCGGGGCGGGGTTGCAGCCCGCGTGGTTGGTCTTGGCGCCGCGGGAGACGGCGACCAGCTGGGTGTTCGTCACCTGTTTCAGGGTGAGTACGTCGTCGCAGACGCCGCCGAGCTGGTCCGTCTGGCGGAGGGTGCCCAGTTCCCGGCCCACGGCGGCCTGGTGGACGGTCAGCCGGAAGTCGCCGAGGGGCAGGGTGCCGTCGAGGGCGGTGCCCTGACCCTCCCAGGTGCCGAGGTAGCGGGCGGGGACGGGCGAGGCGGTGGCGGTCGGCCCGGTGGAACGGTGGTCGCCGCCCGCGGTGGCGGCCGGTGTCGGTGCCCCGCCGGCGCTGTCGCCGAGGTCGTCCCGGAACGGGAACAGCCACAGCGAACCGACGGTCACCGCCGCCAGCGCGCCCGCGACCGCGAGGACCACGGTGCAGCTCAGGCGGCGGCCCCGGCCGTCGGCGCCGGGCGCCGCCTTGCCCGCCACGGTGACGGAGAACCTGCCGGGACCGGCCGGCACGGTGGTCCCCCGCGGGGGCGCGTCCTGCGGCTCGGCGTGGGTGGGGGGCGCCACGGCTCCCATGTCCGCGGCTCTCATGTCCGCAGCTCCCATGGCCGCGGCTCCCATGAGGGGTGGCGGGCCGAACGCGCCGCCGGGTACGGCTTCCGTGGGCCGCGGGGGCTCACCGGTGGCGACCGGGGCGGGGCCCGGCACCGAGACTCGGCTGAACCCCAGCGGACCGGACGACGGCTGAGATGGCGGTTCCGCCGCCGTCGCCTCCAGGTTGAGCAGCGACACCGCGCTGCGGCTGACCTGTTCGACCAGGCGGGACGGGAGCCAGCCGGCCGCGACCAGGAGGGAGGCGCCCTCGGGGGCGAGGCGGCGTGCCACCTCGCCCGGGCCGGGCCGGGCACCGGGGTCCTTGGCCAGGCAGGCCACCGCCAGGTCCCGCAAGTCCCCTGCCAGAGAGCCCAGTTCGGGTTCCTCGTGGACGACCTTGTACAGCAGGGCCGCCGAGGAGTCGCCCGGGAACGGGGGCTCGCCCGTCGCGGCGTGCACCAGCACCGCGCCCAGGGAGAAGACGTCCGCCGCGCCCGTGACGCCCTTGCCGAGGATCTGCTCGGGCGACATGTAGCCGGGCGAGCCGACCGAGACACCGGTCGAGGTCAGGGACGCGGTGCCGTCGGTGGCGCGGGCGATGCCGAAGTCGATGAGCAGCGGGCCGTCGAGGGTGAGCAGCACGTTGGACGGCTTCACGTCCCGGTGCACCAGGCCCAGTTCGTGCACCGCCGCCAGCGCCTCGGCCAGGACCGCCCCCAGCGCCCGTACGGAGTGCCCGGGCAGCGGGCCGGCGTCCGCGATCGCGGCGGCCAGGGAGGGGCCGGCCGCGTAGGCGGTGGCCACCCACGGCACCGGGGCCTCGGGGTCGGCGTCCAGGACCGGCGCGGTCCAGGCGCCGCCCACCCGGCGCGCGGCCTCGACCTCGCGGCGGAACCGGGCGCGGAACTCCTCGTCGAGCGCGAAGTGCGGGTGCACGATCTTCACCGCGACGGTGCGGCCGCCCGCGCTGCGGCCCAGGTAGACACGGCCCATGCCGCCGGAGCCCAGCCGGCCGAGCAGCCGGTAGGGACCCACGGTGGCGGGCTCGTCTGCTTCGAGCGGCTGCATGGCGTCCTCCCCCTCCCCCGTACGCCTCACAGCAGGGTAGTGCGCTACGGCCGCAGCAGCTCCACCTTCACGTCCGCCGGGAAGCCGGTCGTCGGGCCGACGCGCCGCGCGAACTCGGCCACGGCGGCGAGCTGCGGGTCGCCGAAGCTGAAGTCGAGGGTGGTGAAGTACCGCTCCAGGACCTCCTGGTCGAAGGCCTCCCAGCGGGCCGCCTGCTCGGCGACCTTGGTGACCTCCTCCAGGGACAGGTTGCGGGAGGCCAGGAAGGCCTCGTGCACCTTGCCGGTGATGTCAGGCTCGCGCTCGAGGTAGTCGCGCCGCGCCGCCCAGATCGCGAAGACGAACGGCAGTCCCGTCCACTCCTTCCACAGCTGCCCGAGGTCGTGCACCTCGAGTCCGTAGCGCGGGCCGTCGTGGAGGTTGGCGCGCAGGGCGGCGTCTCCGATGAGCACCGCCGCCTCCGCCTCCTGCATCATCAGGCTGAGGTCGGGCGGGCAGGTGTAGTAGTCGGGGGCCACCCCGTACCGCTCGGCCAGCAGCAGCTGGGCGAGGCGGACGGAGGTCCGGGAGGTCGACCCGAGGGCGACCCGGGCGCCGTCGAGCCGGTCCAGCGGGACCTGCGAGACGATCACGCACGACATCACCGGTCCGTCGCAGCCGACGGCGATGTCGGGAAAGGCGACCAGGTCGTCCGCGTGCTTGAGGAACTCGACGAGGGTGATCGGCCCGATGTCGAGTTCTCCCCGCACGAGCCGCTCGCTGAGCTTCTCCGGGGTGTCCTTCGTCAGCTCGAAGTCGAGGAGCGTGCCGGTTCTCGCGAGCCCCCAGTACAGGGGCAGGCAGTTGAGGAACTGGATGTGGCCGACGCGCGGCCGGGTGCGAGAATTGTCCACATCGTGAGGCTAGACCCTGGGCGGCGCCGTCCCCCCGCCGCCCCTGCCGCCGCCCCCGGGGACCCCGATTGGCGGAGTCCCCGCCATCCTCCTGTGAGGCCCTGTCGATCTCACTGCGTCAACCTCTCACCCGAGCCTTCAAACATCCGAGTGAAGTGATCTTGACCTCTATTGCATTCGGCAGCCCGCATGCTAGGCTCGCCAGCAAGTTGCAGTTTGGTTTCCCTTGCAGTACAGAGCCTGCGGAGCATGTGACCGCGGGCTCTGGTCGTTTTCAGACGTATGCAGTTGTGCGGCGATTTCGTTATCACACTTGCAGGTTCTGGAGCAGGGCGACCCTTTGAGCCCAAGGAGGGCTTATGGCTACCGGAACCGTGAAGTGGTTCAACGCCGAAAAGGGCTTTGGTTTCATCGCCCAGGAAGGCGGCGGCCCCGACGTCTTCGTCCACTACTCCGCAATCAACGCGACCGGTTTCCGCTCTCTCGAAGAGAACCAGCAGGTGAGCTTCGACGTCACCCAGGGTCCGAAGGGCCCGCAGGCGGAGAACGTCACCCCGGTCTGAGCGTTCGCGCGCAGTATCCGTTCTGAGTGCAGTACCCAAGGAGCCCCGCGCCGTCAGGCGACGGGGCTCCTGCCTTTTCCCGGCCGGCGCGTCCGGATTCCGGACATACCGCCCGGTGAATTCCCGGCGAACTCTTTTCGAGGCATCGCCGGCCGTCCCGGAAATGAATGGCGCGCCGCCCCGGAGACGACCGGAGCAAGGCAAAGGCCGCGGCGGCCGTGAGGGGGGCGCCGCGGCGGTTCGCACCATTGCGGACGCTACGCGTACAAGCCCTCCACCTCTTGTGCGAAGTCGCGCAGGATCGCCTCCCGGCGGAGCTTCATCGTCGGGGTCAGGTGGCCTTCCCCTTCCGTGAAGTCCACGGGTAGGACGGCGAAGCGGCGGATGGACTCCGGGCGGGAGACGAGTTTGTTCGCCTCGTTCACGGCACGTTGCAGCACCGCCGCCAACTCGGGGTCGTCGACGAGGTGTTCGGCGGGGACGGGGTGCCTGCCGTTCATCTGCCGCCAGTGGGCGATGCCTTCGGGGTCCAGGGTGATCAGGGCGGAGATGTAGGGGCGGCGGTCGCCCAGCACCATGCACTGGGAGATCAGCGGGTGGGCGCGAAGCCAGTTCTCCAGGGGGGCCGGGGCGACGTTCTTGCCGCCCGCGGTGATCAGGATCTCCTTCTTCCGGCCCGTGATCGTCAGGTAGCCGTCGTCGTCCAGGCGGCCGATGTCGCCCGTCGGGAACCAGCCGTCGTGCGTCGCCGGCACCACCCCGCCCGCGTGCGGGTTCCAGTAGCCGCGCAGGACCTGGCCCCCGGCCAGCAGCACCTCGCCGTCCGCCGCGATGCGCACCCGCGTGCCCGGCAGCGGCCAGCCGACCGTGCCCAGACGGGGTTTCTGCGGCGGCGTGACCGTGGCCGCGCCCGTCGACTCGGTCAGGCCGTAGCCCTCGTAGACCTCGACGCCGGCGCCCTCGTAGAACGCGGCCAGGGGGCGGCCCAGCGGGGAGCCGCCGCAGATGAGATAGCGCAGGCGGCCGCCGAGGGCGGCCCGGATACGGCGGTAGAGGAGGACGTCGTAGAAGGCGCGGGCCGTCCTCAGGGCGCGGCTGGGGCCGGGGCCCGTACCATGCCGGCGGGCCTCGGCCGCCTCGCCGTAGCGGCGGGCCACGTCGGCCGCGCGGTCGAAGGACGACGCCCGGCCGCCGCGCTCGGCGGTGGCGCGCGCGTTGTTGTAGACCTTCTCCAGCATGTACGGGATGGCCAGCAGGAACGTCGGCCGGAAGCTCGCCAGGTCCTCCAGCAGGTCCTCCGACTTCAGGCTCGGCGCGTGGCCCAGCCGGACGCCCGCGCGGACGCAGGCGACCGCGACCATACGGCCGAAGACGTGGGAGAGGGGCAGGAAGAGCAGCGTCGCGGCCTCCTCCGACGTCCTCGCCTTGAAGGCCGGGTAGAGGACCTCGATGGCGTTGTCGACCTCCGCCAGGAAGTTGCCGTGGCTCAGCGCGCAGCCCTTGGGGTGGCCGGTCGTGCCCGAGGTGTAGATCAGGGTGGCGAGCGTGTCGGGTCCCAGGACGCCCCGGCGCACGGTGACCTCCTGGTCCGGGACGTCCGCGCCGCTCTCCGCCAGGCGGTCGAGGTGGCCCTTCTCCATGACCCACACATGGCGCAGGTCCATCAGGCGATCGCGTTCCGGGCCGAGGGCCGCCGCCTGCCGGGCCTTCTCCGTCACCAGGGCGACCGCGCCGGAGTCCTGGAGGATCCAGCGGGTCTGGAAGACGGAGGACGTGGGGTAGACGGGGACCGTGACCAGACCGGCGGCCCAGGCGGCGAAGTCCAGCAGGGTCCACTCGTACTTCGTGCGCGCCATGACCGCGATCCGGTCGCCCGGCGCCAGGCCCGCCGCGATCAGGCCCTTGGCCATCGCCAGTACCTGGTCGGCGAACTGCGCGGCGGTCAGATGCGTCCAGCCGCCGTCGGCGTCCCGGCGGCTGACGACCTGGCGACCGGGGTCGGCGGCCGCGTTCTCGAACGGCAGGTCGGCCAGCGAGCCGTGCGTCACCGGCGGCACCAGCGGGGGGACGTACGCCTCGCGCACCTCGCCGTCCAGCCGGCGGGTCTGCGGCGGCACGAACGCCGGGACCGCGTCGGGGTCGTAGTCGAACCCCGACGCGGGGGACGGGGCCGGGCCGTGGGACGACGAGGACGGGGACGAGTACGAGTACGAGAGAGGCATGGCGGCTCCTGGGGCTTGCAGCTGCGCGCTGCTCTGCTGCACGTGGTACGCGCTGCGCTTACCGAGTCGTTCACCGGTGGTGCGCATCTTGGGGTGTTACCGCCGGTTGCAAACCGGATCGTACGGGGCCGGGATGGGGAGTTCGTGCGGGTTCGGGAAGGGTCCGGAGACGGTCCGGGGCAGGGCTGCGCGCTGCTCGGTCTCCGGACGTCCACGCCCCGACGTAGCCTTACCTCCGGTAACCTTACTTTCGGACGAGTGAGGTGAGCCTGTGGGGAGAGGGGACTTGGCCGACCGCTTCACGGGCTTCGCCCGCACCGTGTCCGCGCCGGACGTCCGCCTGGTGCCGGCTCTGGCCCGTGGCGCCCTGCGCTCCCCCTTCAAACGGGCCCGCCCTGACGCCCCCGTCCCCCGCACCCGGCTCGTGCTGCCCTCCGTCCGCGTCGACCTCGCGCGGCTGGCCGCCTACGAGCGGGTGTGCGGCTTCGCGACCGGCGACGACGCGCTGCCGATCACCTATCCGCACGTGCTCGGCTTCCCGGCGGCCATGAGCCTGATGAGCGGCGGGGACTTCCCGCTGCCGCTGCTCGGGCTGGTGCACACCTCGGTCGACATCACCCGGCACACCGTCCTGCCCGCCACGGGCGTGTACGAACTTGCCGTGCACGTCGCCGGGTTGGCACCGCACCGGCGCGGCACGGAGGCCGCCGTCGTCACCGTGCTGAGGGCGGCGGACGGAGACGTCGTATGGGAGTCGACGAGCACGTACCTGGCCCGCCACCGCACCGAGAGGCCCGCACCCGAGAGCGCGCGGCGGGAACGCGAACCCCTGCCCGCCGTCGCCGAGTGGCGCCTCGGAGCGGACGTGGGGCGGCGCTACGCGGCCGCCTCCGGTGACCGCAACCCGATCCACCTCCACCCGCTCACCGCCCGCCTGTTCGGCTTCCCGCGGGCGATCGCACACGGCATGTGGACCGTCGCCCGCTGCCTCGCCGCCCACGGCGCCCCCGAAGCCGCCCTGGTACGGGCGGAGTTCGGATCCCCGGTGCTGCTGCCGGGCACGGTCGTCCACGCCGCCGACGGCATCGGCCGCTTCGAGCTGCGCGATCCCGCCGGGCAGCGGGTCCACCTGAGGGGCGCGGTGCTTGCGCCGCTCACGTGAGTGCGGTCGGCGCGGTGAGATCGCCGGCGAGCGGGGTCCAGGGCCGGTCCTCCATGAGGTCGCCCAGGCTCGCCCGCGCGAAGTTCATCAGGGTCGCCGCCGCTCGGCGGGCCGGGACGCCCGGGGGGGCGTTGGCCCAACCGGCGAGGGACTCGGCGGCGCCGACCAGGGCCTCGGCGAGCCCGGCGACCTCGCGCTCCGGCAGACCGGGTCGCGGTGGGCCTCACGGGCGGCGACGAGGATCAACCGGGTGACGAACTCCACGATCTCCGCGCGCATCGCGGCGATCCCGGCCGCGAACGGCGCCCCGTTCGTACGGGCCTGAAGGCGGAGCACCACCCAGCCCTCCGGGTGCCGCGCGGTGTGCGTGAAGAACACCCGCAGACCTGCCCAGAGTTGACGGTCGGCGGGCAGCCCGGGCGGACTCCGGAGCGGACCGCCTCGGTCAGGGCGGCGGCCTCGCGGCGGATGCAGGTGGTGAAGAGGGATTCCTTGGAGTTCAGGTACATACAGACCAACGGGTTGGAGACGCCCGCCGGTTCGGCTGTCTCGTCCATCGACGCGGCGGTGTGGCGGAGCCGCCCGAAGATCTGGACGGCGGCGTCGAGCATCCGCCGCTCGCGCACCGCTCTCGGCATCCGCCTGGTCCTCACGGCATCCATGAGGACAAGCCCGCGGTTCAGGAACCGGCCCAATGGCGGCGCGGACGCCGCACCGGCCGGATCAGGACGTCAGGACGCCTGCCCCTGAGCCTGCTCCCGGGGCTGCGCCTGCTCCCGAGCCCGGTCGTCGGCGAGGTCCTCCTGGCCCGCGTTGGCCTCGAAGTTCGCCTTCATGCGGTCCACCCGCTCGGACACCTGCACCGACGCCCGGTCGCGCTCCTTGCGCAGGACGACGAAGCTGATCGGGGCCGAGATCACCAGGGCGAGCGTGACGATCCACAGCCCGTTGGAGCTGCCGAGGCCGCGCGGGGCCACACCGGAGTAGACGAGGCCCCAGACGACCACGAGGCAGCCCACGAAGATCCCGAGGCGCATCAGCGTGTAGCGGAGCATCTCAATCCACTCTTCCGTTCCGAAGGTTCCCAAAGGGGCACCGTCCAGTGAAGCACGCCGGACGCCGGATCACGCAAGGGGGTGCCAAGGACCGGTAAAGCCTCAGGTCAGCGGCAGAAGCATGATCACGTCGTCCCGCTCGTCGCCCGGCTCCACCCGGATGGCGCCGGGCACCCGCCCGACCTCCTTGTAGCCGCAGGAGGCGTAGAACCGCTCCAGGCCGAGCCCGCCCCGGCAGGTGAGCCGGATCGCGTCGATGCCCGGGAAGCCGCCGGCCGCGTCCGCGGCGGCCGCCAGCAGGTCCCGTCCGTAGCCCCGGCCCTGGTGGCGCGGGTGCACCATCACCGTGTAGAGCCAGAGCCAGTGCGTCATCAGCCGGTGGGTGTTGAAGGTCAGGAAGGCGGTGGCGGCGACCCGGCCCTCCTCGTCGTGGCCGACCAGCAGCCGGGCGCGGCCCTCGGTCAGCGCGAGGAACTGCTTGACCAGTTCCGGGCGTATCTCCTCCCGCGTCGCGGGCGGCACGAAGCCGACCGCTCCGCCGGCGTTCGTGACATCGGTCCACAGGTCGAGGATGCCGTCGCGCAGGGCGGGGTCGACGGAAGGATCAAGGGTGAAAGTAAGGGGCATTGGGCGATGGTATCTATTACATCAGGGCGCGCGCAGCCACTCTCAGGTCGGAGACCAGCCCCCGGTACGCGGCCTCCCGGTCGTCCGCGCGCAGCACGGACGAGGGGTGCACGGTCGGCACCAGCCGCTCCCGGCGCCCGTGGATCTCCTCCTCCAGCACCGTCCCGCGCACTTCGGTCACCCGGAACGAGGAGCCCAGCAGGGCCTTCCCGGCCGTCGCGCCCAGGACCACGATCAGCTCGGGCTCCACGAGCCTGAGCTCGGCCGCCAGCCAGGGCCCGCACGCCGCCGTCTCGCGCAGGCTCGGCGCCTTGTGGATACGGCGCTTGCCGGGCCCGGACCGGGTGAACTTGAAGTGCTTGACCGCGTTGGTGACATACGTCCCACCCGGGTCGATGCCCGCCTCGGCCAGCGCCCGGTCCAGCACCTTCCCGGCGGGCCCGACGAACGGCCGGCCCCGCCGGTCCTCCTGGTCCCCGGGCTGCTCGCCGACGAGCATGACCCGGGCGCCGGTGTCCCCGGCGCCGAACACGGTCCGCGTGGCGTCCCGGTGCAGCGGGCAGCCCCGGCAGCCCGCCGCCGCCTCGCGCAGGGCGGCCAGGTCCGCGTGCTCGGGCACGAAGGGCGCGGCGGTGTAGGCGTCCTCGGGCGCCTTCGCGGTGGCCATGCCGGACGGGTACCCGCCCGGCCGGCGACGTCACGGGGGCATCACGGGGTGCGCGGAACGCGCGGGCTCACACCCTCATCGGCTGCGGCGACTCGCGGCGCGCCGGGTCCGGGCCCTCGTACTCCCGGATGATCTCGTAGCGCGTGTTGCGCTCCACCGGGCGGAAGCCGGCGTCGCGGATCAGGTCCAGCAGGTCCTCGCGGGTCAGCTTGTTCGGGGTGCCGTAGTTGTCCGCGTCGTGCGTGATCTTGTACTCGACCACCGAGCCGTCCATGTCGTCCGCGCCGTGCTGGAGGGCGAGCTGAGCGGTCTGCACGCCGTGCATCACCCAGAACACCTTGACGTGCGGGACGTTGTCGAAGAGCAGCCGCGAGACGGCGAAGGTCTTCAGCGCCTCCGCGCCCGTCGCCATGGTGGTACGGGCCTGGAGACGATTGCGGACCTTGCCGTCCTGCATGTCGACGAAGTCGTGCTGGTAGCGCAGCGGGATGAAGACCTGGAACCCGCCGGTCTCGTCCTGGAGTTCACGCAGCCGCAGCACGTGGTCCACGCGGTGGCGGGGCTCCTCGATGTGCCCGTAGAGCATGGTGCACGGGGTCTTCAGACCCTTCTCGTGCGCCAGCCGGTGGATGCGCGACCAGTCCTCCCAGTGGGTGCGGTGGTCGACGATGTGCTGCCGGACCTCCCAGTCGAAGATCTCCGCGCCGCCGCCGGTCAGGGACTCCAGACCGGCGTCGATCAGCTCGTCGAGGATCTCGGAGGCGGACAGCCCGGAGATCGTCTCGAAGTGGTGGATCTCGGTGGCCGTGAACGCCTTCAGCGACACGTCCGGCAGCGCGGCCTTCAACTCGCGCAGGGAACGCGGGTAGTAGCGCCACGGCAGGTTCGGGTGCAGGCCGTTGACGATGTGCAGCTCGGTGAGGTTCTCCGACTCCATCGCCTTGGCCAGCTTCACGGCCTCCTCGATGCGCATGGTGTACGCGTCCTTCTCGCCCGGCTTGCGCTGGAAGGAGCAGTACGCGCAGGACGCGGTGCACACGTTCGTCATGTTGAGGTGCCGGTTGACGTTGAAGTGCACCACGTCGCCGTTCTTGCGGGTGCGCACCTCGTGGGCGAGACCGCCGAGCCACGCCAGGTCGTCCGACTCGTACAGCGCGATGCCGTCCTCACGGGTCAGGCGGACGCCCGCCCTGACCTTCTCCTCCAGCTCGCGCTTGAGCCCGACGTCCATGCCTCTACCTCTTTCCTGAAGACTGCGACCACCGTACTCCCCCACCTTCCGGGCGAGGGTGCCCCCAAACGGCGCTCCGCGCCTGAAGGATCAGACCTCCTCGGGCAGCTCACCCACCCGGTTCTCCCACTTCGTGGACAGCACGATGGTGGTACGGGTCCGGGAGACGCCCTTCGTCCCGGACAGCCGCCGGATGATGCTCTCCAGCCCGTCGACGTCCGAGGCGCGGACCTTGAGCATGAAGGAGTCGTCGCCGGCGATGAACCAGCAGTCCTCGATCTCGGAGAGGTCCTTCAGCCGCTGCGCCACGTCCTCGTGGTCGGCGGCGTCGGAGAGCGAGATGCCGATCAGGGCGGTGACGCCGAGACCGAGCGAGGCGGCGTCCACGGTGGCGCGGTAGCCGGTGATGACACCGGCCGCCTCCAGCCGGTTGATGCGGTCGGTGACGCTCGGTCCCGACAGGCCGACGAGGCGCCCCAGCTCCGCGTATGAGGCCCGGCCGTTCTCCCTCAGGGCCTGGATGAGCTGCCTGTCCACCGCGTCCATGCGATCGAAGCCTTCCACTGAAGAGATCCGACGAGAGATCTGAAGAAAGTTCCTGAAGTGTCGAGTGGTACTGGTACTGCTGGAGAGCGCCGCCCGACGCTCACGCGGGCCGGGAGCCGCCCAGTTCGCCCTCCCAGCGACGGTAGAGACGGTGGGGCACGCCCACCGCGTCCAGGGCCCGGCCGGCGACGAAGTCCACGAGGTGCTGGATGTGCGTCGCCCCGGCGTAGAAGGCGGGCGAGGCGGGCAGGACGGTGGCGCCCGCGTCGTCCAGTGCCACCAGGTGCCGCAGCGTCCGGCCGTTCAGCGGGGTCTCCCGTACGGCCACGACCAGCGGCCTGCCCTCCTTGAGGGTCACGCTCGCCGCCCGTTGCAGCAGATCCTTGGACAGCCCGAGGGCGACGCCCGCCACACAGGCCGTCGAGGCGGGCACGATCAGCATGCCCTTCGCCGGGTACGACCCCGAGGACGGACCGGCCGCCAGGTCACCGGCGCTCCAGTGCCGCACCCCGGCGATGTCCACGTCGAACGTGCCGGGCTTGCCGTCGGCGCCCAGGGACAGCCATTCACGCAGGTCGTCCCCCCAGTGGGCGTCCCGGAAGGAGATGCCGGTCTCGTCGAGCAGGGTGAGCCGCGAGGCCCGGCTGACCACCAGGTCGACGCTCTGTCCGGCGTCGAGCAGCGCACGCAGCACAGCGGCCGCATACGGCGTGCCGGACGCTCCGGACACCCCCACGATCCAAGGCGCGCGCCGCGTTTCTCCTGGCTTCATGTGTCGAGCCTATCCGTCAGCGCTCATGATCCAAACCGCGAGGGATCAGACCGTGAGACCGCGCACCAGCAGATCCAGCAGCGCGCACACGAAAAGGGCGATACCGATGAACCCGTTGACGCTGAAGAACGCCCGGTTGAGGCGGGACAGGTCGTGCGGACGGACGATCGTGTGCTCGTAGACGAAGGCGCCCGCGACGACGACCAGGCCCAGCCAGAAGAAGGAGCCGGCGCCGGTGGCGACCGCGTACCAGACGAACAGCGCGGTGGTGACGAAGTGGCAGGCCCTCGCTCCCCAAATGGCGGCGGGGACGCCGAAGCGGGCCGGCACCGACTTCACGCCGATCTCGCGGTCGGTCTCCACGTCCTGGCAGGCGTAGATGAGGTCGAAGCCGCCGATCCAGATGCCGACGGCCAGGCCCAGGATCACCGCCTCCCAGGACCAGTTGCCGGAGATCGCCAGCCAGCCGCCGATCGGGCCCATCGCCTGGGCCAGGCCCAGGATGGCCTGCGGGAAGTTCGTGAACCGCTTGCCGTAGGGGTAGACCACCATCGGGATCACCGCCATGGGGGCGAGGGCCAGGCAGAGCGGGTTGAGCAGGGCCGCGGCCGCCAGGAACACGACGAGCGCGATGAGCGCGCCCGTCCAGGCGTGCCGCACCGACATCGCGCCGGTCACCAGCTCGCGCTGCGCGGTGCGCGGGTTACGGGCGTCGATCTCACGGTCGATGATCCGGTTGACGGCCATCGCGAACGTGCGCAGCCCCACCATCGCCACGGTGACGAGCAGCAGCCTGCCCCAGTGGATGGTCCTGTCCCAGTCGTACATCGCGGTCAGGGAGGCGATGTAGGCGAAGGGCAGCGCGAAGATCGAGTGCTCGATCATCACCAGGCGCAGGAAGGCCTTGGTGCGTCCCGGCTGAGGGATCGCGGCAGACGCCGAGCTCACAGGCCGTACTCCTTCCAACGGCGGTCCACCAGGGCGGCCGTGTCGGGGTCCGAGAGGACCATCTCCGGCCACCCGCCGTCCCGCGTGTAGCCCTCCTCGGGCAGCTTCTTCGTCGCGTCGATGCCCGCCTTGCCGCCCCAGAACTGCTGGTAGGAGGCGTGGTCGAGGTGGTCGACGGGGCCTTCCACGACCGTGAGGTCGCGGGCGTAGTCCGTGTTGCCGAGGGCCCGCCAGGCGACCTCGTGCAGATCGTGCACGTCGCAGTCGGAGTCGACGACCACGATCAGCTTGGTCAGCGACATCATGTGTGCCCCCCAGATGGCGTGCATCACCTTCTGGGCGTGCTTGGGGTACTTCTTGTCGATCGAGACGATCGCGCAGTTGTGGAAGCCGCCCGCCTCGGGCAGGTGGTAGTCCACGATGTCCGGGACGATGATCTTCAGCAGGGGCAGGAAGAAGCGCTCGGTGGCACGGCCGAGCGGACCGTCCTCCGTCGGGGGGCGGCCCACGACGATCGACTGGAGCAGGGGCCGCTTGCGCATCGTCACGCAGTCGATGGTCAGCGCCGGGAAGGGCTCCTGCGGGGTGTAGAAGCCGGTGTGGTCGCCGAACGGCCCCTCGGGCAGCATCTCGCCCGGCTCCAGCCAGCCCTCCAGGACGACCTCGGCGTTCGCCGGGACCTGGAGCGGGACGGTCTTGCAGTCGACCATCTCGATCCGCCTGCCCGCGATGAACCCGGCGAACAGGTACTCGTCGATGTCGCCGGGAAGGGGCGCGGTCGACGCGTACGTCACGGCCGGGGGGCAGCCGAAGGCGATCGCCACCGGCAGCCGCTCCCCGCGCCGGGCGGCGACCTGGTAGTGGTTGCGGCTGTCCTTGTGGATCTGCCAGTGCATGCCGATGGTGCGCTTGTCGTGGCGCTGGAGGCGGTACAGCCCGAGGTTGCGGACGCCGCTCTCCGGGTCCTTGGTGTGAGTGAGTCCCAGGTTGAAGAAGGAGCCGCCGTCCTGGGGCCAGGTGAAGAGGGCAGGCAGGGCGTCGAGGTCGACGTCGTCGCCGTGCAGGACCACCTCCTGCACGGGGGCGTTGTCCGACTTCACCTTCTTCGGCGGCACGTGCGTCATCGCGCCGAGCTTGCCGAACGCCTCGCGCACGCCCACGAAGCCGTGCGGCAGCTCGGGCCGCAGCAGCCCGCCGATCCTGTCGGAGATCTCGCCGTACGACTTCAGGCCGAGGGCCTTCAGCAGCCGCCGGTCGGTCCCGAAGACGTTCATGGCCAGGGGCATCGCGGAGCCGCGCACGTTCTCGAAGAGCAGTGCGGGGCCGCCCGACTTCTGTACCCGGTCGACGATCTCACCGACCTCCAGATACGGGTCGACCTCGGCCTTGATGCGCTTGAGGTCTCCCTCGCGCTCCAGCGCCCTGAGCAGGGAACGAAGATCGTCGTACGCCATGGGGTCCAGTATCCCCGAGCGGCTACCCTGGCCCCGTCACGGGGCCGGTGCTGGGCCCCTCCACCGCTTTCCAGGGGGCTTTCCGACATGCTCAGGGTGCTGCTGTACTACGTCGTGCCGCTGGCGCTGATGATCTTCGCGTTCATCGACTGCCTGAACACCCCCGAGGACGAGGCGAAGCACCTTCCCAAGGTCGCCTGGGTCTTCATCATCCTGCTCTTCCCGATCGTCGGCTCGATCGTCTGGCTCGCCGCGGGCAAGGACCGCCGCCCTCCGGCGAACGGCCGCACGCCCTCGGAGTGGCACCGCAACCAGCGGCTCGACTACGTCGCCCCGGACGACAACCCCGCGTTCCTGAAGTCCCTCGCCGAGGAGAACAAGAAGGACGAGGACCTGCTCAAGAACTGGGAGGCCGATCTGCGCCGCCGCGAGGAGGAACTGCGCCGCAAGGAAAACGGCGAGGAGCCGCAGAGCAGCTGAGGCGCCGCCGGGGCGACGAGCCGTCCCAGTTCGCCAACTCTCCACATACGCCACACAGTTGACGGTCAATACCGGCTTGCACCCAGGACACGGTACGGAGTTAATGGTCCTCACTCAGTAACGGGGCACCAGCCGTACTCCAGGGGGACCGATGGACAGAGCCGAACCGCCGGGGCACTTCGACATCCCGCCGCCGCCCGCCGTCCCGCCCTCTCTGCGGGCCATCGAACTGCGGGTCGGCAAAAGGCTGCTGTGGGTGGGCGGAGCGGCCTATCCGCTGCGGAACATCACACGGGTGCACACCCTGACCATCACGCCCAGGCGCAAGGACGCCACGCTGCTCTTCCTCAAGCGCCTGGCGATCATCCTGTCGGTGGCGTTCGCCCTCACGATCCTGGGCGGCATCACGAGCATCGCCAGCCAGGACGCGGCCGGCGGGATCGTCATGTTCGTCTGGATCGGTGCCGCGGCCGCACTCGTCGTCAGCGCGGTGGAGCTGCTGTCCGTCCTGTCGGCGACCGACCAGTACGTCCTGGCCGTCGAGACGTCCGGCCCGTCCGTCGCGGTGGTGACCAGCGGCCAACGGGAGCAACTGGACGGGCTCGTCGGCAGCATCGTCCACGCGATCGAGAATCCCGAGACGGAGTTCCAGGTGCGGGTGGACAGCCTCATGGTCAATCCCAGGAGCTACTACTTCGGCGACAACGTGAACATGTTCGGCGGCACCGGCAACGTGGGGATCAGCACATGAGCGGGGACAACTACTACTTCGGCGACAACGTGAACATGCACGGGGGCCAGGGCAACACCGGCATCGTCAAGAACCAGGCGCCGCTCGCCGGCGCGACGGCCGCGTCCTCCGAACTCGAAACGGCGGTGCGGGAGCTGCTCCAGCACCTGGCGGAGCTGCGCGAGAGCGTGCCGTCGGCCAGCGCCCGGACCATCGACGACTCCGTACCGGACATCACCGCCGATCCCGCCGCGCCGCCGCAGGAGCGGCACCGGGCGCTGATGGCCGTCGCCGGCATCGCCGCGACGGTCGGGACCGTGGGCCGGCCTGTGGTCGAGGCGGTCAACCGCATCCTGGGGCTGCTGGGCGCGTAGCGCCCCGGAGCGCCGGTGTGCCGGCACACGTCCGCGGTCTCCCGGGGCGGCCGGCCCGAGGGACGGACCGGGGTGGTGCATGACGGACCAGAACGGTCCCGGCGGGCTCCGGGTCGGGCTCGCCGGTACGCTGCTCGCCGCCTGATCGGGGCCAGAGTGACCGTGACCGAGGCGCTGATGGGCCCGGCGGCCGGTTCCGGCGGCGGCGCGGCCGGTCCCGGGCCGGGCTCCTCGACCGCCGCGTCCGGCACGGACGCCGTGCCACCCGGCGGCCGGTTCCGGCGGTACATCGCCGCCCGCCTCCTCCACACCGGCGGACACACCGTCGCCCACCTCGCACGACCCCTCGCCCGGCCCGCCGGAGAAGCCGCGTACGTGGTCGGCGCCGCCGCCCGCGCCCCGGGTCCGGGCCCGTCGGCACGGCCCCCTCGTGCCCGTCGCCCGGCGGGGTCCCGGTCCACCGACGTGTAGCCGGTGCGCCGCGCTCCTCGGCAGCGAAGCGCGTCCAGGCTGACGGCGACCGCCGATTTCCTGTGCCTCGGTCCGCCGGACAGGCCTAGGTCCTGTCGTCAAATTCCCGCCTGCCCCGCGACGCCTGGCACGCACTCCCGCCACACCGGGCGAAAGCCCAAGTACGTCCAGTACGAGGACTTCCGCCCGGCACGCCGAGAGCACGCACCAGACGCCGCGGAGCCGCCCTTCGCGCGACGACGGGAATTTGACGACGGGACCTAGCGCAGCCGGGACGACGACAGGATCGACAGCAGGTGGGCCGGGACCATCACCCAGGTGATGGCGGCGAGGGCGATCAGCGCCCAGCGGGTGACGTCGGCGCCGCCGGTGACGGTGTCGCCGACGGCCGCGGCCAGCAGGAGCAGGGACGCCTCGATGCCGTTGGTCACCCGGTGGATCTTGAACGCGGCGGCCAGCCGGCGCACGGTGGCCACGCCCTGCGAGCGCGGCCGGGTCGACTCGTCGTCGGCGACGGCCAGTCCGCGCCGGGCCCGGGCCACGTCGACCAGGTCGGTGGAGGCCTTCAGCAGGACCACGCCGAGGGCGGTCGCCAGGCCCAGCGACACCCAGCCGCCGAAGCCGGACCGGGCCGCGTGGAAGCCGGCGCCCACCATCAGGGCGGCGTCCGCGAGGTAGGCGCCGAGCCGGTCGACGTAGATGCCGGCCGCGCTGTTCTGGCCCTTCCAGCGGGCGACCTCGCCGTCCACGCAGTCGAAGAGGAGGAACAGCTGCATCAGCACGACGGCCAGGACGGCCCCGGTCAGGCCCGGGATCAGCAGCGCGGCGCCGGAGGCCGTCCCGCACACCACCATGGTCCAGGTCAGCTGGTCCGGGGTCACCGGGGTGCGCACCAGCTGCCGGGTGAACCGCAGCGAGATCCTCCGCATGTACAGGCGGCCCGCCCAGTGCTCGCCGTTGCGGCTCGCCAGTTTCGCCTGCGGCTGGCAGACGTCCCGCAGCTCCTCCAGAACCGGAGCAGCGACCATGACCGTTCCCTCCCACCCACCGGGGCCAACTGCCGCGCGTGCGGCGATGATCGAGTCAGGGTACAGAGTGCGGCGCGCGCGGTTTCCGGGGGCGGGCGCCGGCCGTTGCCGTACGGCGCGCGCGTCAGCACAGTGAGGGCATGGATCAGGAACAGGCACGCTCATGGCTCGCCACCGCCCTCGCCGAGGCCCGCGCCGGGCTGGCGGAAGGGGGCATCCCCATCGGAGCCGCGCTCTACGGAGCCGACGGCACCCTGCTCGGCCGCGGCCGCAACCGTCGCGTCCAGGACGACGATCCCTCGATGCACGCGGAGACGGCCGCGTTCCGCGCCGCGGGACGGCAGCGCTCGTACCGCGGTACGACGATGGTGACGACCCTCTCGCCCTGCTGGTACTGCAGCGGCCTGGTCCGTCAGTTCGGCATCTCGCGGGTGGTGGTCGGTGAGGCGGCCACGTTCCGGGGCGGGCACGGCTGGCTCGCGGAGCACGGTGTGGAGATCGTGGTCCTGGACGACGCGGAGTGCGTCGCGTTGATGCGGGACTTCACCGGGAGGCATCCGGATCTGTGGAGCGAGGACATTGGCGAGTAACCACTTCGATCAGGTGTTCGAAGCGGGCCCGCCAGCGCGGCTCCGACTCCGTCTCGCCCCGGAACTCGTGGGTGAAGCGGAGCACGGAGCCGTCCGCGCCGTCGCGCTCCAGGTGGAAGCGGATGCGGCCGCCGCCCTCCACGGTGTACTCGGCGACCCGGTCCACGTCCCACGCGGTGATCCGCCCGCTGCCGAGACCGCGCAGGCTCACCGCGCCGCCGAGCCGGGGCTCCAGCTCGTCGGCGCCGGTGAACCAGCGCGCGAGGCCCTCCGGTGTGGTCAGCTCCGGCCAGACCTGCTCCATGGGTCTGGGGAGCCGCACCAGGAAGGTGAGGAGGTGCGTGTTCCCGTGGATCCGGCTGGTGCCCTGTTCGATGGAACCGGTCATGACACCAGTGTCGCCGAGGGGCCGGTCAGACGCCCGAGTACGAGTGCTTGCCGCTGACGAAGATGTTCACGCCGTAGTAGTTGAAGAGCCAGCAGCCGAACGCGATCAGCGCGATGTAGGCGGCCTTGCGGCCCTTCCAGCCGGCCGTGGAGCGGGCGTGCAGGTAGCAGGCGTAGGCGACCCAGGTGATGAAGGACCAGGTCTCCTTGGGGTCCCAGCCCCAGTAGCGGCCCCAGGCGGACTCGGCCCAGATCGCGCCCGCGATGATCGTGAACGTCCACAGCGGGAAGACGGCGGCGTTGATGCGGTAGGAGAACTTGTCCAGGGACGCCGAGGCCGGCAGCCGCTCCAGGACGGAGGTCGCGAAGCGGCCGGGCTTCCCGCCGGAGGCCAGCTTGTTCTCGTAGGAGTCCTTGAACAGGTACAGCAGGGTGCCGACCGCGCCGACGTAGAAGACCGCGCCGCAGAAGATCGCGGTGGAGACGTGGATGTACAGCCAGTACGAGTGCAGGGCCGGGACCAGCTGGTCGCTCGCCGTGTAGAGCACGGTGACCGCGAGGCCGAGGTCGAGCAGGACGGTGGTGGTCAGGAACAGGCCGAGCCAGCGCACGTTCTTCTTCAGCGCGAGCAGCAGCAGGTAGACGCCGACCGCGACCGTGGAGAAGGTGATGTTGAACTCGTACATGTTGCCCCACGGCGCCCGCTGCACGGAGGCCGCGCGGGCGATCACGCCACCGAGCGCGAGGAGGAAGCCGAGGACGCTGAGGGACACCGCGATCCGGCCGTACAGGTCGCCCTTCTCGTCCCCGCCGTGCGCGCCGGGCCCGTCGGGCACGTCGCGGGCGCCGGCGGCGGACCGTACGACCACCTTGGGGCGCTCCAGCACGGCGGTGCCCCCGGCGGACTTCACGGTCACCGCCGGGCCCTGCGCCTTGGCCGCGCCGTCCTTGGCGGTCAGCGCGGCGGCCGTGCGCGCCACCTTGCTGCGGCTGCCGAAGAGCCACTCGGTGATGTACGCGAAGAAGGCCAGGGTGTAGACGGCCATCGCGGAGTAGATCAGCGTGTTGCTGATGTTGGCCAGGTTCTCGTTGGTCGCCGTGGCGAGCTCTGTTGCGGCGGCGAGAGTCACTTCTCCTCAGCCCCTTCGGCGGGTACGGGGGTGCCGGCGTCCGGCTCCCGGTCGGGGTCGGCGTCGGCCTGCGCGGGCGCCTTGTCGTGGACGAGGACGGCCAGGTCGCCGAGCTCCTCGGGGAGTTTCGCGGACTCGCTGCGGCCCAGGCCCGCCATCTCGACGACGGTCACGCCGTCAGCGCCCCGCACGGCGCGCACCCAGACGCGGCGGCGCTGGATGAACAGGGAGCCGGCCAGTCCGGCGATGGCGGCGAGCGCGCCGGTGAGCGCCCAGCCGGTGCCGGGCTGCTGCACGATCTGGAAGCCGGCCCACTCCTTGATGTCCTTGTCGAAGGTGATGGAGCCGGCGCCGTTCGGCAGCGTCATGGTCTCGCCGGGCAGCAGCCGGGCGGCCACGGGGTTGCCCTTGGCGTCCTTGAACTGCTTGAGGTTCGGGTTCTTGGTGTCGAGCTGGTAGACGTTCTGCGGGACACCCGCGTCGACGCCCAGGTCGCCGTGGTAGCCGGTCAGCGCGAGGACGGGGAAGTCCAGCGCCGGGAACTGGGAGAACATCGTGCCCTTGCCGGCACCGGCGAAGGTCGGCACGAAGAACGCGGAGAAGCCGAGCTGCTCAGTCTTGCCCTGGGCGTTCTTGTAGCCGTCGAGCACCTTGATCGCGCCCTGCGAGGTGACGTTGGAGTCCACCGGCAGCAGCGGCACGGCCTGGTGGTAGACCACGTGGCCCTTGCCGTCCCGGACGGTGACGGTGGGGGCGTAGCCGTGGCTGACGAGGTAGACCCGGGCGTCGTCGACGCTCAGCGGGTGGTTGGGCGAGACGCCGGCCTTCTGCTCCTTGCCGTGGGCGCCCACGCTGTAGGTGATGTCCGCCCGGTACACGCGCGGCGTGCCCTTCTGCGGGCCGGTGCGCTCGTAGGTGCCGGTGAACTTCTTCAGGTTGAAGCTGAAGGGCACCAGGTCGTCGTCGTTGAAGAGGTTGCCGGACTTGAAGTCGTCGTACTGGGTGAGGGTGTTGGCGAAGCCGTCGCCCTCGACGATCAGCTTGTTGCCCTCGGTCTTGTACAACTGGCCCCAGGCGAAGGCGATCAGCATCACGATCAGCGCGATGTGGAAGACGAGGTTGCCGGCCTCGCGCAGGTAGCCCTTCTCGGCGGCGACGGCGTCACCGTCGGAAAGGGCGCGGAAGCGGCGCTGCTTGAGGATCTTCAGCGCGGCCCCGCGGACCTCCTCGGGGGCGGCGGCGGTGCGCCAGGTGGTGTACGCGGGCAGCCGGTCCAGCCGCTTGGGGGCGCCCGGCGGGCGGCCGCGCAGCTGGCCCACGAACTGCCAGGTGCGGGGCACGATGCAGCCGATGAGGGAGACGAACAGCAGGATGTAGATCGCGGAGAACCACACCGAGCTGTAGACGTGGAACAGGCCGAGCTTGTCGTAGACGGGTGCGAGCGTCGTGTGCGCCTGCCTGAAGTTCTCGACCTTCAGCGCGTCGGTGCCGCTCTGCGGGATCAGCGAGCCGGGGACGGCGCCGAGGGAGAGCAGGAACAGCAGCATCAGCGCGACGCGCATGGAGGTGAGCTGCCGCCAGAACCAGCGGGCCCAGCCGACGGTCTCCCGCCAGGTCCAGGCGAGCCGGCCGGCCAGTCCGGGCGCCCGGTTGCCGCCGAAGGAGCCGGGGACGGACGTCTCGGCGGGGGCGGTGGACAGCTGGGACCCGGCGGCGCCGAGGTCGTCGTCGCCGGGCGGCACCACCACCGGGGTCTCGTCGTCCGTCGTACTGGTTGGCGTCTTGCTCATGGATCAGATCCCCACAGTGAAGCCGGTGGACCACGTCTGCATTTCCTGCACCAGCCGGTCCCAGGCGCCGGTCAGCAGCAGAACGCCGGTCACGATCATCATCGTGCCGCCGACGCGCATCACCCAGACATAGTGGCGCTTGACCCAGCCGAAGGCTCCCAGCGCCTTGCGGAAGGCGATCGCGGTGAGCACGAACGGGATGCCGAGGCCCGCGCAGTAGGCGACGGTCAGCAGGGCGCCGCGCCCGGCGCTGGCCTGGGCGGAGGAGAGCGCCACCACGGAGGCGAGGGTCGGGCCGATGCACGGGGTCCAGCCGACTCCGAACAGGGCCCCGAGCACGGGTGCGCCCAGCAGGCCCGTGGTGGGGCGCATGTGGAAGCGGAACTCACGCTGGGTCAGCCAGGGCATCAGGCCCATGAAGAAGACGCCCATGAGGATCATGAGCACGCCCAGCACCTTGGACAGGGCGCCCTTGTAGTCCTGGAGGGTCTGCCCGAAGAACCCGAACAGCGCCCCGCCGGAGACGAAGACCACGGTGAAGCCGAGCACGAAGAGGGCGGCGCCGACGGCCATCCGCCCGCGCCGGGCCTCGGCCAGGTCCGTGCCGGTGACCCCGGTCACATAGGAGAGGTAACCGGGGACGAGCGGCAGGACACAGGGGGAGAAGAACGAGACGAGTCCGCCGAGTACGGCGACGGGCAGCGCGAGCAGGAGGGCTCCGCTGAACACCGTCTGATTGGGATCAGTGGCTGCGGCCAGTAGCACGACGGCTCACTTCTCCGCGACGACCGGGTCGAGCATCTTGCGCAGCTTGTCCTCGCTGAGTGCCTGGAGGGCGCGCGCGGCGATCTTCCCGTCCCGGTCGACGATGATCGTGGTGGGGATCATCTGCGGGTTCAGGGTGCCCTTCTGGAAGCGGAGCATGAGCTTGCCGGTCGGGTCGTACAGGCTCGGGTACGACACGTCGAACTGCTTCTCGAACGCCAGGGCCGGCTGGGTGCTGGTGTCGCGCGTGTTGATGCCGACGAACTGCACGCCCTTGCCGGCGGTGTCCTTGGCCACCTTCGCCAGGTTGGGCGCCTCGGCGCGGCACGGCGAGCACCAGGAGCCCCAGACGTTCAGGACGACGACCTTGCCCTTGTAGGCGCCCATGTCGAGCTGCTTGCCCTCGAGGGTCTTGCCGGACAGGTCGGGGGCGGGCTTGCGGTCGCCCTTCGGCACGGTCGCGATGCCGTCGGCGCCGGTGATGAAGTTGGTGTTGCCCGAGCCTCCGGAGGTGCCGCCGGAGCCGCAGGCGGACAGGGCGAATGCCAGTGCGGCGCCCCCGGCGGCGAGCAGGGCGGCGCGGCCACGGACACGGCTCGAACGCGTGCGGTGCGGACGGGGCGTGCGGTTCGCCCGGTTCGAGCACTGGGGGGCACGACTGACGGCACTCATGTGAAAAGTTTCGCATGCCCCTTCCGGGGATCTTGCGCACCCCCCTCACGGCCGGAAAAGTGCATTTCAGGCCGCCTTCGAGGGGCCGTCCGCGCTCGGCGCGCCGGCGCCTGCGGCGTCCCCGAGGAACTCCTTCCAGCCACCGGCCGGCCGCTGCCCGACGTCGAGGGTGCGCAGCTTGGCCAGCACTTCCGGCTTCTGCACGTCCATCCAGTCGACGAACTGCCGGAAGGAGACCATGCGCACGTCGGCGCCCTTCTCCTTCTCCCGCGCGATGTGCTTGAAGGCCTCCTCGACGGAGTCCATGTAGATGCCGCCGTTCCACTGTTCGAAGTGGTTGCCTATGAAGTAAGGCGCCCGGTTTGTCTCGTATGCCCGCCTGAAGCCCTGGATGTAGGCCTGCGTGGACTGCCTGCGCCAGCCAGGGTGGTTGTGGGCGGGAGCGTTGGTGGAGTTGACGGACTGGTTCGCGAGCATGTTGTAGTCCATCGAGAGGACCTCGAACCGGCGTCCGGGGAACGGTATCTGCTGCAACGGCAGGTCCCAGATGCCCAGCCGCTTGTCCGGCCAGACCTGGCGGCCGCCGGGCGAGGAGGCGTCGTAGCGCCAGCCGAGCTCGCGCGCGGTGGGCAGCAGCTGGTTCTGGCCGAGCAGGCAGGGGGTGCGGCCGCCGACGAGTTCCTTGTCGTAGTCGAAGGGCAGGGCGGGCAGATCGGTCCAGCCGGTGTTGGTCCGCCACTCCTTCACGAACGCCTTGGCCTGGTCGATCTCGCTGCGCCACTGCTTGGGCGTCCAGCCCCCGACCGAGCCGTGGCCGGAGCAGAAGTGGCCGTTGAAGTGGGTGCCGATCTCGTGGCCCTCGAGCCAGGCGCGGCGGACGTTGGTGAGCGTGGCCTTGACGTGGTCGTCGGTCAGATAGCCGATGTCGGAGGCGCCGCGCGGATTGTTCGGCGGGTCGTACAGACGCTTCTTCGACTCCGGCAGCAGGTAGAGCCCGGACAGGAAGAAGGTCATGTGGGCCTCGTGCTGCCTGGCCAGGTCCAGGAAGCGCGGGAACAGCCCGTTGCCCACTTCGCCGGCCCCGTCCCAGGAGAAGACGACGAACTGCGGCGGGGTCTCGCCCGGCTCCAGCGGGACCGGCGCGGCCGGCTGGTGCGGCTGCTTGCCGGTGAACGAGGTCGAGCCGTCGCCGATGAGGCGCGCGGGGGCTGTCGTACGCGCACGCGGGCTGGGCGTGCGCGCGCTGGGGGAAGCTCCGGTGCGGCCCGGGTCCGAGGACTTGACGCTGCCGCAGCCCGTGAGCCCGACGGCGGCCGCGGCCCCCGCGCCGAGTCCGAGTAGTCCCCTTCGGGAGAAGGTGCGCATGAGATCCCCGATTCGTCACTGCCGCTGGTGGTCACTCACTCAGAGGCGGCGACGAACACGGGGGTTCCGCGAGCCGATATGAATTCCACAACAAACACAAAGGACGGGAAGGGCACGGGCGGGGACCACAGGGTCCCCGCCCGTGCCCTTCCCGTCCTTACGCGCGCTTCTTCACGCGCCGAACGCCTTGCCCTGCCCCTTCACCGGCTTGGCGCCCGCGAGGAGATGGGCCGGCACCAGATCGCGGGCCGGCTCGGTGTAGCCGACGGAGACGATCCGGTCGCCCCGGTAGGTGAACGTCGTCAGCGAGGCGAGCGTGCACTGCCGCTTGCGCGGGTCGTGCCACAGCCGGCGCCGCTCGACGTAGGAGCGCACGATCCAGATCGGCAGCTGGTGGCTGACGAGTACCGCCTCGTGTCCGCGCGCCTTGTCCTTCGCCGCGTTCAGCGCGCCCATCATGCGCACCACCTGGTCGATGTACGGCTCGCCCCAGGACGGCTTGAACGGGTTGACCACGTGCTTCCAGTTGGCGGGCCGGCGCAGCGCGCCGTCGCCCACGCCGAAGGTCTTGCCCTGGAAGACGTTGGCCGCCTCGATCAGCCGCTCGTCGGTGGCGAGGTCGAGTCCGTGCGCCTTCGCTATCGGCGTCGCCGTCTCCTGCGCCCGCTCCAGCGGGGAGGCGACGACGTAGGTGATGTCGCGGGGGGCGAGGTGCTCGGCGACCCGCTCGGCCATCTTCCGCCCGAGCTCGGACAGGTGGTAGCCGGGCAGCCGCCCGTACAGGATCCCGTCCGGGTTCTCGACCTCGCCGTGCCGCATGAGGTGGACGACGGTGATGTCGTCCCGGCCGTTCTTCTCGGGGGCGTCGCTCATGCCGTCGCCTCCGCCACCGCACGGGCCGCCGCCGGAAGGGCGTCGGCGATCCGCTGGAGTGCCGTCTCGTCGTGCGCGGTGGAGACGAACCAGGACTCGAAGGACGAGGGCGGCAGGTAGACGCCGTTCGCCAGCATCGCGTGGAAGAACGCGGTGAAGCGGTACGACTCCTGCGCCTTGGCGTCCTCGTAGTCGCGCACCGGGCGGTCCGTGAAGAACACGGAGAACATGTTGGAGGCGTTCTGCAGGGTGTGCGCCACACCCTCCTTGGTCAGCGCCTCGGAGACCATGGCCTGGATCTGCTGCGAGACGGAGTCGACCTTGGTGTACGCCGCGTCGTCGAGCAGGCGCAGCTGGGCGAGCCCGGCGGCGGTGGCGATGGGGTTCCCGGAGAGGGTGCCGGCCTGGTAGACGGGCCCGGCGGGGGCGAGGTGCGCCATGACGTCGGCGCGCCCGCCGAACGCGGCGGCCGGGAATCCGCCGCCCATCACCTTGCCGAAGGTCATCAGGTCGGGCTCGACCCCGTCGACGCCGAACCACCCGGCCCGGCTGGTGCGGAAGCCCGTCATGACCTCGTCGGAGATGTACAGGGCGCCGTTCTCGCCGCAGAGGTCCTTGAGTCCCTGGTTGAACCCGGGCAGCGGCGGCACCACGCCCATGTTGCCCGGCGAGGCCTCGGTGATCACACAGGCGATCTCGCCCGGGTGCGCGGCGAAGGCGGCGCGCACGGCGTCGAGGTCGTTGTACGGCAGCACGATCGTGTCGCCGGCCTGGGCGCCGGTGACGCCGGGGGTGTCGGGAAGGGCGAAGGTGGCGACCCCCGACCCGGCCGCGGCGAGGAGGGAGTCGACGTGCCCGTGGTAGCACCCGGCGAACTTGATCACCTTGGACCGCCGGGTGAACCCGCGGGCGAGCCGGATCGCGGACATGGTGGCCTCGGTCCCGCTGGAGACCAGCCGCACCCGCTCCAGCGGGCCGACCCGGTTCACCATCTCCTCGGCGAGGGCGACCTCGCCCTCACCGGGCGTCCCGAAGGACGTGCCGTGCGCGACCGCCTCCTGCACGGCGGCGATCACCTCGGGGTGCGCGTGCCCGAGGATCATCGGACCCCAGGAGCACACGAGGTCGACGTACTCCCGCCCGTCGGCGTCCTTCAGGTAGGGTCCGCTGCCGGAGACCATGAACCGGGGCGTGCCGCCCACGGCGCGGAAGGCGCGCACCGGCGAGTTCACGCCGCCGGGCGTGACGGCCGCCGCACGGTCGAACAGCGCCTGCGAGACAGGGGCTTCGTAGGGATATGGCAGTTCGCTCATGACCTGCGACTTCTCCGACTTCTCGGGGGTTCTCCGAATACGGTGGGCAGTGACCTGTTCAGGGTAGGCCAGTGACGGCGGCGGACCCGGGGCGGAGCGGCCGGGTCCGGCCGGATCCGACTGCGCCGAGCGGCGGATTCGAGGATTCGGAGCGGCCCATCTGCGAAACTGGGCTCCGCGTACGTATGAACAAGCGAAGGGTCGTGTCGGGGACCGCCCGATCCCGTGGTCAGAAGTTTCGGCGCACGTTTCGGCGGGCGGCCGCGGGGGAGGTCACTGACACGATGATCGGGTTGCGCGGCGGGGGCCACGCGTCCTAGAAAAGCAGTCGGGTGGAGATATGCATCGCGGTGGCGGACTGGGCGAGGGGACTGACGGCCTGGGTCCTCGACGTGCCCGGCGGGGAAGGCACCGGCGCGACGCTGAGGAAGCGAGCGAAGCCCGCCAGGCACGGGATGTACCGAGTGAGTCCGAGCGGACCGACCGGCGAGGCGAGGGCCGGGCCGAGCTGCTGGGAGCAGGGAGCAGGAATGGTGGTCGGGTGGGGGTGACGTACAAGTACTTCGGCGCGCCCGACGGCGCGACGGCGGCCCGCGTCCCGATCTCGATGCGCCCCGAGGAACTCGGCGGCGACGAGCTCGGCATGGGCGGCATGTTCACCAAGATCAAGCCGGAGACGATGGCCGCCATGGTGCTGACCGGCATCGAGGGCGTGCCCCTGCACAAGGTGCCGCCGCTCGAACTGGTCGTCCTGCACCCCGACTACGCGGTCGTGAAGCTCCCGACGACCGCGGTCGACCCCCTGCGCGACATCGGCGAGGAAGCGGTCGGCGCGGCCGCCTTCATCTGGTCCACGGTCCCGGACCGCGGCGGTCCGCGGGACGCGTTCAACGTGTACCAGCTGCTGCACGAGTGGCAGGACTTCTCGCACCGCTTGCACGAGGCGGGGCATCAGCCGTATTGCCTGGTGTGGCCCTGAGCCGGGGTTTCGCAGGGCTCGGGCGCACGCGTCCGGAGGGTACGCATGCGATCGGCGCGCGCAGCCGCGACCGGTCGCCCGGTTCGGACGCGGCCGCGAACGTCGTCCCTCATGCCGTACCAGGTACTCCGCACTAGTGCCGTGGCAGGCAAAGTTTGCCCGTCAAGGAGCGGCGTCCGGTGCGTGCTCCCGGTGTGCCGGCCGGAAGTCCTCGTACTGGATGTACTTGGGCTTTCGGGCGGTGCGGCGAGAGTGCGTGCCGGGCGTCGCGACGGGGCGAACGTTGCCTGTCGGGGCACTAGGTGGCGGAGCCACGGCGGTCGGAACCACGGCCGCCCGCGCCGGAAGAGCCACGACCGCCCGTGCTGGAGGAGCCGCGTGTGGCTCCTCCGGACGCCGGGCGGCGGCCCGGGACACGGGCCGACTTGCCGGAGGCGGCGCCGGTCGCGGACCGGCGGTCGGAACCGCGGCCGCCCGTGCCGGCACCGGCAGCACCGCCCTTGGCCCCGCCGGATCCCGACCGGCCGGCGGCACCGGTCCCGCCTGCTCCCGCCCGGCTCACCGCACCGGCCGCACCTGATCCCGACCGGCGGGCGGAACCGCGGCCGCCGGAGGCGGAGGTGCCGGCAGCCGTACCGGCGGCTGCCGTCCCGGCGGGGGCACGGCGGTTGCGGGCGCCCGGGTCGGTGGCGGCGCCGGTCGCCGGGCCGGTTCCGCCGCTGTTGCGGCGTCGGCGGCCGGAGCGCCGGCCGGGCTCGGTGCCGGTCTTGCGGGCCGGGCGGGACGCCGTCGGTGGCGTGGGCTGGGGTACCTCGATGGTGACGGCCACGCCGGAGGGCTCGCGGGCCCCGGTGAGGGTGGCGAGTTCCTCGTCGTCCGACTTGACGCTCGCCGTCCGGGGACGGATGCCCGCGTCCGACATGAGCCGGGTGACGTCCCGCCTCTGGTCGGGCAGGACCAGCGTGACCACGCTGCCGGAGCCGCCGGCGCGAGCCGTGCGGCCGCCCCGGTGGAGGTAGTCCTTGTGGTCGGTGGGGGGATCGACGTTCACCACGAGGTCGAGGTCGTCGACGTGTATGCCCCGGGCCGCGACGTTCGTCGCCACCAACGCGGTGACCTGGCCGTTCTTGAACTGTTCCAGGGTGCGGTTGCGCTGCGGCTGCGAGCGGCCCCCGTGCAGCGCCGCCGCGCGGACACCGACGGCGAGGAGACGCTTGGCGAGCCGGTCGGCGGACCTCTTGGTGTCGAGGAAGAGGATGACGCGGCCGTCACGCGCCGCGATGCGCGTGGTGACCGCCTTCTTGTCGGTCTCGTCCTGGACGTGGAGCACGTGGTGCTCCATGGTGGTCACCGCTCCCGCGGACGGGTCCACGGAGTGCACCACCGGGTCGGTCAGGAACCGCTGCACCAGGCGGTCGATGTTGCGGTCCAGGGTGGCCGAGAAGAGCATGCGCTGTCCGTCGGGCCGCACCTGCTGGATCACCTTGGTGATCTGCGGCAGGAAGCCCATGTCGGTCATCTGGTCGGCTTCGTCCAGCACCGTGATGCGTACGCCGTCGAGCACGCAGTCCCCGCGTTCCACGAGGTCGTTGAGCCTGCCGGGGGTCGCCACGAGTACCTCGGCGCCGCGCCGGAGCGCACCGGCCTGCTTGGTGATGGACAGCCCGCCGACCACGGTGGCCAGCCGGAGGTTCACCGCCGTCGCGTACGGGGTCAGCGCGTCCGCCACCTGCTGGGCGAGTTCACGGGTGGGCACCAGCACGAGGGCGAGGGGCGCCTTGGGCTCCGCGCGCAGTCCGGCCGTGCGGGCCAGGAGCGCCAGCCCGAACGCGAGGGTCTTGCCGGAGCCGGTGCGACCCCGTCCCAGCAGGTCACGACCGGCAAGGGAGTTGGGGAGCGTGGCGGCCTGGATGGGGAAGGGCGCGGTCACGCCCTGCGCGGTGAGGGTGTTCAGCAGCCCCGCGGGCATGTCCAGACCGGCGAAGTCCTCGACGGGGGGAAGAGCGGGCGTCGTACTTTCCGGCAGCCGGAATTCCCTCGGCGACGACGGCGACGAGGACGACGGGCGGGACGAGGCGCGCCGGTTGTTCGGCTTCTGGGGTCTGCGTGACATGCGGTGGGTGGTCTGCCTTCCTCGAAACAGCACAAACCGGGGTCCGCACCATGTCGGTGCCGACCCCGGTGAGCAGATACGCGCCCGGCGATCAGGCGGGGACGATGTTCTCCGCCTGCGGGCCCTTCTGGCCCTGCGTGACGTCGAAGGAGACCCGCTGGCCCTCCTGGAGCTCACGGAAGCCCTGGGTCGCGATGTTCGAGTAGTGGGCGAAGACGTCCGGGCCGCCGCCGTCCTGCTGAATGAAGCCGAAACCCTTTTCGGCGTTGAACCACTTCACGGTTCCCTGTGCCATGACTTTCTCCTTCTGTAGGCAGAGGCCCCATCCGGAGATGCCGGAAAACAAATAATGCGCCTGTAGGAGAAACATTCCCGTCAGGCGCACATAGGTTCATGGGTACCACAACTGCAACGCCAACACTTTAGCACAGTCCGGCGCGTCGGTGCCGGATCGGCAAGGCACGCCGAAGGGGTGCCGGGGTGTGGTGCGGGCAGGAGACGGTTGACGGGTCCGGGTGTGCGCCCCCTTGTGACGCCGCGCGCCCGCCCGTGAACCGATGATTCGCCCAAGGCACAACCGGTAAAGCTCCGGGATACGCATGACCCGTGTACCGGGCGCATGCGCTTCGTACGCTGGTTCACAGGTGGGCGCCGTCCGGTACGACGGCCGCACGCGGGGGAAGGGACGTGGCAGTGGTCAACGGGGAGATGACGGGCGCGTCGCCCTTGGGGCGGGTACGCGTTCTGTCGGCGCGCGGGTCCGTGCACGGGGCCGGGGTTCTGGTACGGCCGGGCACCGTGCTGACCTGCGCGCACGTGGTGACGTCGGCCCTCGGGGCGGCAGGCGGGCAGGCCGGGGGCGCGCCTCGGGGGTCCGTCGTCGTGGACGCTCCGGGGCGGCCGGACGTCGAGGCCGGTGAGGCCGCCGTCGTGCCGGACGGCTGGTTTCCCGGTCCGCTGGCCGGCGGGTCGGACGGGGATCTCGCCGTCCTGAGCACCGACTGGTCGCCGCCCGCCGACGTGCTTCCGGCGCGGCTCGGCCCGTGCGGGGAGCCCGACCGGCGAGAGGTCGGCGTGTACGGCCACCCGGCCGGGGCGCCCGACGGCCTGTGGTCCTCCGCCCGTCTGACCGGGCGTGGCGGGCCGCACCGGGACTGGGTCCAGCTGGAGGGACTCGGCACGACGGGCGTCCCGGTGGAACGCGGGTTCAGCGGAGCCGGCGTGTGGGATCCGGCGGCGCGGCGGGTCGTCGGCCTGGTCACCGCCGCCTACACCGACCGGCGGGCCAAGGTGGCCTGGATGCTCCCGCTGGAGTCGGCGGCCCGCCTGTGGCCGGCGCTCGCCCCGGCCCTCGTGCCGCCCCGGCCGCCCGCACCGCGGAGGTCCCCCGAACCGCCGTCCGACAGGAGCCAGTTCGCCCTGGCCGACGCCCTGCTGAACGTGCCTCAGGTCGAGGACGACGACGCGGCGGCGCTGCGCCGCCTGCTGCCGGCCCCCATCCGCCGCGCCGTCCGCACCAGCCCGCGCCCCCGGCTCCAGCTCTTCTACGTCGTCCAGGCCTGCGCCGACCACCGCGACGGCAGGCAGGCCCTGATCGACGCCCTGCGGCTGCTGGACGACGACTCGGCGCCCGCGGGGGCCGTGCTGGAACTCATCGACGAACTGTGGCCCACCACCGCGGGGGGCGAGGCTCCGTGACGCTCACCAAGGGGGCCTGGGGGCCGCCCAAAGTGCTGCTCGACGCGCTGGACGCCGTCCCGTGCTTCGAGGAGTCCGGACTGCTGCAGGAGTGCGCCCGCCAGGTGGGCCGCGCGCTGGGGGTCACGATCGCCCTGCCCGACAGCAGCCGGCGGCGGTTCTCGCTGCTGGTCCTGCTCAGGGAGGTGATGCCGTATCCGGACGGCATCCAGGTTCTGGGCAGCGTGGTCTCGACGCTGGAGGGCGAGACCCGGCACATGGGCCGGGTGCGCACCGCCATCGCGCTCGCGGAGGTGCCGCTCTTCCCGCCGCAGAGCTGGGAACGGCTGATGTCGCTGCTCGGCGGTCTGGAGGTGCTGGACGTCCCGGGCGTCTTCCGGGAGGCCCTCGGGCGCCCGGATCCGCTGCCGGTCCACTGCGCGGAGCCGTGGTCGGCGGTGCTGCACGCGGCGACGTTCAACGCCCGCCCCGGCGAACCGCTGCCCTGCGTCCTGCTGGTCGAGCACCTCGCGCACTACGCCAAGGGCCAACAGCAGCAGGACCTGTTCGAGTGGGTGGAGGAGCACCTGATCCGCCCCGACATGTATCCCGGTGCGCCGGCCGCGCACCCGGTCGGGGCCGGCACGCAGACCACGGCCGCCTCCCCCGCCCCGGCCAGGGCGAGTGCCGCCGCGGTGCCCGTCGCCGCCCGGGTCGGCGGCGATCTGCCGGCCTCCGGCGCGGGCAGCGCCCCCGTGGCCACGCACGTGACCACCCGCCCCGCCGGCGTGCCGGCCGCCGCCTCCGTCCCGCTGCCGGAGGACGACGCCGCGGACGCCGTCTGGGCGCCCGGCGCCTGCCTGCTGGTCCGGCTGCGCCCCCTGCCCGACCCCGATCACAGCGGGGAGCGGCTCCTGTCGTACTGGTGGCAGATCGACGGACCGGAGCCGTACCCGGTGCGCGGCGGGGACGTGCGCGTCGATCTGGCCGATCTGCCCGAGCGGGTGAAGACGCTGGTGGAGGAGGCGGAGACGGGCTGGGCCTACTTCTGGAAGGAGGACCTGACCCTGGAGTTCCTGCTGCCCAGGGACCTGCTGGACCTGCCGGTCGAGAGATGGGCGAAACAGGGCTTCCACGGCGCGGACGGCGCCCTGGGAGAGGACCACCCGGTGGTACTGCGCAGCCTCGAAAGGATGGAACGCGCGGACACGCATGGACGCTGGGCCAAACGCTGGGACGCCCTGGTGACCGCCTGCGGAGGGCCCGTCCACTGGTTCCCCGACGAGGGCCGCGCCCATCTGCTCACCGAGCCGCAGCCGGTGATGGTGGTCCTCAGCGAACCGCCCGGGGGCGGCGGCGACGGGGGCCCCGGGGTCGATGAGCTGGGTGAGTCCCTGCGGGCGGGTGTGCCGATCGTCGTCTGGGACCGGCGCGGGGGAGTCGATCCAGCCTTTCGGGACGAATTGCGGGAACTCTCCTCCCGCAAGGGCATACACCGACTACCCGACGCTCTCAGGTCGTTGCGCATAGAGGCCGGGGGCGAGGATCCTGCTGGGGGCGGCTCCTCTACGCTCGGTCGCCACGCAGCTTTGCTCTGGGACGACCCGTACCGCCTACCGAGCGGTCGGTCAGACGCGGCGGATTCATCCGCGCAGGGGGGAGGGTAGGACGAGATGCTTCCCGAGGACGGCGCATCCGGGGGGACGCGTCCGAACGGCGACCGGGTGGCGGGGGGTTCACCGCGGCCGCACGCGAACGGCACCGCGGGCTCCATGCCCGACGGTGCGGTGCGGGGCGCCGCCGACCAGCGGTGGTGGATCTACCGCGGTACGGGTCAGCCCCTGTACGACACAAGCCTCGACGAACTCCTGCCGCCCCCGCCGCCCTGGCGCCGGTTCACCGGCGGTCCCGTGGTCGACCCGCCCCCGGCGGACGACGAGGAGATCGAGCGCCGGCTGGGCCGCGTCTCGGCGTTATCCACGGGTTCCGACCAGCTCAGGCGCGAGGCCGACATGGTCAACGCGGCCCTGCTGCTGCGCCGGCCGCTGCTCGTCACCGGCCGTCCCGGCACGGGGAAGTCGTCCCTCGCCTACCGCATCAGCCGGGAGCTGAAGCTGGGCCGCGTACTGCGCTGGCACATCACCAGCCGCACCACGCTGCGCTCCGGGCTCTACGAGTACGACGCGATCGGCCGGGTCCAGGACTCGGCGGCGTTACGCGCCGCGCACCGGCCGTACGACACGGACGGCGCGACCGCCGCGGACGGCGCGGGCCACGGCGCTGCGCAGGGCCGCACGCCGGGCGAGGAAGGCCTTCCCGGGATCGGCGACTACCTCCAACTCGGCCCGCTCGGAACGGCGTTGCTCCCCTACGAGCTGCCCCGGGTGCTCTTGATCGACGAGTTGGACAAGAGCGACCAGGATCTGGCCAACGACCTGCTCGGCGTCTTCGAGGAAGGCCAGTACCCCGTCACCGAACTGGTCCGGGCCCGGCGCCTGCACCCCAGGGTGACGGTGATGACCGACGATCCGCACCGCAGCGCCGAGATCGCCGACGGCGTCGTCAAGTGCCGGGCGTTCCCGATCGTGGTGATCACCTCCAACGGCGAGCGCGAGTTCCCGCCCGCCTTCCTCCGCCGCTGTCTGCGGCTCCGGATGCCGGACCCGGACCGTTCGCAGCTGGTCGACATGATCACGGCCCATCTGAGGGAGGCGGCGCAGGGGTCGGCGAACTCCGCCCGGGCGGGCGAGCTGGTCGACCGGTTCCTGCGCAACAGCCGGGAGCGGGGCGGTCTCGCCGTCGACCAGCTGCTCAACGCCGTGTTCCTGGCCACCTCGGGCCGTTTCCCCGGCGAGGACGAGGAGTCGCTGGAACACCTCGTGGACGCGCTGTGGCACCGGCTCGACGGAGCGGGGGCGGAAACGAGGGCCGGATGACGGCGTCCCCCGGAACCCCCGCCCCACCCGACCGGCCGGAGGGGGGAAGCCGGGCTGCCCTGGACCGCGAGCTGCCGACCTGGACGGAACTGGCCGACGCGTTGTACCTGGCGGCCTGTCAGGACGCGGCCGTACCGCTCTTCGACGTGCCCGGCCGCGAGGCGCGGGAGCGCGGCGAGCGGTCCCGCCGGGAGAACCGTCCCAGCGAACGGCCGCCCCCGTGGGACCGCCACGGCTCCCCCGGGCCCGTCGCCTCCCGCCCGCCCGGGGACCCCGGCGGCGACCCGGCCGCGGGATCCGCCACGCCCGAGGACCGGGACGGCACGCCCCCGGACCCCGAGGGCGGCACGGGCGACCGTCACCCGGCCGGCGAGACCCCGGCTCCGGGCGACTCCCGCACCCCTGACGACGACTCCCGCACCGCCGACCACGATTCCCGCCCGCCCGGCGACGATTCCCGCCCGCCCGAGGCGCAGGACGACGGCCACGGCCTCGGGTCCGACGACGAACTGCTCCTGCTGGAAGAGGGGCTGACCACCCTGACGGACGCGGCCCGCCCGCTCTTCGCCGCGCTCCCCGCGGCGAGGCCGGCCGGTCCGCGGACCCGCCCCGCACCGCACTCGGACGAGTGGCCCACCGAGCAGGCCGGCTGGCCCGCGTCCCCCCGGCTGGCCGACTCCCTGGCCCTGGGCCGATCGCTGCGCCCGCTGCGCCTGTTCCTCGCCTCGCCCCACGAGCTGGAGCTGGACGAGGAGGCGACCGCCGAGCAGGCGGCGCTGGCCGGGGTGTGGACGCCGGTGTGCCGGCCGGTCCCGGAGCGGCGGCTGGACCTGCTGCTGCTGGTGGACGACAGTCCCTCGATGGCCCTGTGGTCGCACACGGCACGGCAGATCGCCGAGCTGATGGAGCAGACGGCGGCCTTCCGCACCGTACGGCGGGTCCGCTGGGACCCGGACGGCGGCGACGCGGCGACGGCGGGCCTCACGGCGGCCGGACTCCACTCCGGCGACCGGCAGTTGGTGCTGGCGGTCACCGACGGCGGCCACAGCGCCTGGCGCACCGGCCGGGCGGCCGCGCTGCTGAACCGGCTGGGCCGGCACTCCCCCGTCGCCGTACTGAGCCTGCTGCCCCAGCACCTGTGGGACCTGACGCTGCCCACGGTCACCAGGACCCGGCTGCGGGCACCCGCCCCCGCCGCGCCCAACCGCTCCTACGAAGCGGAGTGGAAGCACCCGCACGCGGACCCGCTGGGCCCCGAGCCGGAGTTCGCACCGCACCCCGGCCTGGGGACCGCGATCCCGGTGCCGGTCGTCGAGCTGCGGCCGGCGTCGCTGGCCCGCTGGGCCCGGCTGGTGGCCGCGGCGGGCAGCGGCGAATGGCACGGGCTGGCCGCGCTGTGGACCGCGCCGGACCGGGACCTGCGCTCGGAGGTGATCGGCCCGGTCCCCGAGCGGCTCGCCACCATCGTGGCGGAGCCCGCGCACCCCGGACATCAGCGGACGGCGCCGCACCGCACGGACCCGCCCCGGCCCACGGAACCGCGGCGTGCCGGCGCGACCGCGGACGAGTCGCCCGCGGTCCGGCGGGCCAGGCGGGCCGCCACCACGGTGCGCCGGTTCCGCGCCACCGCCTCCCCGGCCGCGTACGCCCTCGCCCAGCGCCTGGCCGCGGCCCCCCTCAACCTCCCAGTGATGCGGCTGCTCCAACAGGCCCAGCCCGGCGCGAGATTCTGGAACCTGGCCGAAATCGTGCTGCTGGGCCTGGTGCGCCGCACCGACGACACCGCGGACGTCGAGGACCCCCACCGGGTGTCCTTCGACTTCGCGGAAGGTGTACGGGAGGAACTGCTCGCCCTCGGCAGCCGGGCCGGGACGATCCGGGCGCTGGACGAGGTCCGGCGCCATCTCGGACCGGTGCTGGAGGAAGTGTGGGGGGACGGCGCGAGCGCGCTGGTCGCCCCGGAGGGGGATCCGGCGGACCCCCCGATGACGGAGCAGACCCGCCCGTTCGTCAACCACCTGTACACGGCGCTGTGCGCGGTGTCCGGGCCCTACCTCGCTCGCGCCAACCACCTGGGCCGGCTGCTCCAGCGCACGGCCGTCCCCCACCAGGCCGGAAAGGCCGCCGCCGGCACAGCGCCCGCATCAGGGCACAAGCGGCCATCAGGGTATTCATCCGTAGAAATGCGATCAGAATTGAACATTGCGCCCACCGACGCGCTACATTACGGGCCGCGAACGCCTCAAGCCCCGCAACCGAACGCCCCGCAACCGGCGGGGAATTCACCCGCGGAACCGTCGTCCGCACCCGTTCCGCCCACCCAGCCCAGCTCCTCCCCCACCCCCTCCCCCGCGCCCGCGTCCGCGCCCGCGCGTCCACGACAAGGAGGCATCGCCGTGACTGCCGGTCTGCCCGTTGCCACGGGCCCGCGAAGCCCGCACGACCCGCCCCGCATCTGGGGGAACGTACCGCAGCGGAACCGGAACTTCACGGGGCGCGAGACGCTGCTCGAACGGCTCCAGGAACGGCTGAGCAGCGGTGTCACCGCGGTCCTGCCGGAGGCCCTGCACGGCATGGGCGGTGTCGGCAAGTCGCAGATCGCCATCGAGTACGTCTACCGGCACAGCCGGGACTACCGGCTCATCTGGTGGATCCCGTCCGAGCAGGAGAACCAGATCGTCCAGTCGCTGATCGAACTGGGCGAGCAGATGGGCCTCCAGGCGGGTTCCGAGATGAGCGCGGTGCCCGCGGTGCTCGACGCCCTGCGCCGGGGCGAGCCGTACCGCGACTGGCTGCTGGTGTTCGACAACGCGGAGAACCCCAAGGAGGCGCGCAAGTACTTCCCCAGCGACGGGCCCGGACGCATCGTCGTGACCTCGCGGAACTTCCAGTGGTCCACCGACGCCAGCTCGCTGGAGGTCGACGTGTTCGCACGCGACGAGAGCGTCGCCCTGCTGCGCCGCCGCAGCACCCAGCTGCCCGACGACGCCGTGGACCACCTCGCCGCCGCCCTCGGCGACCTGCCGCTCGCGGTGGAACAGGCCGCGGTGTGGCTGGCCGAGACCGGTATGCCGGTGCAGCAGTACCTCGAGGTCTACGAGCGCAACTTCACCGAGCTGATGCAGTCGGAGCCGCCCGGCGACTACCCGCTGTCGGTGGCGGCCGCCTGGAACGTCTCCCTCGGCCGGCTGCGCGAGACCCGCCCCGACGCCCTCCAGCTCCTCCAGGTCTGCGCCTTCTTCGCTCCCGAGCCCATCGAGTGGGACCTGTTCTCCGCGGTGCGCGGCGTCTCCGTCCCGCAGGAACTCCAGGCCGCCCTGGACGACCCGGTCAAACTGGGCCGGGCGGTCCGCGAGATCGGCCGGTACGCGCTGGCGCGGATCGACCACCGGCAGAACACGGTTCAGCTGCACCGACTGGTCCAGCGCGTGCTCGTCGAGCAGATGAACACGCAGGAGCGCGCGACGATGCGGCACGCGGCCCACCAGCTGCTGGCGCACGCCGACCCCAGGAACCCGCAGCGTGCCAGCTACTGGCCGCGTTACTCCGCTCTCCTCACCCACGTGCGGGCGTCCAACGCCGTGGAGTGCGAGGAGCCGTGGACCCGCCGCCTGGTCCTGAACGAGGTGTGGTTCCTGCGCGCCCGCGGCGACCACGCGGCGGCCCTCGAACTGGGCGAGCGAGCCGCGCGGATCTGGCGCGGAACCCTGGGCGAGGACCACGAGGAGGTCCTCGCCATCGACCAGCAGATCGCCGAGGCCCTGCGGGAGCAGGGCACCCATCTGCGGCGGGCGTACGAGTTGCAGGCCGGGCTGGTGGAGCGGTACCGCACGGCCCTCGGCGAGTCGCACGAAAACACGCTGCAGGCGCAGAGCTTCATGGCCATCCACCACCGCAATCGCGGAAACTTCAACGAGGCGCGGGAAATGGACCAGCGCGTCTTCGAGGCCAGTCTGCGGGAGTTCGGCGCGGACGACCCGGCCACCCTCCTCGCCGCCCACAACTACGCGGTGAGCCTGCGCCTGGCCGGCGACTCGGAAGCGGCCCGGAAACTCGACTACGACACCTGGCAGCGCCGGATCGAGGCCCTGGGCGAGGACCACATGTACACCTTGTCCACCCGCGAGATTCATCTGCTCGACCTCCAGGAGGTCGGCCGGTACGAGGATGCGCTGGAGGGTTACGAGCTGCTGGCGGCGGAGATCACCGAGAAGCTGGGCGAGCGGCACCCCTTCACCGCGCAGGTGAACCGCCACCTCTGTGTGACCCGCCGCAAGAAGGGCGATCACGAGGGTGCCTACGCGCTGTCCCGCCAGTACCTCGAACTGCTCGCCGAGATGCCCGGCACCGACAGCCGCCCCTACCTGCTGGCCGCGGCCAGCCACGCCAACGACCTCCGGCAGATCGGCAAGCTGCAGGAGGCGCGTGCGCTGAGCGAGCAGGTGCTGGAGAAACACCGCAGCAGGTACGGCCGGGAGCACCCGCACAGCTACGCCTGCGCCATGAACCTCGCGGTCACCCTCAGGCTGCTCCAGCAGCCCGAGGCCGCGCTGGAACTGGACGACGAGGCGGTGGAGGGCCTGACCCGTGTGCTCGGCGCAGAGCACCCCCGGACGCTGCTGGCCCGGATGAACCTGGCCAGCGACCACTTTGCCCTGGGGCGTCCCGAGGAGGCGCACGCCCTGGACGAGGCCGTGGTGGAGGCGTCGGCGCGGCTGCGCGTGAGCCACCCGGCGAACCTGGCCATGGAACTCAACCTGAGCTACGACCTGAAGGCGCTGCGGCGGACGGAGGAGAGCGAGCGGCTGTACGCGCGGGCCCTGGAGCGGTACCGCACAGTCCTGGGCCCCTCCCACCCCGCGACGCTCGACGCCGAGAAGGGCCTCAGGGCCAACGCCGACATCGACCTGCTGCTGCTCTAGGTGCATTCGGCCGGGAGGTTGGTGACACGCCTCCCGGCCGAGTACATCCGGACCACCGCGGTGCAGGCGGCCGTCGCGGAGGTCGTCCTGCCGCGGCCGTCATCCGCTGTCCGCGGCGAGCGCCGCCCCGGCGGGGGCCGGCCGGGCCGGGCCCGGATCCGCCGCGGCGAGCCATGCGGCGAGTTCGTCGGCGGACACGGCGCTCCCGGCGGCAGCAACGGCCCGGTGGGCGCCGACCACCACCTCGGGCCGGCTCAGCAGCAGGGCCGCCCCCGGCGTGCCGGCGTGCTCGGGGAGCGCCAGGGCGGCTCCGATCCACGCCTCGGCGTCGTGCGGAATCCGCGCGGTCCACTCCGCGTAGCCGAGCGCGGCCGCGCCGGTGTCGCCTGCGATCACCGCGTACTCGGCCCGGCGCTCCGGGTCAGCGTGCTTCTCCTCCCGCCGACGCCGGCGCGCGAACAGTTCCGGCGCCGACAGGCGGTACCGGACCAGCGGTCCGAACATGTCGAGTCGGATCAGGTCGTGCCGCGGCCGCAGGACCGGTGCCGGAAGCCCGGGCGCCTGCCGCCCGGCCGCCCAGGCTGCGGCCAGCCGCTGGGCCGCGGGCCGGGGGATTTCCAGGTGCCGGGCCCGCCACACGGCACGTCGGAGCGCGCAGTAGTGCCGGGCCAGTTCCCCCGGCCGGACCGGCACCTCGTCCTCCCGCCAGCGGCCGGCGATCGCCGCCATCCCGTCCACGACGATCCGCCCCGCCTCGGTCAGCGGGACGTCGTCCCTCAGTCCGGCGAGCGCCTCCCGCACCTGCTCCCTCAGCACGGCGAACTCGAAGGCGGCACGTTCCGCCTCGGTCCCGCTCACATGGGCCCGGTGGGTGCGCCAGAACCGGGCAACCCCGAAGAACGCGAACACCCCGTGCAGCAGGCCGAGCAGCGGCCGGGGGTCGCTGCGCCACGGCGCGTAGTAGAGCCGGTCCGCCCCGTCGCGTACCAGGGGCACCAGGCTGAGCAGGGCGTTGAGCTGCTGGTGCCGGGACTCGTGGACCAGCACCGAAGCGGTCTGGGTCGCGTCGTACGGCAGCGACAGGGTGACCGCGCCGAAGGCGTCCAGCGAGGAGGCGCTGGCCACCAGTCCGCCCCGCGCCGTCTGGAACGACCGCGGCACCAGCATGCGGACCAGCGCCCGCAGCGCGACCGCGTCCCGCGGGCACTCCTCGTCCAGCAGGGCGTAGGCGTCGGCGAGCCGGCTCTCCCACAGCCGTAAGCGGCGCTCACCGGATCTGCCCGGCGACCTCGGGTACCGCGTGAAGTCCCGGTACGGCGTCACCGTGTCCAGCCACGGCGTGGCGGCGGCCCCGCCGGCGACATCACCGGCCTCCCGGCCGGGCACCACCCGTAGCGGACGCCACCCCGGCAGCGGCTCGGTCAGGGTGCCGGGCAGCCGCACTCGCGTGAGTTCCCCGGACACGACGACGCCCCGGCCCTCCACCCGCACCTCCGCCTCGGACCACCGGCGGCGGGACACCGGTCCCGCCACGCCCGCGCCGGGCAACCAGACCATGCCGCGGTGGGCGGGCACCCGCAGTACGGCGGGCACCCCGGCGCGGGCGGCCGCGGCCGCGGCCAGCGCCTGGAACTGACCGAGATCGGCCCACAGTGGAGCCGAGGACGGTGGCGCGGCATCCGTGGCGCGGATCCGCCGCAGCAGACGCAGGGCCCAGGCCATGACGGTCGGATCGCCGAGCACGGTCTCGACCGCGCCGGGGTCCTGTCGCTGCGCCGCGCACAGCAGTTCCCAGGCCGCCCGCGCCGACGGAACGTCCCCGGGGTGCCGGGCGCGCGAGGCCGCCATGTCGGCACGATCCAGCAACACCCGGAGGATCAGCAGTAGTTGGCTACGCTGCGCGGAACACAGCAGGTTCAGGTCCGCGTGGTTCGCGTCGCCCGCCGCTATTGCCCTGAGCGACTCCTCGGAGATCCGCAGGGCGTCCAGCGGCGCAGCGGTCACTGCCGCCACGGATCCGGCCGGCGCCCGCGGAGGAATTTCATCTCCTCGCTGTTGGACTCTCCCGCGATTCCGAAGGCCAGGCTCGCCCGGTACTCCGCCCTGCTCAACGCGCTTCGCAGCGCCGGATCGCCACGGGAATGCAGCTCCGCCAAAGAGATCCCGGACAGATCGACGAGGTCGGAACAGAAGTCCTTCGCAGACTCTGCCATACCGTGGTTCCCCCTGACGTGGTGGTTTGGCGGCTCGGGGTGCGCTTCCATGGTGGCTGCAATGGCCCGCCAGTGGAAGACGGCCGCAGGTCATACAGCGTGGGGCCGTGCGCGGGGCCGGACGAGGCATCAGGAGGGGGCGGACATGACGCGGTTGCTGCGGTTCCCGGCACCGGACGGTGACGGTTTCCTGGTCGTGGAGGTGGCGGAGGACGAACCGGGCGTGGTCGAGGTCTCCCGCGCGGGCGACGCGGTGGCCGACGCCACGGCGTCGTTCGAGGAGGGCGTCGACCGGATCCGGAACGCGGCCGCGGCCGCGCTGCGACGGCTGCGGGACATGCCGAGCCCGCCCAGCGAGGTCGGCCTGGAGTTCGGGGTGCGGTTCAACGCCGAGCTGGGCGCGGTCATCGCCAAGTCGGAGGCGGAGGCGCATCTGAAGGTGACGATGACGTGGCGCTCGGACACGGCCGGTGACTGAACCGGTTTCCCTCCGGCAGCGGCCCTACGTACTGTAGGGGGTCGGCTCGCCATTCAACCACCGACGGGGGACCCATGCAGGAGGCACGTGGTACGGGGCGGCCCGGTGCTTCGCCCGGGGAGGACGCGCAGGGCGGGCTCGGTCCGACCGTCGTCCTGCTCGTCGTCAGCCTCACCGTCGCCGCTGTCGGGGTCTATCTGCTGTGCGGCTTCGGGCTGCACAGCCTCAACCCGCGGCCGCGGCTGTTCCGGGCCGGTTTCGCCACCGCCGGGGTGATCGTCGCCACGGTGGCGGCCGGCGCGGCGGTGGGCAACCTGGCCTGGCTGCTGACGGCGTCCCGCAGACGCGCGGCCGCTCCCGCCGAGGGCCGGCGCGCGCCCGCCTCGCTTCCCACCGAGTAGGCCCCGGGCCCGCCCCGTCCCGCCCCGAGCATTCGTTCCCTTTCCTTACCTTTTCCGGACGCTCGGCGGACAAGGGTCCGACGTATCCCCGTTAACCTACAGACCGTAGGGTCGGCGCCATCGGCCGTACGAGCGCCCGCCCTCCGGCTGTCCCTTTCGTTCCCGCCGGTTCCGTCCCCGCCGGCTTCCCCGGCCCGCTCCGAGGTGACGTGTCACCCATGCCCGCACAGCAGTCGCTCCTCGTCCCCGCCCAGCGTGACGCCGGCGCCTCCCCGTCTTCCCCGCCGGGCCTGCGGCTACGGGCGCGGGCCGCGGCGGCCACCGTCTGGTACCTGCGGCTGCTCGCGGTGCTCAACATCGTCGCCGTGCTCTCCCTGCCGTTCCGCGAGGAGGTCCACGAACACAACGGCGGTGAGTTCTTCACGCCGTACCTGGCCACCGCCGGCCTGGTCTCGGCGGTGCTCGCGCTGTTCCTGGCCGTGGTGATGCGGCGCCGCAAACGGGCGGCCTGGGTGTTCAACCTGCTGCTCGCCGGGCCCCTGTTCGCGCTCTACGTCCTCGCGCTGACCCAGGACCGGTACCAGGACCACGTCTTCAACTGGGTGTCCGCCGCGCTCACCGGTCTCTTCGTGGCCGCGCTGCTGATCGGCAGGCGCGAGTTCCACGCCGTCGGCGACCGCTCCAACCCGAGGCTCGCCCTCGCCGTCGGCGCCTGCGGCATCCTGGTCAGCGCGGGCCTCGGCACCTGGCTGGTGGACGCCACCAACAGGGCGCACGGCGGCGCCTCCCTGACCGAGCGGATCGGCTACGTCCTGCTGCGCGGCGTCAGCGTCGGCCCGCTCGCCGACCGCGTCCCGGCCGTGCACGCGCCCCACTGGGTCGACATCACCATCAACCTCTCGATGGCGGCGACGTCCCTCCTCGTCCTGTACGCCTGCTTCCGCTCCCCCCGCGGCCGTGCCCTGCTCGGCGAGGAGGACGAGAAGCGGCTGCGCGCGCTGCTCGGCGGACACGGTGAGCGGGACTCCCTCGGTTACTTCGCGCTCCGCCGCGACAAGGCCGCGATCTTCTCCCCCACCGGCAAGGCCGCCGTCACCTACCGCGTCGTCGGCGGGGTCAGCCTCGCCTCCGGCGACCCCATCGGCGACCCGGAGGCATGGCCCGGCGCCATCGACGCCTGGCTGGCCGAGGCCCGTCGGCACGCCTGGACGCCCGCCGTGATGGGCGCGAGCGAGGAGGCCGGCACGGTCTACGCCCGGCACGGCCTGGACGCCCTCGAACTGGGCGACGAGGCCGTCGTCGACGTCGCCGACTTCGGGCTGGAGGGGCGTGCCATGCGCGTCGTACGGCAGGCCCACAACCGGGTCCGCAGGGCCGGCTACACCGTGTGCGTCCGCCGGCACGAGGACATCCCCGACGAGGAGATGGAGCTGCTCGTCGAGCGCGCCGACGGCTGGCGCGACGGCGCCACCGAGCGCGGCTTCTCCATGGCGCTGGGACGGCTGGGCGATCCGGCCGACGGCCGCTGCGTGATGCTGGAGTGCCGGGACGCCGACGGTGTGCCGCGGGCGCTGCTGAGCTTCGTCCCGTGGGGCGAGCACGGGCTGTCGCTGGACCTGATGCGCCGCGACCGCGACGGCGAGAACGGCCTGATGGAGTTCATGGTGGTCGAACTTCTGCTGCGCGCTGAGGAGTTCGGGGTGCGGCGGGTGTCGCTGAACTTCGCCATGTTCCGCTCGGTCTTCGAACGCGGGGCGCGGCTGGGCGCCGGGCCGGTGCTGCGGCTGTGGCGCTCGGTCCTCACCTTCTTCTCCCGCTGGTGGCAGATCGAGTCGCTGTACCGGGCCAACGCCAAGTACCGGCCGGTCTGGGAGCCCCGCTTCCTGCTGTTCGCCAAGAGCAGCGACATCCCGCGCATCGGGATCGCCAGCGCCCGCGCCGAGGGCTTCCTGACCGCGCCCGCCCTGCCGTCCCTCGCCCGCCGCAAGGAGTCCCGGCCGGCCGGGGAGTACACCGACACGTCCTCCTAGAGGGCGGGTTCCGTCGCCGTCCCGGCCCGGGGCGGTGTCCCCTCTCAGGTGCCGCGGCCCGGGTCCCGGCCCGGACCGCGGGATCCGGTCACCGTTCCGCCCGTGTCGTGGTGGCCCCGTTCCGCGCCCGCGGTGAACCCGATCACCGATCCGCCGCCCTCGCGGCGGAAGGCGAACGGCGCGCCGCCGTGGGCCAGGGCCACCTCGCGGACGATGGACAGGCCAAGGCCGGAACCGGGCAGGGAGCGGGCGTCGGCGGCGCGGTAGAAGCGATCGAAGACGCGTATCAGGTCGCCCGCGGCGATACCGGGCCCGCGGTCGAGGACCTCGACGCGGACCATGCCCGGCCGGGCGGGCCCGGCGACGGCGATCTCGATCGGCGCCCTGCCGCCGCGGTCGAACTTGGTGGCGTTCTCCACGAGGTTGGAGATGGCCCGCTGGAGCATGCCCGGCCGGCCCTGGATCGTGGTGTCGCCGCTGGAGCGGACCACGATGTCGCGTCCGCTGCGCCGGCGCGCCAGTCCCGCGACGTCCTCGGCGATGTCGGCGACGTCGACCCGCTGCACGGGTTCGGAGTCGGACTGCCCGGCCGCGAGGTCGACCAGTTCGTTGACCAGGTCGGTCAGCTCGCGGGCCTCCTGGGTCAGGTCGGCGACGAGTTCCTCGCGGGTGGCGGGCGGCAGTTCGTCGATGCGGCGCAGCAGGGAGATGTTCGTGCGCAGGGAGGTCAGCGGTGTACGCAGTTCGTGGCCCGCGTCCTGGACCAGGCGGCGCTGGTCCTCCTCGGACTGGGCGAGCCGGCCCAGCATGCGGTCGAAGGAGCGGCCGAGGCGGCCCACCTCGTCGTAGCCGGTGACGGGCACCGCGACGCCGAGCCGCCGGGTGCGGGCGACGCCCTCGGCGGCGGAGGTGAGGATCACCAGCCGGCGCGTGATGCGGCGGGCCAGCCACCAGCCGCACAGGCCGGCGGCGATCACCACGGCGCCCATCAGGATCAGCGTGCGCTGCTGGAGCGCGCGCAGCAGGTCCTCGGTGTCGCTGAACTCCTGGGCGACCTGCACGGCGCCGTGGCCCTTGCCGAGGGCGACGGTCGCGATCCGGTAGACCTCGCCCTTGACGTGCACGTCCTTGTACTCGACGGCCTTGCCGGCCTTCGCGGCGGCGGCGACGCCCTTGTCCTCGGCGGTCACGGGCAGCGGCGGCGTGCCGTGGTCGACGATCTCGCCGTGCGCGCCGAGCACCTGCACGTTGGTGCGGTTGGGCCGGACCAGTTCGTGCCCGGGACGGGAGGAGGTGAAGTCCGCGGGCGTCAGCTGGTAGCGCCGCACCTCGTCCCGTACGTCCTGTACGACCTGGGTGAACACCGACTGCTGGTCCACCCGCACCAGCCGGGCGGCGGAGTTGTACGACAGGATGCCGACGAGGACGGTGACGGCGGCGGTCACCACGGCGAAGGACACCGCGAACGTGGTCCGCAGCGACGACAGCCGGGGCCGCGGTCTGTCCAGCAGCCGCGCGAGGCGGCCCACTCAGTCCTCCCGGAGCACGTAGCCCACGCCTCGGACGGTGTGGATCAGCTGCGGCGCGTTCGGCTCGTCGAGCTTGCGGCGCAGGTAGCCGACGTAGACGGCGAGGTTCTTGGAACCGGGGCCGAAGTCGTAGCCCCAGATCCGGTCGTAGATGGTGGAGTGGTCCAGCACGATCCCCGCGTTGCGGACGAGCAGTTCGAGGAGTTCGAACTCGGTGCGGGTCAGCTCCAGCTCGCGCGTGCCCCGCCACACCCGGCGGGCCTGGAGGTCCATGCGGATCCCGGCCGCCTCGATCTGCCGCTCGGGCACCTGCGGCTCCTTCGCCGGTACGTCCCCCGCGCCGCCCGCGCCGACGCCGACCGGGCTGGTGCGGCGCAGCAGGGCGCGCAGCCGGGCGAAGACCTCCTCGACGTCGAACGGCTTGACGACGTAGTCGTCGGCACCGGCGTCCAGGCCGGCGATCCGGTCGGCGGTCTCCACCAGGGCGGTGAGCATGAGGATCGGGGTGCGGTCGCCCTCGGCGCGCAGCACCCGGCAGACCTGGAGCCCGTCGATGCCCGGCATCATCACGTCGAGGACGAGGACGTCCGGCGGGCTCTTGTGGGCCTGGGCGAGTGCCTCGACGCCGTCGGCGACCGCCGTCACGTCGTAGCCCTCCAGTGTCAGGGCACGCTCCAGGGCGTGACGGATGGCACGGTCGTCTTCGGCGAGGAGCAGAGTCTGAGGCACCCGTCCAGTCTGCCAAGGCCGCAGGCCCGCGACCGAGACGAATGGGCCTACGATCACCCTTTTTACCCGCCTCTCACCGACTCGGAGGCAACGCGGCGGGTCGCCTACCGTCCTCTCACCATCGACGGCGGCGCCCGCCCTCCCGCGGCCCTCCCGAGCAGCGGATACGCGTCACCTCCGCAGCGCCGCCAGCTGCTCCTCGAACGGCACCACCGTGAACCCGCCGGCCTGCGCGGGCGCGGCCTGCTCCGGCACGGCGGCCCGCTCCGGCCGCCGCCCCGCCGACAGCCCCGTCATCAGCGCCGCCAGTTCCCGCGCGGCCCGCGCGATCCGCTCGGGCAGGCCCTCGGCGCCCCAGTCCTCCGAGGCGGCGTAGACGCCGGTGGGGACGACGACGGCCTTCAGGTAGGCGAAGAGCGGGCGCAGCGCGTGGTCGAGGACCAGGGAGTGCCGGGCGGTGCCGCCGGTCGCGGCGATCAGCACCGGCTTGCCGGCCAGCGCGCCCTCGTCGCGTACCCCGAGCACGTCGAAGAAGGACTTGAACAGTCCGCTGCAGGAGGCGGAGAACACCGGCGTGACGACGATCAGCCCGTCGGCCTCAGCGACCGCGTCCAGCGCGTCCGCCAGGGCCGGGCCGGGGAAGCCGCCCGTGAAGTTGTGCGCGATCTCCACGGCCAGGTCCCGCAGTTCGATCACCCGCGTGTCCAGCGCCCCGGCGTGCTCGGCGGTCGCGGCCGCCAGCCGGTCGGCCAGCAGCCGTGTGGAGGACGGGACGCTCAGCCCCGCCGAGACGACGACGAGCTTCATACGGTGCTCACCTCTTCCTCGTCGCCGGACCGGCTCGCGGCCAGCAGGGAGCCATGGTCCGGCGCGTCCGGCACGTCCGCCGGGCGGCCCTTGGCGAACTCCTCGCGCAGCACCGGCACGACCTCCTCGCCGAGCATGTCGATCTGCTCCAGCACGGTCTTCAGGGGCAGGCCCGCGTGGTCCATCAGGAACAGCTGGCGCTGGTAGTCGCCGGCGTACTCGCGGAAGGACAGCGTCTTCTCGATGACCTGCTGCGGGGAGCCGACGGTCAGCGGGGTCTGGGCGGTGAAGTCCTCCAGGGAGGGCCCGTGGCCGTAGACCGGCGCGTTGTCGAAGTAGGGACGGAACTCGCGTACCGCGTCCTGGGAGTTCTTCCGCATGAACACCTGGCCGCCGAGCCCGACGATCGCCTGCTCGGGCGTGCCGTGCCCGTAGTGGGCGTACCGGCTCCGGTACAGCTCGACCATCCTCTTGGTGTGGTCGGCCGGCCAGAAGATGTTGTTGTGGAAGAAGCCGTCGCCGTAGTACGCGGCCTGCTCGGCGATCTCCGGGGAGCGGATGGAGCCGTGCCAGACGAAGGGCGGTACGCCGTCCAGCGGGCGGGGCGTGGAGGTGAAGCCCTGCAACGGCGTGCGGAACTTGCCCTCCCAGTCGACGACGTCCTCGCGCCACAGGCGGTGCAGCAGGGCGTAGTTCTCGACGGCGAGGTTGATGCCCTGCCGGATGTCCTTCCCGAACCAGGGGTAGACCGGCCCGGTGTTGCCGCGCCCCATCATCAGGTCCACCCGCCCGTCGGCGAGGTGCTGGAGCATCGCGAAGTCCTCGGCGATCTTCACCGGGTCGTTGGTGGTGATCAGGGTGGTGGAGGTGGAGAGGATCAGCCGCTCCGTCCGCGCCGCTATGTAGCCGAGCATGGTGGTCGGGGACGACGGCACGAACGGCGGATTGTGGTGCTCACCGGTCGCGAAGACGTCCAGGCCGGCCTCCTCGGCCTTCAGCGCGATGGCGACCATGGCCTTGATCCGCTCGCGCTCGGTAGGCGTACGCCCCGTGGTGGGGTCCGGCGTGACGTCGCCGACGCTGAAGATCCCGAACTGCATGGCCACTCACCCTCCAAGTTGTTGACGGTTCAACTATACCTGCCCAACCGTCCCCGTCCCGGAAGTATTCCGCCCCGCCCGCAGACGACGACCGAGGTGCGCCGGACGCTGTCCCGGCACACCTCGGTCGCTCCACGGCCCGCTACCCGAGCGGGAAGGACGTCACGACCCAGACCACCCCCACGAGGGCGGCGAAGACCCCGACCAGCCGGATGGTTCCGGGGGTGGCCTGTCCCGGGTTCATGAACGAGGTGAAGAAGGCGTGGATCCGGGTCGCGATCCCCCCGAGGTCCGCGATGAGGCAGACCCCGAAGGCGATCAGGGCGATCCCGATGATCAGACTGAACACGTGCGGACCTCTCCGGCTGTCATCGGGTGAACCATCTGCCGCTCCACGTCCTGTTCACACCGGCGTATCCCTCGTACTCAACACCCAGGCCGATGCCCAGCTCAAGCGAGGTCACCTGCTCCCCCCGGGAGTTGTACGTGCCGATGGCGGTCTCGTGGTTGACCGTGCCGCCGAGGCCGCTGAAGAAGGACGCTCCCACGTCGCGGCCGTTCCCGGCGAACTGGCCGATGTCGTCCGCGTTGCTGTGGAGCGTGGAGACGTCACCGCTGAATCCGAAGCCGAACCCGCCGACGCTGGCGGACCTCGTCCACCCGACGTCCACGTGACCGTCCGGCCTCTTCGTCATCACGAGGCAGCCGGAGATCTCACCGGTGACGAAGAAACCTCCTCCCACGCTGGCGCACGAACCTCTGGAGTCGTCCATTCCGAGGGCGCCGAACGCCGCCCCCAGGAGCCTCTCCTTGAAGCCGCCGGGCGTCGTGGCGAACGAGTCCGCCGCCCGCTGGTACCACTTCTTCCGGGATTCGGGCTTGGGGCTGGGCGGGGCGGACTTCAGCCAGCCCTTGGGAGCCGACTTCGAGGGCGTGAGATTGCGGCGGCCCGGTGTACCGCCGAGGCCGGTGGGCTTGGTCTTGCCCTTGACGAGCACGGGACGTGATCCGCACCGGCAGGCCCGGACCGGGCCCTCGGAGCCGCTCGACTTCGAAGCGCTGCTCCGGACGTTTCCGGGCCCGCACTTCTCCCAGCCGTCACGGCACTGCGTGCCGTCGGGGTTCATCCTGATGGCCCCGGACGGGTCGCTGTAGGTGACGGGGTTCCCGCCGGCGTAGCCGTAGCCGTTGAGGCTCTGCGGGTCGCCGGTGTCCAGGACGGGGTCGACGGAGAGGAACCGGCCGGTGGCGGGGTCGTGTTCCCGGGCGCCGAGGTGGGTCAGGCCGGTGACCTGGGTGTCGTCGGTGCCGCCGACGAAGCCCTTGGTGCCGGGCCAGGAGTCCGGCCCGGTGCCGCGGGTGCCGCCGAAGGGCAGGGTGCGGCGCTGGGTGAGCTTCTGGGTACCGGCCTCGATCGCGAGCTGGGCGGTGCCGTGATGGTCGGCGAGGGTGAAGGAGACGCTGCCGTCGTCGCTCTTGACGGCCTGGTTGCCGTCGCCGAGGTCGTAGTAGCGGGTGGCCGTGGGCGTGGTGGAGCCCTTGCCCAGGGTGATCTCGGTGGCGCCGAGGTAGAGGGTGGTACCGGTGGGGGTGCGGCCGATCAGGCGGTTGCCCTCACTGTCGTAGAGATACTCGGTGACCTTGCCGCTGCCGCCCGCGACGGGTTCGGTCACCTTCGCCAGGTGGCCCTCCGCGTCCCATTCCAGGCTCTGTGTGGCGCCGCCCACGGTGCGGCCGGTGGTGTTGCCGGTCTCGTCGTAGCCGTAGGAGTCCTTCACCGTCCCCGTGGGACCGGTGCTGGTCACGGAGTTCAGCGTGTGCGGCTGGTCCTTGCCCGCGTCGGGGTAGGCGTAGGCGCGCTTGACGTCCTTGGCCGCGTTCCCCGTGGGGTCGTGGAGGGTTTCCGTCGAACGGTTGTTCGCCAGGTCATAGGTGTAGGAGTGCCAGTACGGGGCCGGGCCGCCGAGCACGCCGCCGCTGGGTGCGGTGGCGCAGCCCGTGGTGTTCTGGGTCCAGGCCTCGGTCAGGCGGCGCACGTGGTCGTAGGTGAAGCACTGGTTGTCGGTGCCGGAGCGGGAGACGTCCGAGACGGACAGGACGTTGCCCGCCTCGTCGTAGCGGTAGGTGCTGTTCTGGTCGACCCCGGCGATGTCCTGGCGGTCCACGCGGGAGGTGGCCAGACGCCGGGTGCCCCACTCGTAGGTGTTGGTGGCCCAGGTGGTCTTGCCGCCGCTGGTGTTGGAGATCGCGTACTGGAGGGGCTTGCCGGTGAGGCTGTAGCTGGTCTCCGCCTTGAAGCCGTCGCCCAGCAGGGAGATGGGCCGCAGCGTCTCCGGATCGTACGTGAACGCCTGGCTGCCGCCCGGGAGCGAGCCCGCCGCGGAGAAGCTCACACCGCCGACCAGCCCGGAGGTCAGGTAGGAGGTGCCGCTCTGGTAGGTGCCCTTCAGGGCGCCCTCCCGCTCGGGGATGACCACCGCGGTCCTGACCGGCCGGTAGAGGCGGTCGTACTGGGTGACCTTGGTGGTGTACGCGGCTCCGTCGACGTAGCGCGTGGACTCGGCGAGCTGCCCCTTCGCGCCGCTGACGGTGTCGTAGGTCCAGCCGGCGCGCAGGGTGCCCGTCGCCGAACCCTCGCGCAGTTCGGTCTTGCGGCCGAGGTCGTCGTAGCCGTTCCACAGGACCGGGGTGCCCGGGCGGGCGTCCTTGGTGGTGACCAGCTGGCCGCGGTCGTCGTACTTGTTGGTGGTGGTGCCCTTGTCGGGGTCCGTCGCCGTCAGCTGGCGGCCCATCGGGTCGTAGGTGTACGACCAGTTGTTGCCCGCCGGGTCGGTGAGCCTCAGCAGCTCGCCGCGCGGGGTGTAGGTGTACTTGGTGGTCTCGTAGGCCGCCTCCGCGCTGCGGGCGACATGCTGGCGCAGTTCGGTGGTCCGGCCGCGGGCGTCGGTGACGGTGGTGGTGGCGGTGCCGCCGACCGGCGGGATCACCGTGGTCCGGTCACCGCCGTAGATCGTCCGCGTGGTGCCCAGCACGGTGCCGCCGTCGCCGTTCCCGGCGATCTGCCTCGATTCCGTCTGGCGGCCCAGACCGTCGTAGGTGTACCGGTTCTGGGTCTCCACCCCCAGCGCGTCCTCGGGCTTGAACAGCGTGGTGGAGGGGGCGCCGGTGGCGTAGTAGGTGGCGAACTCCTTCGCGGTCAGGCCGCGTTCGTCGTAGAAGGTGTCGGCCAGCAGACGGCCGCCGTCCGGGCCGGGCTCCTGGGTCTGGCGGGTGCGCAGGAAGCCGTCGTAGAGGGTGTAGGAGGTGCGCTGGGCGCCGTTGTTGCCCAGCGTCCTGGTGCCCACGGCGACCGGCCGGCCGTCGGTGACGGTGTAGGTGTACTGGTAGGTCGGGGTCTGACCGGTGAGCCGGTCGGCCAGCCACACCTTGGCCGTGCGGCCCAGGGCGTCGTAGGCGTAGTCGACGGCGTTGCTGTTGGTGTCGGCCTCCTTCACCGGCACCCCGCGCAGGATGTCCTGGGTGGTGGTCGTCGTCTGGGCGGTGGTCGCGTTGCCCGCCTTGGCCGGGGGCGTGGTCACCTTCACCGTGGTGGCGAAACCGGTCGCGGGACCGTATTCGGTCGTGGTGGTACGGCCGTCCTTGCGCGCTGTGCGCGTGACCGTCCCCGTCGCCGTGGCGGTCACGTCGGCGGTCAGGTCGGTGCCGGTCAGCTCCCGGCCGTAGGAGTCGTACGTGGTGCCGGACTCCAGGTAGAGGGCGGTGGTGCCGTTGTAGTCCTTCAGCGCCGCGCTCGCCGTCGCGTCGCCCTTGGTGGGAGCCGCGTCGTAGGCGCCGCCGTCGTAGGCGGTGCGGACGTCGGAGATCACATCGGCGGGACGGCTGACACTGGCGGTACAGGCCTTCGCCACCGTCTCCACCCGCGAGGGCAGGTTGAGGATGTTGTCGGTGGTGTTGGTGGCGTAGGTGGTGCGGGTGCAGGTGTCGTCGGTCGCGGTGCTCGTGTCGCCGCGGTCCTCGACCTGGGTGACGCGCCCGGCCACCGTGTCGAACTCGTTGGTGGTCTCGGTGGTGCGCCACTTCGTGCCCGCGCCGTCGTCCAGCGACGTCCACGACGTGCTGCTCCTGGTACCGGTGAAGTTGGCGGTGACAGTGCCCCAGCTGCGGGTCTTCTTCGCCGTCTGGTGGTGCCAGGGCCGGTCCACCGTCTTCTCCAGGACCTTGCCACCGGGTCCGGAGTAGCGCACGGACTTGTAGGCGAAGCCGGCCGCCGACTCGTGGTCGGTGATCGGATCGCCCTCACCGGCGCCCAAGGTCGCACTCACCGGCTTCGTGCCGCCACTTGCGTCCTTGCGGTCGCCGTCCATGCCCCGCAGGAAGTACGTGTCCTCCTGCGACCTCATCGCCGACGCGCCGCCCTGGCCACCGGTCTGCACCCGGACCTGACCGTAACCACGCCACTGCGACCAGGTCTTGAACTTCTCCTTCGTCAGCCCGTCGTCATCGTCGTAGTGCCAGGCCGCACCACCCAGATACTGGAACGTGCTGACCTCGTCCGGCGCCCCACCCGTGCGGTCGGTCGCCGTCACGGACGTGACCACGTACTTGTTGAACCACTGCTGCTCCGGATCGGCCGACGAACTGCCGCCGAGGTACTGCGGGAAGCAGCGCGTGGTGTTCGACTGCGGTGTCGGCAGCGCGGCGAAGTCGCAGGCCGGAGCCGAGTAGTTGACGTCGATCTGGCCGCCGTACTCATCGGCGACCGTGGACAGCCGGGCCTTGATGAACGGCGGGTAGCCGTCACCGGTCCTGTCCAGGCGGTTGGCCAGTTGGGTGTAGGCGAAGGTGGTCTTCGGCAGGGTGACCGCCGGGGTCGCGGTGTGGCCCGTGCGCTGGATCGAGTCGAGCAGCAACTGGTAGTCGGTGTCGGCCATGCCCCAGCGGTGGGTCAGCTTCCAGGAGTCGACGGGCTGGTAGGCGCTGCCGTCGAAGACCTGGGTGGTGATCTCGCTGAGCCGCTTGCGGGTGAAGAACACCGGGAAGAGACGGCCCTTGTCGCAGTCCTTGCCCGCCTCGCAGTTCAGGTCCCACGGCGTGTCGTACCAGTACGCCGCGTCCTTGCCGATGTCGGTGCAGGTGGTGGAGGAGTCGGGCAGGCAGCGCTCGGCGTCGGTGAAGCTGACCTTGGCCAGCGCCTTCGTGCCGTACATCGAGGAGGACTTCAGACCGTACTCGATCCGGTCCAGCGTGCCGCCGCGGACATAGGGGGTGTTGTCCTTGGCCTTCAGGTTGCGGCCGTAGGAGTTGGTCTCCTGGTTGTAGTAGTAGGCGATGGCGTTGCCGTGCACGTCGACGGCGTAGTCCAGGTTCCACCGCCAGGCCTGCTGGCACCAGGAGTCGGCGAACGCCGCGGCATGGCAGGGCTCACCGGAGTCGTTGCCGAACACCGGAACCGTCCAGGCGGAGTTCGTCACCGGCTTGCCGGCCGCCCAGCCCGGCAGCCGGTTGTAGCCGAAGTAGTAGCGCGTGCCGTCCGGGTCGGTCAGCCGCCAGTACTCCCCGTCGTTGTCCCCGTTGCCGCGGTCGCCGGAGGTCAGCCGGTCGATCCTGGTTCCGTCGTCGTCCTTCAGCTTCCACGAGTCGGTGCCGGTGGGAACCAGCTCGCCGCCCTTGCCGTTGAACGTGATGAACGCGTTGTCGTACGCCCAGCACAGGTCACCGGGCTTGCTGCCGTCCGCGTTCTTCACCCCGTCGTCGGCACACGGCTTGTACCGCCGCTCGATGGAACCGGGCCACAGGCTGAAGCCGTCACCCACCCACGACGCCTGGTTGTTCGTGGCACCGGTGCGCCCGTCGACGGAGCCCGAGGAGTACGACAGACCGACACTCGGAGCCAGTTCGCCCGGCACGTCCGGCACCGGAATGTCGTACGACCAGGAGAAGTCACCCGTGTTCAGACTGGTGCTCCAGGTCGCCGAGGGCGACAGCGGCGTCGCGGTGTAGTCGCCGTTCGCACTCTGCGCCTCCGCCACCGCCGCGAGCACCGTCGGAGCGGCCGCACCGAGCGTCACACCCCGCGCGGTCAGCGTCTGCTTCTCGGCGTCGTTGACGGTCTCCACCGGCACGCTCGTACGGCAGCGGGCCTCCTCCGGAGTCGTCAGCGCACACGCGGGCAGCTCCACCAGAGTCAGCCGGGAGGCATAGCCGCCACCGAACGCCCCCGCGAAACCGGAGTAGTCGAGCCGGGCGCGCAGCCTGCCGGGCTGGGACTGCTTCCGGTCGCCGCCGGACCGCAGGGTGAACAGCACGCCGTCGACCCCGGCGTCCTCGGCCGCCCTGCGGCTGAGAACACGGGCCTCGACCTCACCCCGGGCGGAGTTCTTGCCCGCCCCCGGCGGGACGTCCAGCGACAGCGGGAATCCCTTGGCCCGCGGCGCCTCGGACGCGGCGCTCCCGCTTCCCGCCACGGGCAGCTCCACCAACGCGCTCGCCGCCGCCGGCCAGACCGCGTCGGGCACCCTGCCCGGAGTGCGCGGCCCCTTCGTCAGGGTGCGCGGTTCGACACTGCCGGCCGAGCCGGGAACCGGCCGCTCGGACGACGGCAGCGCGGGGCGGCCCTTCCCGTTCTCCGCCGCGGCGGCGGACTGTACCGTCAGTCCCTGCACGAGCGTCCCGACCATGACCGCGGCCGCGGTCAGCGCGGTACCTCGTCGCAGCATGCCGAGCCACTTGCTCGATCTGCCGTTCATCCTCTACTTCGCCCTTCACTGCGAGCCCCGCCCCGTGCGCGCGGCACAGGGTGGGGCGAAAGCTGGATGCTGGATGCCGGTTGCCAAGCCGGGGAGGACCGTGGCCGGCCGCCGAGGAAGCAGGCCGGCCACGGAGAGGGTCACTCGCCGCCGGGAACCTCGGTGGCCATGCCGAACTGGCCGGTGGCCAGCTGCCTGACCTGCGCCTCGGTCAACGTGCCTTGGAAGGCCCACACGTCGGACACCGAACCGGGCCAGTACGCCCCCCAGGTGCCCGGCCCGGTCAGCTCCCGGCCCAGCTGCAACGGGCGTGTCGCGGAAAACGACAGCACGTCGTCCGCCCAGGAGACCCGGTCCGTGCAGGCGGAGCCGTCCGCTGTGCCGTCGCCGTCGGCGCACCCCACCTCTTCGAGCTCACCGTTCACATAGAGCTGAAGCTGCTTGGTGAAGCCGTCGTAGACCAGGGCCAGGTGGGTCCAGTCGGTCGGGCTGAAGAACTGGCCGTTGTCGACCTGGGCGACCGCGGCGCCGGTGCCGTCGGCCGACGCCACGGCGATCCGCCATCGGCCCGGATCCCGGTCCGGATCGGCACTCGGCTCGTAGCGCACCGCGAACGCGTCCTGTGTCGCCCCCGGCATGCTGAGCAGGGCGACGCCCTTGGCCGGGACGGCCGCCGCCTGGGCCCAGGCGGTGACGGTGAAGCTGGCGCCGGTGTCCACGGGCACGGCGGACGTCACCCCGTAACCGTTGACGCCGTCGAGGCTCACGCCGCCGTCGACCCAGCCGAAGTCGAGCTGCGCACCGCCGTACAGCGTCATGCCGTTGCCCGACGCGGACTTGTCCGGCGTCACCAGCGGGGAGCCCGACGCCGTCTCGAACGTCCAGCGCCCCTTGACCAGCGGACGCTGCCGGAACAGCTGCTGGGCCTCGTCATCGGTGACCGGCCGGTCGAAGAGACGTACGTCGTCGATCTCCCCGGCGAAGTAGTCGACGTACTTGCCCGTCCAGACGGTGCGGCCGACCTGCACCGGCCCCTGCGCCTCCCAGGTTTTGGGCGCGGCGGAGCTGCCCTGCAACTGCCCGTTGACGTACAGGCGGATCTGCTGGGCGTCCACGTCGTGCACCGCCATCAGATGGGTCCACGCACCGGGCTGCGCCGGCTGGTTGGCCCGCACCCGCTGATCGCGGATGTTGCCCGACTCCACGTCCTCCAGCGAGGTGCGCAGGCTCCACGTGTTCACCTCCCCCTCGTAGGAGAGGTAGAACGGGCTGTAGTAGGTGCCGCTCTGGCTGAGCACCGTGCGATTGCCGCTGGTGCCTCCCGCGGGCAGCTTCGCCCAGGCGGAAACGGAGTACGAGCGGGCCGTGTTGAGCACGGGCAGGTCCGTGGCCGCGTAGCCGCTGGTCCCGTCCACCTTCAGGGCGTTGCCCGCGACTCCCTTCACGCCCAGGTTCGCGCCGCCGTGCAGGGTCAGCGGCTGCCGGGCGGCCGTTCCCGCCGCTTCCTGGGCGGTCGCCTCCTCGTCCAGCGGGAAGACCGCACGGGCCGGACGGCCGGTCGTGAGTTCCTGGTCCTGGTACAGCCGCCCGGCCTCGGCCGCGCTGACGGCCCGGTCGAAGATCCGCAGATCGTCGACGGTGCCCGGGAAGAAGGACTTGTGGACACCGCTGTAGATGCCGGCGCCCAGCTGGAGCCCGCGGCGGGCCTCCCAGGCGGTGGTGTACGCGGTGGCACCGGCCTGCGTGCCGTTCACATAGAGCCGCAGCTGCTTGGCCTTGCCGTCGTACACGCCCACCAGATGGGTCCATGCGCCCGCCTTGGCGTCCCCGGGCGCGGCGGCCATGGCCCGGGCGATGGAAGCCCCTGCGGTGTCGGAGGTGTACTGGTTGAACACCCACCGGTCGTAGGACTGGGAGTAGTACAGCTCGAAGCCCGGAGAGTGGTTGCCCGGCTGGGCGGCGATGATCGCCGCTGACGTCGGCATCCGGTCGAGCCGCGCCCAGGCCGCCACGGAGAAGCTGTCCGAGGTGTCCACCACGGTGAGGTCGGAGTCCGCGTACCCGGACGTGCCGTCGAAGTGCAGACCGGTGCCCTTCCTGCCCGCGGCGCCCAGCGCGGCGCCGCCGTGCAGCCGCACGGTCCGCGGCGTGGTCGTGGACGCGGCCGTGGTGGCCCCTGCGTCCTCGTCCATCTGCCACGTCGCCCGCTCGGGTTGTCCGGCCTTGACGCGGAACTGGTAGGTGCGGACCTCACCGGCGTTTCCGGCCTGGTCGAAGGCCTGCGCGGTGACGAAGTTCAGTCCCGGCCTGGCCGGCAGCATGCGGATGCTCTTCGCGGCGCCCGCGGACGTGGTGACCGTGTTCTTCGAGGTGGGGTCGCCGTTGACGCCGTACCAGTACTTGGTCACATCACTGTCGGCGGCCTTGAGCTCGAAGGTGCCGTACTTGCCCATCCCGTCGTACCACGGGTCCTCGGGGTCCTCCGGGTTCGAGGCCGGGTAGTCCCCCGAGCTGATCGACGGCGCCTTCGGCACCTTCGTGTCGTAGAAGAAGTAGCAGGCCGTCGGGTCGCCCGAGGACGACCACGGCGAGTACTGCGCCCCGTCGTAGCTGCGTGCCTGCCAGTAGATCTGCTTGTTCTGCGGCACATTGGCCGGCAGGCTGATCGAGAAGCTGGACCCGGACTTCTTGTACGAGGTGAGCGCCGGCTTCCACCGCGCGATCACGCCCTTGCCGTCCCCGGTGTCCCACGACGCCTGGAACTCGACCGCGACGGTGTCGCCGTCCGGGTCGGTAATACTGTTCGCGTAGATCTTGCCCAGTGTGCGCACCCGCGCCGCGTCCGCGGGCTTCTTGCAGGTGCCGCCGTACTCCATCGTCAGCTGCGACATCTTGATCTGCGGCGGCGGCCGGTTGTACTGCACCCGCAGGTAGGCCTTGTCCGAGAACCGCTTCCAGGCGTAGCCGTCGGTCTCGCTGGCCGCCTGGAGCCCGAACGTCATCGTGGCGCTCTTGTTGTTCGCGGCCGTCTGCACCGCCGACTTCACATCGAACTCGGCGTCCTTGGCCGCGCAGCCCGTGTAGCCGTAGGCGAACGACTTCGACGCCAGCTGCTTGATCCAGAAACCGGAGGCGTTCTGGCTGTTCCACGTGGTCGAGGACGAGATGTCCTTGGTCTGCCACAACTCCACGCTGCGCGCGGTGCACGACGCCGACCACGTGTTGCGGACCACGAACTCCGCCGACAGGACCGACTTCCCCGCGAACGTCGAGGTCGGAATCCGGTAGAACAGGCGCTTGGTGTCGTGCGGAGCGCAGTAGTCCCAGTTGCAGTAGCCCAGACCGGCGTCCGAGGCACCGTTGAACTTCCACTGCGGCGAGGACGCCCAGTACTTCGACGCCATCGTCCACGCCGACGCCTTCGGCGTGTACCACTGCGGATCGATGTAGACGGGGTAGGTCGTGTCCGCGCCCTTCAGCACGTCCGCGTCCGGGGTCAGCACCAGCTCGTCCTGCCCGGCCGTCACATCCACACCCACCGGCGCGAGCTTGCCCGACTCGCCCGCACCCGGCTCACCACTCGCCTCATCCGCCGCCGTGGCCTGCGCTGTGGCCTGCGTCGTGGCCTGCGCCGTGGCCTGCGCCGTGGCCTGCGCGCCGAGCGTGGCGACACGAGACTGCGCCGGGCCGGCAGGCTGCTCGCCCGCGCTGGAGTCCCACATCATCGGCTTCGGCGCCTCGAACACCGCGCCCGCCGCGCCCCTGTCGACGGCCTCCAGACCGCCCCCGGCGCTCTCCCGCACGTCCAGGCCCGACGCCGACAGCTTCAGCCGCAGCTCGGCCAGCTCCTCACTCGCCGCCGCCTTCGCCGACTTCACCACCAGCAGCTGCGTGAAACCGTCCTCCTGCGCGGTCATCCGCAGATCCACATCCGGCAGCACCGACGGATACGTCGCCACCGCCCCCTCCAGCTGGGGCTTGGGCAGCGCGGCCGGCCACGACAGGCTCAGCTCACGCCCCGCCCGCCGCATCCGCACCAACGGCACCGACCCGCCACCGGCGGAGAACTCCACGTCCACCGTCGCAGCCCTCGGCGCGACCATGCCCTCACCGGCCGCCACCAGACTCGTGTCGACCCGCTTCCAGCCGCCCGGGCCACGGGCCCACACCGGACGCAGATACTCCCGCACCTCCAGATGCCCCTCCGGCGTGGCGAACACCTCACGGCTCTCCCCACGCCGAGCGGAGATCTCCACCGGCTTCCCCGTCCGCCCGGCCTGCGCCAAAGCGTCCGCCTCCGACACACCACCCCCGGCAGGAGCGGCATCCGCGCTCCGCGGCGCGGCCGGCACAGCCGCCGCGGCCTCACCGCCTCCCAAGGCCGGAATCACTCCCACGGCCAACGTCACGCTCAGCAGCGCTCCGACGGCCCTGCCCCCGCCCCGCAATCCAGTCCACATCCCCGCTACATCCCACCCATGGCGCTCTCACAGTTGACTTCCGTATCTAAAACGGGCAGGCAAAGGGAGCGTCAACAGGAAGGAAAGGGACAACAGTTGCCCAAGGTCAACAACCGGATGTGATCAACCGTACGTTTACCGGCGACAGCACAAGACCAGCCATTTCGGTGGCTTGTTCATGACTATTCTGATTGGTTCCCGCCATACCCGGGCAACCGAAGCCACCAGCCGACACGTGTCACGTTGTGTGACCGAAAACGGTCGGCCGGACCGCCCTCTTCCCGGCAGAGGCTTCGTGCGAGGCTGCCCTCATGCTGATCCTCCGTTCCGCCGCCCTCTTCGTCGTCGCCGCGCTGTTCGAGATCGGCGGCGCCTGGCTCGTCTGGCAGGGCGTGCGCGAGCACCGCGGCTGGATGTGGGCAGCCGGCGGCGTGCTCGCGCTCGGCGCGTACGGCTTCGTCGCCACCTTCCAGCCCGACGCCCACTTCGGCCGCGTCCTCGCCGCCTACGGCGGGATCTTCGTCGCCGGTTCGATCCTGTGGGGCATGGCCGCCGACGGCTACCGGCCCGACCGCTGGGACGTGACCGGCGTGCTGGTCTGCCTCGCGGGCATGGCCGTGATCATGTGGGCACCACGGAACGGCGGCTGACGCTCCCCTACGCTGGAGACGACGACCGCGCAGACACGCACCCGACACCCGTCCCGAGGAGCAAGCCCATGGCCACCGCCGCCCCGTCCGCCGCCTCCCGCATCGCCGTCGTGACCGGTGCGAGCAGCGGCATCGGCGCCGCCACGGCACGGCAGCTCGCCGCGGCCGGCTACCGGGTCGTCCTGACCGCCCGCCGCAAGGACCGTATCGAGGCGCTGGCCGAGGAGATCGGCGCGGCCGGCCACTCCGCCACCGCCTACCAGCTGGACGTCACCGACCGCGCGGCGGTGGACGAGTTCGCCTCGGCCTTCAAGGCCATCGGCGTCCTGGTCAACAACGCCGGCGGGGCACTGGGCGCCGACCCCGTCGCCACCGGCGACCCGGCCGACTGGCGCACGATGTACGAGACGAACGTCCTCGGCACCCTCAACCTCACCCAGGCCCTCCTGCCCAAGCTGGAGGCCAGTGGCGACGGCACGGTGGTCGTGGTCTCCTCCACCGCCGGTCACGGCACCTACGAGGGCGGCGGCGGCTACGTCGCCGCCAAGCACGGCGCCCACGTCCTCGCCGAGACCCTCCGCCTGGAGATCGTCGGCAGGCCGGTCCGGGTCATCGAGATCGCCCCCGGCATGGTCAGGACGGAGGAGTTCGCCCTCACCCGCTTCGGCGGCGACCGGGAGAAGGCCGCCAGGGTCTACGACGGCGTGGCCGAGCCCCTGACGGCCGACGACGTGGCCGACACCATCACCTGGGCGGTCACCCGCCCCAGCCACGTCAACATCGACCTCCTGGTCGTCCGCCCCCGCGCCCAGGCGTCGAACACCAAGGTCCACCGGGAGCTGTGATGACCGACGACCCCGACCGGGAGCCGGAGCGCGCGCGCCTCGCCCTGGAGAAGAAGCGCGAACGGTACGTCTGGTACTACCTCGGCTACTTCCTCTTCGGCATCCACGTCGTCGCCTTCGTGATGATCTACGCGGTCCGCCACGCCAAGTAGCCGTCCGGCCCGGGCGTACGGCCGCGCCCGCGGGCCTCAGCCCTTCACGCAGACGACCTGCCGCAGCTTCGCCACGACCTCCACGAGGTCCCGCTGCTGGTCGATGACCTGCTCGATCGGCTTGTAGGCGCCCGGGATCTCGTCGACGACGCCCGAGTCCTTGCGGCACTCCACGCCCCGCGTCTGCTCCTCCAGGTCCCTGGTGGAGAAGCGCCGCTTGGCGGCGTTGCGGCTCATGCGCCGGCCGGCGCCGTGCGACGCGGAGTTGAAGGACTCCTCGTTCCCGAGGCCCTTGACGATGTACGAGCCGGTGCCCATGGAGCCCGGGATGATGCCGTACTCCCCCGCCCGGGCGCTGATCGCTCCCTTGCGGGTGACGAGGAGGTCCATGCCCTCGTAGCGCTCGCGGTTCACGTAGTTGTGGTGGCAGCTCACCTCGGGCTCGAAGGTCACCCCAGCCTTCTTGAACTCCCGGCGGATCACGTCCTTCAGGAGCGCCATCATGATCGCGCGGTTGTACCTCGCGTACTCCTGGGCCCAGTACAGGTCGTGCTCGTACGCCGTCATCTGCGGTGTGTCCGCCACGAAGACGGCGAGGTCGCGGTCGACCAGCCCCTGGTTGTACGAGAGCTTCTGCGCGACGCCGATGTGATGCTCGGCGAGTTCCTTGCCGATGTTGCGGGAGCCGGAGTGCAGCATGAGCCACACCGACTGGGACTCGTCGACGCAGACCTCCACGAAGTGGTTTCCGCTGCCCAGCGTTCCCATCTGCTTCGTGGCGCGCTCCTGACGGAATCTGACCGCCTCCGCCACCCCGTCGAAACGCCCCCAGAACCCGTCCCACCCCGCGGTGGCCAGACCGTGGAACCGTCCCGGATCGAGGGGATCGTCATGCATTCCCCGTCCCACCGGAATCGCCTGCTCGATCTTGGAGCGGAGGCGGGACAGGTCGCCCGGGAGATCGCCGGCCCTCAGCGAGGTCTTCACGGCCGACATTCCGCAGCCGATGTCCACGCCCACCGCCGCCGGGCAGACCGCGCCCCGCATCGCGATGACCGAGCCGACCGTCGCGCCCTTGCCGTAGTGCACGTCCGGCATGACGGCGAGGCCCTTGATCCAGGGGAGGGTCGCGACGTTACGGAGCTGCTGCATCGCCACGTCCTCGACCGTCGCCGGGTCGGCCCACATGCGGATCGGGACCTTCGCGCCCGGCATCTCCACATACGACATATCGCCCTCATTCCCCCGGAAACACAACAGAAGCATGGAAACGCAATACCGGCGCCAAGGTCGGCGAAACAGGACAACGGACCGGCGTCCACGGCAGTGCGTGCGATACACATTGTCTCCAGGGAACGCCCCCGCCCGGCAAGCGAATAACCAGCGGGGCCATCGAAAGCGAGAGGAGCCTGACCGTGCTGCGGAAGGCGTACGTACCCGGCGCGGCCACGCTCCTCGCGGCGCTGCTGCTGGGCGGCTGCACCGGTGGTTCGTCCAGTGACGGCGGGACGGACAACGCCAACCCCGGCGGCTCCGACGCGACGACGGCGGCGGCCCAGCCGGGCAGGTACCGGACGCTTCCGGAGGCCTGCCGCGCGGTCGGCCACAACACCCTCGACTCACTGCTCCCCGGCATCAAGCAGATCATGGACGTGGACCAGCGGGACAAGGCCTACGAGGGCCAGGCGACGCTCACGTACGACACCGACCGCAAGGTCGGATGCCGATGGAAGGTGGAGTCCTCGGACGCCACCGACCATCTCTACATCGACTTCGAGCGGGTCGTCTCCTACGACAACACCGTCAGCGACGACAGTCAGGCGCAGTCGGTCTTCGCCGCCAAACGGGCCGCCGCGCACCTTCCCGAGCCGACCGCCACCGATGGCTCGGCCTCCACGACCGAGTCCAAGGCCGCCTCCGGCGCGGGCTCCGCAGCCCCTTCCGGTTCCGGTTCCGGCAGCACCCCGCCGTCGTCGTCGTCCCCGTCGCCCTCGGCGTCCTCGGCGTCCTCCTCGTCATCGCCCTCCCCCGACTCCTCCTCGTCCGCCTCCGGCGACACCGCTTCGGCCGACCTCCAGCCCCGGCTCCTGAGCGATCTCGGCGACGAGGCGTTCCTCGACGACGCGCTCGGCAGCTCCGGCTCGACCGCCCAGCAGCGCACCGTGACTGTGGCATTCCGCACGTCCAACGTGGTCGTGACCATCGTGTACGAGGAGCAGCCGGCGGCCGTCGGCGTCGTCCCGGACAGCAAGGAAATGCAGGACAAGGCAAGGAAACTGGCCGCTCGGCTGGCCGATTCACTGGGTGGTTGACGACTCCCGCGCGGCACCCGGTGCCGCCGCGCTCAGTACGACAAGTGGGACCGCACGGCTGTCTCACCGCGTACGGTGGCCCCTCGGACCCGAACCGACCGCAGGAACCACGAGCGTCATGAGCGAAGGAACCATGCAGCGAGCAGCCCAGCGAGAAGTGGGGGTACCTCCCACGCCGTTCAGGCAGTGGGGGCAAGCCCCGCGCACCCCGCGAGCGAAGCGTCCGAACCGCGCCCTCGTCTGCGCGATCGCCGTGCCCGTGATGCTGCTCGCCGCGGCCTGCTCCTCCTCGGACTCCGGCTCCGGCGAGGGTGCCAAGCAGACCGCGCCGGGCGACGTGAAGGGCTCCGCGAGCGCGAGCCCGTCGCCGACGGTGCAGGCGGCGGCGTACGCGAAGCTGCCCCAGCCGTGCAAGATCCTGTCGGACAAGACACTCGGCGAACTGGTCCCGAAGGGCAAGAAGTCGGGCAAGGAGAGCGCCTCCAGCGACCTCTCCACACGTGCCGGCTGCTCCTGGAACAGCCTGGACAACAACGGCGTGAAGGGCTCTCAGTTCCGCTGGCTCAACGTGTCGCTGCTGCGTTTCGAGTCCGATGTCACCCGTGGCTCCGGCGAGAAGCAGGCGCAGGCGTTCTATGAGCGCCAGGTGCAGGACGCCCGGAACGTGGAGAACGCGCAGAACGTGAAGTCGGAGCCGGTGTCCGGGACCGGCGACGAGGCCACGGTGGTGCGCTACGACCTGAAGAAGAAGGAAGGCGCCTTCAAGCAGCAGACGGTCGTGGCGCGGGCGGAGAACGTGGTCGTCACCCTCGACTACAACGGTGCCGGTCTGGCCGGTGACTCGACCCCGGACGCCGACGACCTGACGAAGGCCGCGGAGAAGGCCGCCAAGGAGGCGGTGACCGCGGTGGCGACGGCGAACGGCGCGTCCGGCGGCGGTGCGCCGAGCACCTCCGCTTCCTCCTCGGCGTCCGAGTCCCCCGCGAAGTCGCCGTCGACGTCGGCCTCACCGTCGAAGTCGGCGTCCAACGGCTGACCCACGGACGGCCCGCGGAAGCGGAGCAACCGGACCGGTCCCACGCCCCTCGCACAGATGTGCCACCCTGTTGCGCGCAACCAACACGCAAGGGGAGGGAGTTACGGGTGGCCACGCCACAGCTGACCCGGATGCACCGCGTTCTCATCGGCGTGGTCGTCACGGGTGCCGTGATCATCGCCGGTATCGGCTTCGCAGGTTCGTACGCGGCCGTCCGTGAACTCGCCATCAAGAAGGGCTTCGGGAACTTCAGTTATGTGTTCCCGATCGGCATCGACGCGGGCATCTGTGTGCTGCTCGCCCTGGATCTGCTCCTGACCTGGATCCGGATCCCCTTCCCGCTGCTGCGCCAGACCGCGTGGCTGCTGACGCTGGCCACGATCGCCTTCAACGGCGCCGCCGCCTGGCCGGACCCGCTGGGCGTGGGCATGCACGCGGTGATCCCGGTGCTGTTCGTGGTCGCCGTGGAGGCGGCCCGGCACGCGATCGGCCGGATCGCGGACATCACGGCGGACAAGCACATGGAGGGCGTCCGCCTGACCCGCTGGCTGCTCTCCCCCGTCCCCACCTTCCTGCTGTGGCGCCGTATGAAGCTGTGGGAGCTGCGCTCCTACGACCAGGTCATCAAGCTGGAACAGGAACGTCTCGTCTACCAGGCCCGGTTGCGCTCCCGCTTCGGCCGGGCCTGGCGCCGCAAGGCCCCGGTGGAGTCCCTGATGCCGCTGCGCCTCGCCCGGTACGGCGTCCCCCTGGGGGAGACGGCCCCGGCGGGCCTGGCGGCGGCGGGCATAGAACCGGCGCTGATCCCGCCGCGCCCGCAGGTCGAGACGGCCGTGGACGCTCGCGCCGCCGAGGCGCCACGGATGGGCGGCGAGGGAGCCGCCCAGTCCGTTGCGGCGCTGGCGGAGGCGCCTCCCGGCGGGCAGCGCCCCGAACTGGCCGGCCCCCACAACGGCGGGCAGCCGGCACCGGAACAGCAGGCCCCGGACGAAGCGAGTCCCTGGTTCTCCGCCCCCCAGCAGGTCGACTACCACGGCGGCTACGACCCGGCGTACGAGCCGGAGCCTCCGTACGAGGAACTCCCGTACGAGGAGTGGTACGAGGAACACCAGGGGTACCAGGAAGACCAGGGGTACCAGGAGCAGCAGGGCGAGGCCCCGCAGCCGCAGCAGCCCGAGCCCTCCCCCGAGGACACCGGCAGCTTCCCCATCCCGGCCGGCCCGAACCGCACCCGCCAGCTCGGCGAGGGCGGCGGCACCCCGCCCGCGGAGCCGGACGAGGAGGCCTACTACCAGGTCTTCCGTCAGTCGATCAACGGCAGCCTGCCCACCCCCCGCGAGTTCGCCGACGGGGTGGAGGCCACGTACGGGATCTCGCTGCCCGACAACGAGGCCAAGCACTTGGTGAGCCGCTTCTCCAACCGCTTCAACGCGGAGCTGGAGGAAGACCACATCGCCTGAGCCGTGAACCCCGGACGGCCCCTGAACCACGAAGAGGGGCCCTCGCACGAGGGCCCCTCTTCGTTGTCGTATCACCGCGTGTCGCTTCGCTGTTCCCGCTACTCCCCGAGCAGGGCCCGCACCCGCTCCTGGCCCACCGCGAGCAGCAGCGTGGGCAGGCGCGGCCCGGTGTCGCGGCCGACGAGCAGGTGGTAGAGCAGCGCGAAGAAGGTCCGCTGGGCGGTCTTGATCTCCGGCGGCAGCTCCTTGGGCGTGGCGTCGGCGGAGAACCCGGCCTGGACCTTGGGCACGCCGTAGACGAGGTGGGTGAGCCCGTCGAGCGACCAGTGGTCCCCGAGGCCGTCGAGCAGCAGCCGGATCGACTGCTGGGAGGGCTCGTCGAGGGACTTCAGCAGGTCGGTGTCGGGCTCCTCGCGGACGATGGTGCGCTGGTCGGCGGGGACGTGGTTGTTGATCCACGCCTCGGCCCTGTCGTACCGCGGGCGGGCCTCGTCGAGCGAGCCCAGCGGGTTGGCGGGGTCGAGTTCGGACAGGATGCGCAGCGCCTGGTCCTGGTGGCCGGCGGTGATGTCGGCGACGGACGCGAGCGTGCGGTACGGCAGCGGGCGCGGCGTCTTCGGCAGCTCGCCGGCGGCGGTGCCCACCGCGCGCGTGTACGCGGCGACGTCACCGGGCAGCGCCGAGCTGTCGGCGACCTTGGCGGCGAGCTTGTCCCACTCGTCGTACAGGCGCTGGATCTCCTGGTCGAAGGCGATCTTGAAGGACTGGTTCGGCCTGCGCCGGGCGTACAGCCACCGCAGGAGCTGCGGCTCCATGATCTTCAGCGCGTCGGCCGGGGTGGGGACGCCGCCGCGCGAGGACGACATCTTCGCCATGCCGGAGATGCCCACGAAGGCGTACATCGGGCCGATCGGCTGCTTGCCACCGAAGATCCCGACGATCTGCCCGCCGACCTGGAACGAGGACCCCGGCGAGGAGTGGTCAACACCGCTCGGCTCGAAGATCACGCCCTCGTACGCCCACCGCATCGGCCAGTCGACCTTCCAGACCAGCTTGCCGCGGTTGAACTCGCTGAGCCGGACCGTCTCCGAGAAACCGCACGCGGTGCAGGCGTAGGTCAGCTCGGTGGAGTCGTCGTCGTAGGCGGTGACGGTGGTGAGGTCCTTCTCGCAGTTGCCGCAGAACGGCTTGTACGGGAAGTAGCCGGCGGAGCCGGAGCTGCCGTCGTCCTCGGACGCGGCGCCCGAGCCCTCCTCGGCCTCCAGCTCGGCCTCGTCCACGGGCTTCTGCTGCTTCTTGGCCGCCTTGGGCTTGGTGCGGTACTGGGCGAGGATCGCGTCGATGTCGCCGCGGTGCCTCATCGCGTGCAGGATCTGCTCGCGGTACACGCCGGAGGTGTACTGCTCGGTCTGGCTGATGCCGTCGAACTCCACGCCCAGCTCGGCGAGCGAGGCGACCATGGCGGCCTTGAAGTGCTCGGCCCAGTTGGGGTGCGCCGAGCCCTTCGGGGCCGGGACGGAGGTCAGCGGCTTGCCGATGTGCTCGGCCCACGACTCGTCGACACCGGCGATCCCGGCCGGGACCTTGCGGTACCGGTCGTAGTCGTCCCAGGAGATCAGGTGCCGTACCGGATACCCGCGGCGGCGGATCTCGTCGGCGACGAGGTGCGGGGTCATGACCTCGCGCAGGTTGCCCAGGTGGATGGGGCCGGACGGCGACAGCCCGGACGCGACGACGACCGGTTTGCCCGGGGCCCGACGCTCCGACTCCTCGATGACGTCGTCCGCGAAACGGGAGACCCAGTCGGCGGTCTCGGTGCTCTGAGCCACGATCGGCACGTCCTCTTTCCCTGAAGTTTCTCTGAAGGTTCTCCGTGGGCAGCCGCTACGGTCGCACGGCTGACCGCTCCATTGTCCCAGGCGGGTCGGCATCCGCGAAAACACCTTTTCAACGCGTTGGACGGGCGCGGGCGGCCCGGGGTTCGCCCGTCGGCCGGAAAATTCGCTTTACCCCACATGGGATACTGGGCCTGTCTATCCATCCGCACGAGGAGAACGGCACCCTTTCCTATGGCCCCGGTCACGTCCCTCACCGCTTCCGTCCACCAGCGCCTCGCGTCCGCCCTCTCGGCCACCCTGCCGGAGACCGCCGCCGCGGACCCGCTGCTGCGACGCAGCGACCGGGCGGACTTCCAGGCCAACGGCATCCTTGCGCTGGCCAAGCAGGCCAGGACGAACCCGCGGGAGCTGGCGGCGCAGGTCGTCGGGCACGTGGTCACCGGTGATGTGATCAAGGACGTCGAGGTCTCCGGACCCGGCTTCCTCAACATCACGGTCACCGACCGGGCGATCACGGAGAACCTCGCGGCGCGGGCGGCCGACTCCGAGGGCCGGCTGGGTGTGCCGTACGCGGAGCAGCCGGGCACGACGGTGATCGACTACGCCCAGCCGAACGTGGCGAAGGAGATGCACGTCGGCCACCTGCGGTCCGCGGTGATCGGCGACTCCGTCGTCCAGCTCCTGGAGTTCACCGGCGAGAACGTGGTCCGCCGGCACCACATCGGCGACTGGGGCACCCAGTTCGGCATGCTCATCCAGTACCTGGACGAGCACCCGCACGAGCTGGACCACAAGGCGTCCGAGGTGACCGGCGAGGAGGCGATGTCGAACCTCGACCGCCTCTACAAGGCCGCGCGCAAGCTGTTCGACTCCGACGAGGAGTTCAAGACGCGGGCCCGGCGCCGGGTGGTGGACCTCCAGGCCGGCGACGCGCACACGGTGGCCATGTGGCAGAAGTTCGTGGACGAGTCGAAGATCTACTTCTTCTCCGTCTTCGAGAAGCTGGACATGGATGTCCGGGACCCGGACATCGTCGGCGAGTCCGGCTACAACGACATGCTCGCCGAGACCTGCCGCCTGCTGGAGGAGTCCGGCGTGGCGGTCCGCTCGGAGGGCGCCCTGTGCGTCTTCTTCGACGACGTCAAGGGCCCGGACGGCAACCCGGTCCCGCTGATCGTCCAGAAGTCCGACGGCGGCTACGGCTACGCGGCCACCGACCTGTCGGCGATCAGGGACAGGGTCTTCAACCTCAAGGCGAACACCCTGCTGTACGTCGTGGACGCCCGGCAGTCCCTGCACTTCAAGATGGTCTTCGAGACCGCGCGGCGGGCCGGCTGGCTGAACGGCGACGTGACGGCGTACCAGTTGGCGTTCGGCACGGTGCTCGGCAAGGACGGCAAGCCGTTCAAGACCCGTGAGGGCGAGACGGTCCGCCTGGTCGACCTGCTCGACGAGGCGATCGAGCGTGCCTCGGCGGTCGTCCGGGAGAAGGCGCAGGACCTCTCGGAGGAGGAGATCGCCGAGCGGGGTGCCCAAGTGGGCATCGGCGCGGTGAAGTACGCGGACCTGTCGACCTCGGCGAGCCGGGACTACAAGTTCGACCTGGACCAGATGGTCTCGCTGAACGGCGACACGTCGGTCTACCTCCAGTACGCCTACGCCCGGATCCAGTCGATCCTCCGCAAGGCCGGAGAGGTACGGCCCTGCGCCCACCCGGAGCTGGAACTGTCCGCGGTGGAGCGGACGTTGGGCCTGCACGCCGACGCCTTCGCGGAGACGGTGCGGGAGGCCGCCACCGAGTACGCCCCGCACAAGCTGACCGCGTACCTGTACCAGCTGGCGTCCCTGTACACGTCCTTCTACGACAAGTGCCCGGTGCTGAAGGCGGAGACGCCGGAGCAGGTGGAGAACCGCCTGTTCCTGTGCGACGTCACGGCGCGCACCCTGCACCAGGGCATGGCCCTGCTGGGCATCCGGACGCCCGAGCGCCTCTGAGCCTCTGACGGATCCGCCCGGTCCGTCGCCGCAGGCCCCGCCCCGTCCTCGACGGGTCGGGGCCTGCGCGCGTTTGCGACGGCCGTCCGGGCGTCTCCTCCACCTCCTCCGGCGTGCACGGGTCGCCGGGATCGCCTTCCGCCCGCCGCACAAGATCGAAGTGCGGCGGGCACCGGGCGCGCCGACGATGACGAAGGAGCGGAGCGCGGAACTTCCCACAGTTCGGGCACTCCGCCGCGTCATGCGTCTGCGTCTTGCTTCACAGAAGGAGGAATCCATGACGGCAACGACGGAGAGCCCCACGCGGGAGAAGACGGGCGCCGGCCAGGAGGAAGAGGAGTCCGTCATCGGACCGCTTCTGCTGGCCGCGCTGCTCGCCCGGCGTGAGGAACGCGGGGAGGACCCGGTCATCGACCACCCTCTCCTCCTCGCCGCGCTCATGCGCCGCCGCGAGGAGGGCGGGGAGTCGATGATCCAGAACCCCCTGCTGCTCGCCGCCCTGATGCGCCGCCGGGAGGAACGCGAGGAGCCCATCATCGAACACCCCCTCCTCCTCGCCATGCTCATGCGCCGCCGCGAGGAACGCGGGGAGTCGATGATCCAGAACCCCCTGCTGCTCGCCGCCCTGATGCGCCGCCGGGAGGAACGCGAGGAGCCCATCATCGAACACCCCCTCCTCCT
>NZ_JBSFJL010000035.1:0-25916 GCF_053598035.1 Streptomyces sp. NPDC001204 | reverse complement strand
TCCTCGCCATGCTCATGCGCCGCCGCGAGGAACGCGGGGGCTCGATGATCCAGAATCCCCTGCTGCTCGCCGCGCTGGCCCGGCGCTAGGCACGGGGCGACACCCCGCCCCCCGACGGCCGCGCCCACCGGCATCGGGGGGCGGGTCCCGTACGGCAATCGAACTTGAGGAACCACAAATGGCAGCTGAGTCCGGCGGAGAGACGGAACGGGATCCCCTGGAGACCTTCATCGACGAGGTCTTCGAGGAAATGGTGCGCGAGTCCGGGATTCCGCACACCGGTACCGGTATCAGGCATGGGAAGGACCCGCTGACGGCGGCTCTGCTGGAAGCGGCCGCGACGTCTCTTTCCCGGCCGGCGCACTCCCGGTCCTCGGAACTGGAGAAGGCCCTGTTCGCGCAGGTCCTGGCGACCGCGTTGGCGGAATCCCTCGCGCCTGCCCTGGCGGAGGCCCTGGCCATGGAGATCATGAAGGTGCTGAACCAGCACGCCGCCTCGCACGGCGGCTCCGCCCGGGCGTCGGCGGGCGGAGGCTCCCGCGGCCGACGCGGCGAAGGCGAACGGGGCACGGGCTCCTGACCCCTCCGCGCACCGCTCACGGCGCGGCGGGGCCGCCCGTGCGGAGACGGGCGGCCCGGCGGGGTGGCGCGGTGGCGCGGTGGCGGGGTCAGCGCAGCTTCTGCGCGACCTCGGTGGCCCAGTAGGTGAGGATGTTGCGCGCCCCGGCCCGCTTGATGCCGGTCAGGGTCTCCAGGATGGCCCGGTCCCGGTCGACCAAGCCCTTCTCGGCGGCGGCCTCGATCATCGAGTACTCGCCGGAGATCTGGTAGGCGGCGACCGGCACGTCCACGGCGTCGGCGACCCGGGCGAGGATGTCGAGGTAGGGACCGGCCGGCTTGACCATCACCATGTCGGCGCCCTCCTCCAGGTCGAGGGCCAGCTCCCGCAGCGACTCCCTCAGGTTCGCCGGATCCTGCTGGTAGGTCTTGCGATCCCCCTTCAGCGAGGAGCCGACCGCCTCCCGGAAGGGCCCGTAGAACGCGGACGAGTACTTGACGGTGTAGGCGAGGACGGCCACGTCCTCCCGGCCGATCTGGTCCAGCGCGTCCCGGACGACGCCGATCTGCCCGTCCATCATCCCGCTGGGGCCCACGACATGGGCGCCGGCGTCGGCCTGGACCTGGGCCATCTCGGCGTACCGCTCGAGCGTGGCGTCGTTGTCGACCCGGCCCTCGGCGTCGAGGACGCCGCAGTGGCCGTGGTCGGTGAACTCGTCGAGGCACAGGTCGGACATGACGAGCAGCTCGTCCCCGACCTCGGCGCGCACATCGCGCAGCGCGACCTGGAGGATCCCGTCCGGGTCCGTCCCCGCCGTCCCGAGGCCGTCCTTCTTGCCCTCCTCCGGCACCCCGAACAGCATGATCCCGGAGATCCCGGCCTCCACCGCCTCGGCGGCCGCCTTCTTCAGGCTCTCCCGCGTGTGCTGCACCACCCCGGGCATCGTCGAGATCGGCACGGGCTCGCTCACGCCCTCGCGGACGAACGCGGGGAGGATGAAGTCCGCCGGGTGCAGCCGGGTCTCGGCGACCATGCGCCGCATGGCGGGGGTGGTGCGCAGCCGGCGAGGACGCGTACCGGGAAAGGATCCGTACTTCGTCATGCCCTCTACGCTACGCCCGCCGCCCCGATGCCTTTGCCGACGGGGAGTCGGCCGGGGCGGGCGCCGCGGAATGGGTGTGCGCGGGCCCCACGGGGTCGGCCGGGGCGGGCGCCGTGGTGCCGCGGCACCGCCGTTCCCCGCCGTGCGTCAGGACGTTTTCAGGGCGCCGGCCGCCAGTCCGAGTTCGGCCTCGGCGAAGGTGCGGACCATGTCGGCGATCGGCGCAGCGCGGAGGTCTGCGCTGGTGTTGATGTAGGCGCTGGTTCCGTCGATCACGACGAGAATGCGCACGGCCGCCGCCCAGGGGTCGTCGCAGCGGAGGTCCCGGGCCTCCACTCCGGCGGTGATGAGCCGCTCTATGCGCCGGCACCAGAGCAGTTCCTGGTCCACGACGTGCTCGTGGAGTACGGGGCGGTAGCGCGACAGGTGCCGCGCGTTGAGCCAGAGCCTGCTGACGTTGTCGAAGTCGGCGCTGGAGATCAGGGTGAAGAAGCGCCGGAGTGTGCGCAGCGGGGTGCCGTCGCCGGTGCCGGCGGGCCCATCCGGTGATCCCTCCGGAGGCCCCTCAGGGAGCAGGCTGTCGAGTTCGGCCATCGTGGCGCCGGTGAAGGCCTCGGCCACGAGTTTGTCGGCCGCCGGGAAGTAGTGGCCGACCAGTCCGGACTGGACGCCGAGCTCGTCGGCGACCCGCCGCAGGGTGACGCACTCCAGCCCTTCGGTGAGTCCGATGCGCGCGGCGCTGGTGACGATCTCGTTGCGGCGCTCGGCCGGCGCCTTGCGGACTCGCTTGCCCGGACCCCTTGACGTCATGCCCGGAATGTTATTGAGTATGCGACCAATTAGGAAATTGGCCACGCGGCCAATAACTGTGGACGTCAGGAAGCCGCTGATCAAGGGGATCTCACCCCGGCGACAGGCCCCGGCCCCGTCCCGGCCGAGCCGGCACCTCCGGCACGCACCACCGTCAGGAGACGCATGTGAACGACACTCACACCGACGCCGGTGACCTCGCCGAGTACGGCTATCGGCAGGAGCTGAAACGCACCCTGTCCCCGTGGGCCGTGTTCGCGATCGGGTTCGCGACCATCTCCCCCGTGGTCGGCATCTACGCCGTCGTCCAGCTGGGGTTCGTCTTCGCGGGCCCCGCGTGGATCTGGGCGGTCGTCGCGGCCTTCCTCGGACAGCTGCTGACCGCCGTCGTCTACGCCGAGCTGTCCTCCCAGTTCCCCATGACGGGCGGGGTCTACCAGTGGGTGCGCCGGCTCGGCGGGCCCCGGCTGGGCTGGCTGGTGGGCTGGATCTATCTCGCCTCGGCCGTCGCGTCACTGGCCACGGTGGCCTACCTGGGGGCGAGCTGGCTGCACATGCTCTTCGGCGACGGGACACCGTCGGCGACGACCCACGTGCTCCTCGGCGTGGTCTTCATCGCCGTGGCGCTCGCGATCAACCTGCTCGGCGTCAACCCGGTGAAGCACTTCCTCAACGCGGGCATCCTCGCCGAAGGCGTCGCCTCCATCGCCATCAGCGTGGTCCTGCTGCTCTTCGTGCGCCACAACGGCTTCGGGATCCTGTTCGAGACGCTGGGGGCCGAGGCCGCCTCCAAGGGGTCGGTCCTGGCCGGTTTCCTGACCTGTCTCGCGGTGGCCGGCTGGGCGTTCCTCGGCTTCGACGCGACCACGCAGGTCGCCGAGGAGACCGAGCAGCCGCGGCGCAGCGTGCCGCGGGCGCTGCTGCGCGCCTACGTGTTCGTCGCCTTCACGGTCCTGCTGACCGGGCTCGCGGTGACGCTCTCGCTGCGCCGGCCCGAGGACGCCGTGTCCGGCAGGACGGCGGATCCGGTCCTCGCCGCCGTGACGGACGGGCTGGGCGGATGGAGCGAGAAGCCGTTCGTCGTCGTCGTTCTGATCGCGTTCTTCGCGTGCGCCATCTCGATCCAGACGTACATCGGGCGAGCCGTCTTCTCGTTCGCCCGCGACCGGCAGCTGCCCTTCTCCTCGACGCTCGCCACCGTCGGCCCGCGGCAGATCCCGTACGTCTCGCTCATCGCGACGGCCGTGCTGGCCGGTCTCGGGCTGCTGCTCGGGCTGAACGGCGATGCCGCGGCGACCCTGATCGCGTTCGGCTCCGGCGGCTTCTACTTCATCTTCCTGACCGTCGCGGTCGTGGCGCTCGCCGCCCGGTTGAGCGGCCGGTGGAACCCCGCCGCCGGGGAGCTGCGGCTGGGACGGACCGGCCTGGTGGTCAACGCGCTCGCCGTGGTGTGGCTGCTCTTCGAGGCGGTCAACATCGCCTGGCCCCGTGCCGAACTCGCCCCGGCCGGCGGCAGCTGGATCCAGGTCTGGGCCGTGGTCCTGGTCTTCTCCGTGCTCTTCGCCATCGGTCTCGTCTACGTCGCCGTCGCCAAGCCCCACACCCAGCTCCCCCGGAACCCGGCCCCCGAAAAGGTGAAGGTGTCCTGATGTCCTCGAAATTCTCCCCGGCCATCGTCTTCGACCCGGTCTCCGGACTGCGGTCGCAGGACGTCGCCCTCAGATCCGCCGGGCCGGGCGAGGTCGAGATCGACGTGCGCGCGGCCGGCGTGTGCCACTCGGACCTGCACATCGTGACCGGTGACTGGCCGACCGACCGACCGCTCGTGCTCGGACACGAGGCGGCCGGAGTGGTCACCGCGGTCGGGGCCGGCGTCACCTCCGTGCGGCCCGGCGACCACGTCGTGCTGTCCTGGTTCGCGCCGTGCCGGCGCTGCCGCAAGTGCGTGGCCGGAATGGCGTGGCTGTGCACCGGCACCAAGGCCGTCGCCAACACGCTGCCCGACGGGACCACCCCGTTCACGGACGCCGAGGGCGCCCCGGTGTGGCCCTACCTGGGCCTGGGGGCGTTCACGGACCGGCTGGTCGTACCCGAGTCGGCGGCGGTGAAGGTCCCCGAGGAACTGCCGTTCGACATCGGCGCCCTCCTCGGCTGCTCCATCACGACGGGCATCGGCGCGGTCATGAACACCGCCCGGGTCCGTCCCGGCGAGTCCGCGGTCGTCGTCGGTACGGGCGGCGTGGGACTCAGCGTGGTGATGGGTCTTCGCCTGGTGGGTGCCGACCCCGTCGTCGCCGTCGATCTCTCCCCCGAACGGCTCGCCGTGGCCGAGCGGTTCGGCGCCACCCACACACTCGACGGCGCCCGGACCGACGTCGCGGCCTGGTGCCAGGAGGAACTCGGCGGGGTGGACTACGCCTTCGAGGCGATCGGGAGCCCCAAGGTCGTCGAGACCCTCCCGGCCATGCTCACCTCGGGCGGCGCGGCCGTCCTGGTCGGGATGGCACCGACCGGCGCGACCGGTTCGTTCGACCTGTTCGACCTGGCCGACCAGGGGAAACGTATCCTCGGCTGCAACTACGGCTCCAGCGTCGGGGAGATCGACATCCCCAGACTGGCCCGCCTCTACCTGGCGGGCCGGCTGCCGCTGGACGACCTGATCGGCAGGACCCGGCCGCTGCGGGAGACGGCGGAGGCGTTCGACGATCTCAGGTCGAACACCGGGGTCAGGACGATCCTGACCCCGTGAGCCGTCCCGTGACCGACAGCCGCCCCGCACCCGACCACTTTCCGGAGACCTGATGTACGCCGTCACCGACCCCACCACCGGCGAAGTCGCCGAGACCTACCCGACCGCCACCGACGCCGAGATCGCGGACGCCGTCGCCGCCGCCCACGCGGCCACCTCCTGGGGCCGTACCAGCTCCGTGGCCGAGCGCTCCGCGCTGCTGCGCCGGCTCGGCGACCTGCACACGGAGCACCAGGCCGAACTGGCCGCGAGCATCGTGCGCGAGATGGGCAAGCCGCTCGCCGAAGCCGAGGGCGAGGTCGGCTTCTGCGCCGACATCTACCACTACTACGCCGACCACGCCGAGGCGTTCCTCGCCGACGAGCCGCTCGACGTCACCTCCGGCCCCGGCAGCGCCGTCGTCCGGCGCAGCCCGGTGGGCGTCCTGCTCGGCATCATGCCGTGGAACTTCCCGGCCTACCAGGTGGCCCGGTTCGCCGCCCCGAACCTCGCGCTCGGCAACACCATCGTCCTCAAGCACGCCCCCCAGTGCCCGGCCACCGCCGCCCTGCTGGAGAAGCTGTTCGCCGAGGCCGGCTTCCCGGCCGGCGCGTACGTCAACGTGTACGCCACCAACGAGCAGATCGCCGAGGTGATCGCCGACCCGCGGGTCCAGGGCGTCTCGCTCACCGGCTCGGAGCGCGCCGGCGCCGCCGTCGCCGAGATCGCCGGGCGGAACCTGAAGCGCGTGGTCCTCGAACTCGGCGGCTCCGACCCGTTCATCGTGCTGTCCACCGACGACCTCGACGCGGTCGTCGAGGCCGCCGTCGCCGCCCGGCTCGACAACACCGGCCAGGCCTGCAACGCCGCCAAGCGGTTCGTCGTCGTCGAGGACCTCTACGACGCGTTCGTCGAGAAGTTCACCGCCCGGCTGCTCGACGGCGAGACCGGTGCCCCGCTGTCGTCGGTCGCCGCCGCCGAGAACCTCGCCCGGCAGGTCGACGAGGCGGTCGCCCAGGGCGCCACGCTCCACAGCGAGGGCGAACGGCGCGGAGCCTACTTCCCGGCCGGAGTCCTCACGGGGCTCACCACCGAACACACCGCCGCCCGCCAGGAACTCTTCGGACCGGTGGCGATGGTCTTCCCGGCGGCCGACGAGGACGACGCCCTGCGCATCGCCAACGACACCCCCTACGGCCTCGGGTCCTACGTCTTCACCACCGACCCCGCGCAGGCCGAGCGCGTCGCCGACCGCATCGAGGCCGGCATGGTCTTCGTCAACGGCGTCGGCGCCGAGGGCGCGGAACTGCCCTTCGGCGGCATCAAGCGCTCCGGCTTCGGCCGCGAACTCGGCCGCCCCGGAATCGAGGAGTTCGTCAACAAGAAGCTCATCCGAACCGTGGCATGACAACTCAGGTCAGGTGAAAGGGTCCGGGCCTCCGCGAGGGGGCCCGGACCACCGCACCAGCGCGTGCGGCTCGGCCGATGACAGGATGCCGTGCATGGCCGATGTGTGGAACGCAACCTGCCGCCCCCGCTGGAGACGCGTCCTGTGGTTCTTCGTCCGGGTGAGCGCCGACGCCCGCGGTCTGCGCTTCCGGACGCTGCTGCGCAGCCGGACCGTGCCGTGGGGCGACATCGCCGAACTGCGCGTGCACCGGAAGTCCGCGCGAACTCCCTGGGCCCACGAGCCCCGTCGCGTCAGCCTGATCCCGCACTACGGACGTGAGCGACTCCTGCCCCTGCCGCGGAGCCGGTCGTCCGACGACCCGGACTTCGACACCGAGGTGGAGGCGCTCCGCGCGCTGCACCGCCGCTACGAGGCCACGGACCCGGGCAAGGCCCCCGTCGTGTCGTACCGGACCCCCCGGCGCGGCTGGGTGGGGTTGCTGGTCGTGTGCCCTGTGCTGCTCGCGTTCGCGGCCATGGCCGCGGGGTCCGTGTCCGGGACCGCGTCGTACGAACAGGCGTGGAAGTCGGCCACCGCGTGCACCGCCGGGACACCCGCCGCGGAGCGCGACGAATGCCTGACCACGATCCCGGCCGTGATCTCGCGGACCGAGGACAACCAGAGCAGGCGGCGGCCCAGCTGGCTGTACTTCACCGCCGGTCGGCCGCTGGAGCGCGTCGATGTCTCACGCGATGCCGCCCTGGAGTTCCAGGCCGGCGACCACGTCGAACTGACCTTCTGGCGCGGCCAGGTGATGAAGGTCGTCGGAAAGCGCTACGGGTGGCACGCCAACGTCCCCACCGCCGGAGGCACGGCCGTCTTCGCGGCCGCGTTCCTCCTCGCCGCGGGCTACCCCGCGGCCCACTCACTGCTGAGCCTGCTCGGGCGCCGACTGCGCGACGACGGGGAGCTCCCGCCGGCCCTGCCGTTCGGGGGCGCGCTCGTCGCCACCGCCCTGTGGCTCCTGCCGCTCTGCTACCTCCACCCCACGACCCTGTTCTCCTCGCCCGTGGCGATCACCTGGATGGCCGTGGGCTCGCTGGTCACGCTGGGGCTGTTCGCCGGGGCCTGGCACGCCACCTGTGCGCCGGGAGCAGCGGCCGGAACGACCGGGAAGTCCGCCGCCAGAAAGGACGAGGAGGAGTTCCTGGCCGCCCGCTTCCTGGAGGACACCGACTACAACCCGCGCGGCTTCGGCACCCACATCGTCCTGGGCGGCGGCCCCCTCGCGGTGGCGCCCGGCCCGGGCCGGTTCGCGGCGAAGCCGATACCGGTGCAGCGGCTCACCCTCAAGAACGTACGACGCGCCCGGGGCTCCGACCCCGTGGACAGACACTGGGACGTCGCCGAACTCGACGACGCCGGCACCCCGGTCCGCCTCGCGGCCGAACCCGCCGACCTGGCCCGCATACTCCGCGAACTGGCCCGCGCGAAAACCTCGGTGAACACCGTGAATCCCGGGCCGTGAAGGCGGCCCGGCCGCCCACCGCGGGCAGAAACGCGCGATGGCGGAACGCGCCCGCACGGCACGCTCCGCCACCTGCTCACACACTCACGTCGACGTACGACGCCTGCGCGACCCCGGCCGCCGTTCGCTCGGGCGGGTCACCGGGTCGCCCGCGTCCAGGGCCGCGAGGCGGCGCCGTGCGCCGAAGTCGGCCAGGGCCTCGGCCAGCTTGTGGACGGACGGCTCGGGGGCCATCACGTCCACCCGCAGGCCGTGCTCCTCGGCGGTCTTCGCCGTGGCCGGGCCGATGCAGGCGATCACCGTCACGTTGTGCGGCTTGCCCGCGATGCCGACCAGGTTCCGCACCGTCGACGACGACGTGAACATCACCGCGTCGAAGCCGCCGCCCTTGATGGCCTCGCGGGTCTCCGCCGGGGGCGGAGAGGCGCGGACCGTGCGGTAGGCCGTGACGTCGTCGACCTCCCAGCCCAGTTCGATCAGACCCGCCACGAGGGTCTCCGTGGCGATGTCCGCGCGGGGCAGGAAGACACGGTCGATCGGGTCGAAGACCGGGTCGTACGGCGGCCAGTCCTCCAGCAGGCCCGCGGCCGACTGCTCGCCGCTCGGCACCAGGTCCGGCTTCACGCCGAAGGCGATCAGCGCCTTCGCGGTCTGGTCGCCGACGGCCGCCACCTTTATGCCGGCGAAGGCCCGGGCGTCCAGCCCGTACTCCTCGAACTTCTCCCGCACCGCCTTCACCGCGTTGACCGAGGTGAACGCGATCCACTCGTAGCGGCCGGTCACCAGGCCCTTCACCGCGCGCTCCATCTGCTGGGGCGTGCGCGGCGGCTCGACGGCGATCGTCGGGACCTCGTGCGGCACGGCCCCGTAGGACCGCAGCTGGTCGGAGAGCGAGGCCGCCTGCTCCTTGGTGCGCGGCACGAGGACCTTCCACCCGAACAGCGGCTTGGACTCGAACCACGACAGCTGGTCGCGCTGGGCGGTCGCGCTGCGCTCGCCGACCACGGCTATCACCGGGCGCCCGCCGTCCGGGGACGGCAGGACCTTGGCCTGCTTCAGGGTCTGCGCGATCGTGCCGAGCGTCGCCGTCCACGTGCGCTGGCGGGTGGTCGTGCCGGCGACCGTCACCGTCAACGGGGTGTCGGGCTTGCGGCCCGCCGAGACCAGTTCACCGGCCGCCGCGGCGACCGAGTCGAGCGTGGTCGACACGACGACCGTGCCGTCCGAGGCGCCGACCTCGGTCCAGCAGCGGTCGGAGGCCGTACGCGCGTCGACGAACCGTACGTCGGTGCCCTGGGCGTCGCGCAGCGGCACCCCGGCGTACGCGGGCACGCCGACGGCGGCCGCGATGCCGGGGACGACCTCGAAGGGAACGCCCGCGGCGGCGCAGGCGAGCATCTCCTCCGCGGCGTACGTGTCGAGTCCCGGGTCCCCGGACACCGCACGGACGACCCGCCTGCCGCCCCGCGCGGCCTCCATGACAAGATGTGCGGCATCCCGCACCGCGGGGATCCCAGCGGTTGTTGACGTGCCGTCAACCACCGTGAGCTGGGGCGTGCCCGTGCCCGGATGCGAGTCCGCCGAAGGACCCGGGTCCGTGTGCACGACGGCGACGCCCTGCCTGGCGTGCGTGCGCACGACGTCGAGCACCTCGTGCTCGGCGACGAGGACGTCCGCGTTGGCCAGCGCCTCCACGGCGCGCAGTGTGAGCAGTCCCGGATCTCCGGGTCCGGCACCGAGGAAGGTGACGTGCCCGTGTTCGGGACAGGCGGGAAGGGTGGTGGGGCTCACTGTGCTCGCTCCCCCATCAGACCGGCCGCGCCCTGGGCGAGCATCTCGGTGGCGAGTCCGCGACCGAATGCCATCGCCTGGTCGTGCGTCTGGGGCACGGGACCGGTGGTGGACAGCTGCACCAGTGCGGAGCCGTCGGGCCTGCCGACGACGCCCCGCAGGCGCATTTCCTTGACAATCCGCCCGTCGCCCAGCAGGTCGGCCAGCGCGCCCACCGGGGCGCTGCAACCGGCCTCCAGGGCGGCGAGCAGTGACCGCTCGGCGGTCACGGCGGCCCGCGTGTGCGGGTCGTCGAGCTCGGCGAGCTCGGCGGCGAGGGCAGCGTCTTGGGCGGTGTGCCCCGCCCTGCACTCGACCGCCAGGGCCCCCTGGCCGGGGGCGGGCAGAATCGTGTCGACCGACAGGAAGTCGGTCACCTCGTCACTCCGGCCGACCCGGTTCAGCCCGGCGGCGGCGAGCACCACCGCGTCGAGTTCGCCGTTCTTGACGAAGCCGATGCGGGTGTCGACGTTGCCCCGGATCGGGACCGTCTCGATGTCCAGGCCGTGGGCGCGGGCGTACGCGTTCAGCTGGGCCATGCGGCGCGGCGAGCCCGTACCGATGCGCGCCCCGCGGGGCAGGTCGGTGAACTTCAGCGCGTCCCGGGCGACGAGCACGTCGCGCGGGTCCTCGCGCTCGGGTACGGCGGCCAGGACCAGGTCCTCGGGCTGCGTGGTGGGCAGGTCCTTGAGCGAATGAACCGCGAAGTCCACCTCGCCCCGCTGCAACGCCTCGCGCAGCGCGGCCACGAACACACCCGTGCCGCCGATCTGTGCGAGGTGTTCACGGGAGATGTCGCCGTAGGTGGTGACCGGGACGAGCTCGACAGGCCGTCCGGTCACCTGGCTCACGGCGTCCGCCACCAACCCGGACTGGGCCATGGCGAGCTTGCTGCGCCTGGTCCCGAGCCTCAGTGCCTTCTCAGTCATGCTGGCCCTCGGTTCTTGCTGTGCTTCTCGGAGTCGTCGTGCTTCTCGGAGTCGTCGGAATCGCTGTCGGCCCGGGAGACGGAGGCGACCGTCTCGGGGTCCAGGTCGAACAGGGTGCGCAGCGCGTCCGCGTATCCGGCGCCGCCGGGCTCGGCCGCGAGCTGCTTGACCCTGACCGTCGGCGCGTGCAGCAGCTTGTCCACGACACGCCGGACGGTCTGGGTGATCTCCGCCCGGTGCTTGTCGTCGAGGCTGGGCAGCCGCCCCTCCAGGCGGGCGATCTCGCTGCTCACGACGTCGGCGGCCATGGTGCGCAGCGCGACGACGGTGGGTGTGATGTGCGCCGCCCGCAGGGCCGCCCCGAAGGCCGCGACCTCGTCGGAGACGATACGGCGGACCTGGTCGACGTCGGCGGCCATCGGAGCGTCGGCGGAGGCCTCGGCGAGCGACTCGATGTCCACCAGGCGCACCCCGGCGAGCCGGTGCACGGCCGCGTCGACGTCGCGCGGCATGGCGAGGTCCAGCACGAAGAGGGCCGGTTCGGGGCGCGGAGCGACGGCGACCGGCTCGGGCCTGCGGTGCTCGGGGATCCGGCCGGCGGTGGCCACCGTCGCGGCGAGCGCGGTGATCAGCTCGGCGTCGGTCTCCGGGTCGGCCTCGGCACGGGCGGACTCGCGGCGGTCGGCGGTTCCTCCGCCAATCTCCCGGCTCCGCTCGAGCAGGGCCGTACCACCGTCGACCCAGGTGCCGTGCTGCTCCAGGGTGGCCGCGTCCAGTCCGGCCACGGCGGACTCGCCCATCAGGGAGAAGCCGGGCTCGGCGGCGGCGAGGTCCAGCGGGCAGTTCTCGTCGGCGCCTGCGGCGCCCACGGGCGGCAGGGGGGTCTCGCGGACGTCCGTCCGCACCGCCGTACGGCCACTGCCGTGCTCTTCCGCGACGGCCCGCGACACGGCGGCGGGCGCCCCGGTACGGCCCTCGACGGCGGAGGTGACCGTCTCGGCGGTCAGGACGAGTCCGGTCGCGCCGGTGCAGGAGACGGCGACATCTGCACGTGTCAGCTCGAGCGGCACCGCGTTCATCGGTACCGCGCGGGCCAGCACGTCCGTGTCGTCGCCCTCGGTGAGGATCTGGACGAGGCGCTCGGCCCGGTCCTGCGTACGGTTGGCGATCACTATCTCGCGGACGCCGACCCGCGCGAGCGTGGCGGCGGCCAGCGACGACATCGAACCGGCGCCGATGACCAGGGCCTTCTTGCCGCGCGCCCAGTCCTGCACGTCCGCGCCCGCGGACAGCTGCTCCAGGCCGAAGGTGACCAGGGACTGCCCGGCGCGGTCGATGCCGGTCTCGGAGTGGGCGCGCTTGCCGACCCGCAGGGCCTGCTGGAACAGGTCGTTCAGCAGACGCCCGGCGGTGTGCAGGTCCTGGGCGCGGGCCAGCGAGTTCTTGATCTGGCCGAGGATCTGGCCCTCGCCGACGACCATCGAGTCCAGGCCGCAGGCCACCGAGAACAGGTGGTGGACGGCCCGGTCCTCGTAGTGCACGTAGAGGTACGGGGTGAGCTCCTCGAGACCGACCCCGCTGTGCTGGGCGAGCAGTGTGGACAGCTCGGCGACACCGGCGTGGAACTTGTCCACGTCGGCGTACAGCTCGATGCGGTTGCAGGTGGCGAGCACGGCGGCCTCGGTGGCCGGCTCGGCGGCGACCGTGTCCTGGAGCAGCTTGTCCTGGCCGTCCGCGCTCAGCGAGGCGCGCTCCAGCAGGCTGACCGGGGCGCTGCGGTGGCTCAGTCCGACGACGAGGAGACTCATGCCGGCATCACGGCGGGGACATCCCCGTCCGGGCCCTGGTCGGTGGACTCGTCGCGGACCGCGGCGGCGGGCGGGAGGGTGCGGTCGGCGACGGCCTCCTCACCGGCCTTGCGCTGCTCGTGGAAGGCGAGGATCTGAAGCTCGATGGAGAGGTCGACCTTGCGTACGTCGACGCCGTCCGGGACGGACAGCACGGTCGGCGCGAAGTTCAGGATGGAGGTGACACCGGCGGCCACCAGCCGGTCGCAGACCTGCTGGGCGGCGCCCGCGGGGGTCGAGATCACGCCGATCGAGACGCCGTTGTCCCGGATGATCTTCTCCAGCTCGTCGGCGTGCTGGACCGGGATGCCGGCGACGGGCCGGCCGGCCATCGCGGGGTCGGCGTCGATGAGCGCGGCGACGCGGAAGCCGCGGGAGGCGAAGCCGCCGTAGTTGGCGAGGGCGGCGCCGAGGTTTCCGATACCGACGATCACAACCGGCCAGTCCTGGGTGAGCCCCAGTTCGCGGGAGATCTGGTACACGAGATACTCGACGTCGTAGCCGACCCCGCGGGTCCCGTAGGAGCCGAGGTAGGAGAAGTCCTTGCGCAGCTTGGCGGAATTGACCCCCGCCGCGGCCGCGAGCTCCTCGGAGGAGACCGTGGGCACCGAGCGCTCCGACAGTGCGGTCAGGGCTCGGAGGTACAGCGGAAGCCTGGCGACGGTGGCCTCGGGAATCCCTCGGCTACGGGTCGCCGGTCGGTGAGTTCGGCCAGTTGCCACGGTGCTCCTGCGGGTAGAGCGGGGCTGCGGGCGGTCATATGTCCCCAGACCGCCCCGTCGACAGCAGGCTATGTCTTTGTGAACGTGTGCACAAAGATGGTGTCCGATTTGCCCGGCCAACGTGACCGGGGTCACGCACCCCCGACGCGGATGTTTGGAACCGGCACATCCGCACCTCTGTGCCTTTCTTGTTGGGGGCAAAACCGCACACTCTCCTCTACGATCCCCACCCCCGAGACCAAGACGCCATCGATCCTAGGCGACTTCCGGCCAGTTTGGACTCCTCGGTCAGTCCCGATCAGCCCGCGAGCTCCTTGCGCAGCCGCCCCTCGTTCACCCGCCAGAAGGTGTGCTGTTCACCGTCGACGAGTACAACCGGAATCTGCTCCCAGTACTGGTCGTACAACTCCGGATCCTGGGTGATGTCCTTCTGTTCCCAGGCGACGCCCAGGTCGGCGCAGACCTTCTCCACGACGGCCTGCGCGTCGTCGCACAGGTGGCAGCCCGGCTTGCGGACGAGGGTGACGAGCCGCCCCTGGGGCCCGGGGGACTTGCGGCGGAAGATGGGACTCATGCTGGCCATTGTCGCTCCGGCACGGGGCCGCGGAACCCCGTCGGCGCGGACCGCCGCAACGCCGCCGTCGCGAAGAGTTCACGGGCCGCGAAACCTCTCGACTCCGGAACCACCCGGCCAACTGGCTATGCTCACGCCATGGCCGCTCTCGGATGGCTCACTTCCCGTAGGCGCTCCGCCACGGCGCGAAGCGTGTTGGCAGGCGAGGCCTCTGCGGAGGCAGCGCGCAAATCCTCGCAGGAAGCGGGCGTCCCGCCGGCCCCGCGGGAGGCGTCGGAGTTCCCGGTGCACGGGGACGAAAGGGCCGCCGCCTTCTTCGACCTGGACAACACCGTCATGCAGGGCGCCGCGCTGTTCCACTTCGGCCGGGGCCTGTACAAGCGGAAGTTCTTCGACACGCGCGACCTCGCAAAGTTCGCCTGGCAGCAGGCGTGGTTCCGGCTGGCCGGGGTGGAGGACCCCGAGCACATGCAGGACGCCCGCGACTCGGCGCTGTCGATCGTGAAGGGCCACCGGGTCGCCGAGCTGAAGTCGATCGGCGAGGAGATCTACGACGAGTACATGGCCGAGCGGATCTGGCCGGGCACGCGCGCGCTCGCCGAGGCCCACCTGGACGCCGGTCAGAAGGTGTGGCTGGTCACAGCCGCGCCGGTGGAGATCGCCCAGGTCATCGCCCGCCGCCTGGGCCTGACCGGCGCGCTGGGCACGGTGGCGGAGTCGGTCGACGGCGTCTACACCGGCCGGCTGGTCGGCGAACCGCTGCACGGCCCGGCGAAGGCCGAGGCGGTACGCGCCCTGGCCGCGGCGGAGGCCCTGGACCTGACCCGCTGCGCCGCCTACAGCGACTCCCACAACGACATCCCCATGCTGTCCCTGGTCGGCCACCCCTACGCCATCAACCCCGACTCCAAGCTCCGCCGCCACGCCCGGGAGATGGACTGGCGCCTGCGCGACTACCGCACCGGCCGCAAGGCGGCCAAGGTCGGCATCCCCGCGGCGGCCGGCGTCGGCGCCGTCGCCGGCGGCACCGCCGCGGCCATCGCCCTGCACCGCCGCCGCCGCTGACGCCGTAGTACCGCACCGCCGCCCCCCCCACTCATCACCGGCCGCTCACGCCCCGCGCTCGCGGCCGGCCAGCGTCCGTACCTCCCGCGGCCCGTACCGCCCAGTGGCGGTACGGGCCTTCGCCGATCGCGTTCGTGCGGCGCACCCGGAACCGCGGGCAATTGACCGAACGTACGCCCATGCCGTTCTGGCCATTCGACTTGGCGGTGCATCGCCAGGATGCGCCCCAGACACACACCGAAGACGGAACAGATCGGTCAGCAAACGCTCACTCTCCGACGTCCGAACGCACGCCAATCGGTTACGGAAGCGACGGAATCGATGATTTGAGCAACTCGGTGTAGCAGTGCCTGTACGAAGCGTTATTCTCCTCAGACGCAAACCAGTTACCCCATCGTCGCTACGACGGGTGAACGGTTCCGCACTGCACGTGATGGAAGCTCTGCCTCTGGGAGTCCCGTGTACCCACACGTCGGGGTTGACGCCTCGGGCCTGGCTACGCTCCGCGCAACGGTCCTGGACCTGCTGCGCGGTCTCGTCCCCACCGCGTACGCCGGCCCCGTATTCGCCACCGCCGCGCCGGTAGGTCCGGCCTACGCGCTGGCCGACGGCATGGAGCAGGTGCCGACTCGCAGCGCCGTGGTCGAGGGGCGACGAACCGGCGACGGACGGGCGGCCGGCCGCCGAGGACGCCCGTCCTCGGCGGCCACCGTCCGGCGTCCCGCCGCGGACAGCGACAGCGCCCGGATGATGGAGCTCGTCGAACGCGCCCAGGCCGGCGAGGCCGACGCCTTCGGACGGCTCTACGACCAGTACAGCGACACCGTGTACCGGTACATCTACTACCGCGTCGGCGGCAAGGCGACGGCCGAGGACCTCACCAGCGAGACCTTTCTGCGCGCCCTGCGCCGCATCGGCACCTTCACCTGGCAGGGCCGCGACTTCGGCGCCTGGCTGGTCACCATCGCCCGCAACCTCGTCGCCGACCACTTCAAGTCCAGCCGGTTCCGGCTCGAGGTCACCACCGGCGAGATGCTCGACGCCAACGAGGTCGAGCGCTCCCCCGAGGACTCCGTCCTCGAGTCCCTGTCCAACGCCGCCCTCCTGGACGCCGTACGCCGGCTCAACCCGCAGCAGCAGGAGTGCGTCACGCTCCGCTTCCTCCAGGGCCTGTCCGTCGCGGAGACCGCCCGGGTGATGGGCAAGAACGAGGGTGCCATCAAGACGCTTCAGTACCGGGCCGTGCGCACCCTGGCCCGGCTTCTCCCCGACGACGCACGCTGAGCCTCGCACACGCTCCGCGACCTTCAACTCACGCTCCGTCGAAGCGCGTTGACTTCTCGATCCGATCCGCCCGGGTCCGTAACCCAAGTGCCGCGCCGCTCGTTGTGCGGGATAGCGGCTCCCTGTGGTCACGCCCTGGCCAATCCTGGTCGACCGACCGGAAGAAGCGGTTGTGGACGTGCACCCTCAGGACCCCCGGGGAGTCGACCGTGATGACGAGAGGAGGTGCCGCCAGTGATCGCGAATGTATCGGCGCACCGGCGGGCGAACGCCTTCGCCCAGGCCCTGGAAGAACTGTCCGACCGGGGCACGGCGGCCGAACAGGCCGAAGGACCGGCACGGGCCCCGGCTGCCGCGGAACAGACCGAGCAGGGCCGCATGCTGGCCCTCGCCACCGGTCTGGACGCGCTGCCGCGGCCGGAGCTGGACCCCGAGGTCAAGGTCGTCCAGCGGGCCCGCCTGGTGGCCGCGATGGAGGCCATGCTCCAGGAGAGCACCGCGTCGGGCGAGGCGAGTGACCCACCGGTGCCCAGGCAACGGGCGCGCGGCGCACACCGGGCGAGCGGCCTGGGGAAACTGCGGCCGCGCACGCGGCTGAGCAAGTCGCTGGCCGCCGGCGGACTCAGCGTGGGTGTGGCCGCGGGAGCCTTCGGCGGTGTGGCCGCCGCCAGCTCCAGCGCCCTCCCCGGTGACTCGCTGTACGGCCTCAAGCGCGGCATCGAGGACTTCAAGCTCACCTACCTGACCGACGGCGCCGACGAGCAGGGCCAGGCCTACCTCGACCTCGCCTCGACCCGGTTGAGCGAGGCCCGCAGGCTGATGGAGCGCGGCCGCGGCGGCGGGCTCGACCACGAGTCGCTCGGCGAGATCCGGCGCACCCTGTCCGGGATGCAGCACGACGCGACCGAGGGCCACCGCCTGCTCCACGAGGCGTACGAGCGCGACCCCGACTCCCTGCGCCCCATCCAGGCCCTCTCCACCTTCTCGCGGTCCCACCGCGAGGCCTGGGGCGCGCTCCGCGACCGCCTCCCCGTGCAGCTCGGCGACGTCAGTCAGCAGGTGTCGTCGGTGTTCGACGCCATAGACGACGAGGTCGCCCCGCTCCAGTCGATGCTCCCCCAGCACCCCGCCCCGGGCGGCGACGGCGAGCAGCACGGCCCCCGGCCGACGCCGACCGCCGGTTCGCCCGGCGCCGCGCACTCGGCCCAGCCCAGCACCGGCGGCGACACCTCCTCCGGCAGCCCCCACACCGGCAGCGACAGCCCCAGCGCGTCGACCGGCTCGGGCAGCGAGGACGAGGGGCTGTTCGGCGGCTCCTCCGGCGGTCTGCTGGACCCGGCGAAGCCCAGCAGCGGCAGTGCCTCGCCGTCCGCGCCCAAGTCGCCCTCCAGCGGCCCCGACGTGACGATTCCGCCGCTCCTCCCGGGCCTGCTGCCCGGCCTCGGGATCAACGCGGAGGACGCGAAGTAGGCGGTGCCGAGCACAGCCCCACGAAGGCGGGGGCACCCCTCACCAGGGGTGCCCCCGCCTTCGTGGCACGGTCAGAAGAACACCGACCTGCGCTGCACCAGCAACTTGTAGAGGGTGTGCTGGATCTGTTCGCGGACCTGGTCGGTCAGGTTGAACATCAGCATCGGGTCCTCGGCCGCCTCCGGCGGATACCCGTCCGTCGGAATGGGCTCGCCGAACTGGATCGTCCACTTCGTCGGCAGCGGGATCGCGCCCAGCGGCCCCAGCCACGGGAAGGTGGGCGTCAGCGGGAAGTACGGGATGCCCAGCAGCCGCGCGAGGGTCTTGGCGTTGCCGATCATCGGGTAGATCTCCTCGGCCCCGACGATGGAGCACGGGATGATCGGCACGCCCTGGCGCAGCGCGGTCGACACGAAGCCGCCGCGCCCGAACCGCTGCAGCTTGTAGCGCTCGCTGAACGGCTTGCCGATGCCCTTGAAGCCCTCCGGCATCACCCCGACCAGCTGGCCCTGCCCGAGCAGCCGCTCGGCGTCCTCGGTGCAGGCGAGGGTGTGGCCGAGCTTGCGGGCGAGTTCGTTGACCACCGGCAGCACGAACACCAGGTCGGCCGCGAGCAGCCGCAGATGCCGGTCCGCGGGATGCCGGTCGTGCACGGCGACCTGCATCATCAGCCCGTCCAGCGGCAGCGTGCCGGAATGGTTGGCGACGATCAGGGCGCCGCCCTCGGCGGGGATGTTCTCGATGCCCTTCACATCGACCCGGAAGTACTTCTCGTACAGCGGCCGCAACAGGGACATCAGAAGCTGGTCGGTGAGTTCGGCGTCGTAGCCGAAGTCGTCGACGTCGTAGTCCCCGGTGAGGCGGCGGCGCAGGAACGCCAGACCGCTCGCGATGCGCCGCTCCAGACCGCCGTCCTGCGGCGGCCGGCTCGGCGGCTCCGGCGGCTGTCCCTCACTGGTCACAGGGACATCGTCCTGCGCGGCCCCCCTGCCGGGCAGGGGCTGCACCTCGCCGACCGCCGCCGGCTCGGCGCCGGTGCGGCGGCTCCCCGTGCTCCGGCGCCGCGACGGCCGCTGTCCGGCGCTTCCGCGGGACCGGTCGTCGTCGAACGGAATGACCTTGGCGTCCGCCATGGTGCTGCGCTCCTCAGTAGGCGCTCTGCGTCGGGTGGCCACTGCCCGGGTGGGACAGGGCGGCGATCCGGTCGACGGCCCCCGCGAGGACCTCCGGCGGCAGCAGCCCGGGGCCGCGGCTGCGGGCGAATTCGGCGAAGGTCTCCGCGGTCGTGTACTTGGGTGCGAAGCCGAGTGTTTCGCGCATCTGGTCCGTCGCCACGACCCGGCCGTGGGTCAGCAGGCGGATCTGCTCGGGTGAGAAGTCCGTCATTCCCAGCGTACGCACCAGCGAGCCCGCCCACGTCACCGCGGGAAGCAGCAGCGGCACCGTGGGGCGTCCCAGCCGCCGGGAGCACTGCGAGAGCAGCAGCACGCCGTCGCCGGCGATGTTGAACGTGCCGCTGTTGAGGGTGGCGCGACGCGGCTCGTGCGAGGCGATCCGCAGCACCTCGATCACGTCGTCCTCGTGGACGAACTGCAACCGCGGGTCGTAGCCGAACACCGTCGGCAGCACCGGCAGCGAGAAGTACGAGGCGAGCGGGGTGTCCGCCGTCGGGCCGAGGATGTTGGCGAACCTGAGCACGCACACGGCGACGTCCGGCCGCCGCCTGGCGAAGCCCCGCACATACCCCTCGACCTCGACCGTGTCCTTCGCGAAACCGCCGCTGGGCAGGGACTTGGGCGGGGTGGTCTCGGTGAACACCGCCGGGTCCCGGGGCGCGGAACCGTAGACGTTGGTGCTGGACTTGACCACCAGCCGCTTGACGGACGGGGACTTCTGGCAGGCGCCCAGCAGCTGCATGGTGCCGATGACGTTGGTCTCCTTGACCAGGGCCCGGCTGCCGCTGCCCAGCGCGGTGCCGGTCACGTCCATGTGCACCACCGTGTCGGCGGACGTCTCGGCGAGCACCCGCGCGATGGTGGGCTGCCGGATGTCCGCCTGGACGAAGTCGGCGCCGCCCAGATGGTGCTCGGGCGGGACCGCGTCCACGGCGACCACCCGGTCGACCTCCGGGTCACGCTGGATGCGCCGTACGAACCGGCCCGCCAGCTGACGGGCCACTCCGGTCACGAGCACGACCTGTCCCAAGATCAGCGCCTTCCTTCCCGCCCGGATCACCGCCGGGTTCCCCGTGTGCGGCCAACCTATCGGGTCGGGGTAGCGCTGCGGTGGCCTCTCGATGCGCGACGTGACGGCAGGTACGTGCGTGCGAACGGGACAGCGCCACCCCCGCGGTCGGCCGGCCCGAAACGCACGCGACCCCCCACCGGATGCGGTGGGGGGCCACGGACACGCTTTCGCGTTGGCGCGTACCTCGCGCGACCGGCGTCTACTTCTTGTTGCGACGCTGGACGCGGGTGCGCTTGAGCAGCTTGCGGTGCTTCTTCTTGGCCATCCGCTTGCGCCGCTTCTTGATAACAGAGCCCACGACTACCCTCGCTCACTTCTCATCACTCGGTGTTTGGGCGCCATGGGCCCACACGACCTACGAGGGGCTAGCCTACCCGCCCGAGCGCTGAGGTCGTAATCGAGGTTTCCGGAGGGATCCGGAAGTGTTCCGCAGTGTCCTTCACGGACCCCTCCTGATCGTCGTCAGGCGGTTTCCACCCCCACGTAGCTCTCGCGGAGGTACTCGTGAACCGCTTGCTCCGGGACGCGGAAAGACCGCCCCACGCGGATCGCGGGCAGATGACCGCTGTGCACCAGGCGGTACACGGTCATCTTCGACACTCGCATGACCGAGGCGACTTCCGCCACGGTAAGGAACTGAACCTCGTTCAGAGGCCTTTCGCCAGCTGCAGCCATGACACACCTGAACCTTCCGCACTCGACGGCCACCGGCTTCCCCTTCCGGTGACTCTTCGTCGCTGCGTGCTCACTCCCCAGACTAGGGGCGGGTGATGCGAGTGGGGAAGAGGTGGACCATCGGCGGCCTACTGTGACAGACAGGCGCGATTGAGTACGTAGCGGGCCAGCGGGCGGTACCAGGCGGGCCGTACGCCGTCATCAAGTGGAACGACGACGGACACGCGCCCCTCCGCCTGCCCGACGAAGAGCGCGGGGTCGTTCGTGTCGGCCGGCCCCATGGCCTCGAACCCCAGCTGACCTGCACCGCAGACCCAGCCGTGATCCCCGATCACCAGTTCCGGCAGCGGGCCGCCGACGTCGGCCGCCGCCGCGAGCGCCAGCCGAACCGGGAGCGGTGAATGCGTGTGCGCGCCGGGCTCACAACCGGAGCGTTCGGTGCCGGGAGGCCGGACCAGGGCGACTCCCCGAACGTATTCGAGGCGGCACGTGCGTAGACCGAACCGGGTCGTTATGTCGACACAGCGACCCTGCGCGGGGGTGAGGACGGTACATCCCGCCGCCGACAGGGCGTCCGCCAGCGCGGCGTAGAAACCGAGCAGCCGGTGCGGGTGCCCGGTGCCGATGAGCACGGGGGCGCCGCGCCGCGCCGCCGCACCGAGCCGGTCCGCGAAGGCGTCCAGCGCGGCCAGCGTCAGATCCGGGTCGATGACATCGGGGCCGAAGGTGTGCCGCGGATCGGCCGAAACGCCACACCTGCGCGCCATCAGCTCGATCAAGTCCCCTTGTTGCCAAGGCCCTTCGGGGTCGATCCCGATCAGCACCCGGGGGTCCCGGGCCGCGAACAGCCGATAGCTGCGCAGACCGGCCTCCCGCGTCGTGGTCACCATCCCGGCGAGACGGGCCCTCACCAGATGGGCGCGCAGCGCCGCGATGCTCAACACCCGAGCGATGCTGACGCACGCCCTGCGCGATCGTCCCGAGAACCCGGGAACACCGCACGGTCGGCCTAATCGCAGGGCCCGTCCACCGGCGACCGGCGCTACGGCAGCAGGCCCCGCAGCGGGAACACCGCCCGCCGGGTCGCCAGGATCGCCTGGTCCAGCCGGTCCGCCGGGTCGTACCCCGCCTCCCAGTCCGTCCAGGACACCGGCCACCGCCCGTCGGTCATCCGCATCGGGCCCAACTGCCGTGTCCGCGCGTACACCGTCTGCCGCCAGCTCTCGGGAATCACCGTCTCCGGCTCCACCGGCCGCCCCGCCGCGATCCCCACCAGATGCGTCCACGACCGGGGTACGACGTCCACCACCGCGTACCCGCCCCCGCCCAGCGCGACCCACCGCCCCTCGGCGTGCTCGTGGGCCAGCTCGTGGCACGCCATCTGCACCGCCCGCTGCGCGTCGAGCGACACCGCCAGATGCGCCAGCGGATCCTCGAAGTGCGTGTCGGCGCCGTGCTGGGTGACCAGCACCTGCGGCCGGAAGTCGGCGACCAGTTCCGGCACCACCGCGTGGAACGCCCGCAGCCACCCGGCGTCCCCGGTCCCCGCCGGCAGCGCCACGTTCACGGCCGAGCCCTCGGCGGACGGGGCCCCGGTCTCCTGCGGCCATCCCGTCTGCGGGAACAGCGTCCGGGGATGCTCGTGCACCGAGATCGTCAGCACCCGCGGGTCCTCCCAGAACGCGGTCTGCACCCCGTCCCCGTGGTGCACGTCGGTGTCGACGTACACGACCCGCTCGGCACCCAGCTCCAGCAGCCGCGCGATCGCCAGCGCGGCGTCGTTGTAGACGCAGAAGCCCGACGCGGCGCCCGGCATCGCGTGGTGCAGCCCGCCCGCGAAGTTCACCGCGTGCAACGCGTCCCCGCCCCACACGGCCTCCGCCGCCGCCACCGACTGCCCCGCGATCAGCGCGGACACCTCGTGCATCCCGGCGAACGCCGGATCGTCCAACGTCCCCAGTCCGTACGTCCCGTCGGCCGATCCCGGGTCCGCCGACGCGGCCTTCACCGCGGCGATGTAGTCCTCCCGGTGGACCAGCCGCAGCGTCGACTCGCCGGCCGGCCTGGCCGCCACCAGCCGCACCTCCCGGTCGAGTCCGAGCGCGCCGACCAGTTTCCGGGTCAGGAAGAGACGGACCGGATCCATGGGGTGGTCCCGACCGAAGTCATAGCCCGTTACTGCCTCGTCCCACATCAGCTGTGCGCGGCCGCTCATGACCGCCACCGTATCGGTCCGGTCGCGGCGCGAACGACCCGGCGCACACCCACGTCACCAGCACCAACGCCATGGGCACCAGCATCGCCCCGCGGTAGCTCCACGCGTCGCCCAGCGCGCCCACCAGCGGCGAGCCGACCAGGAAACCCACGTAGTTGAAGATGTTGAGCCGTGCGACGGCCTTGTCCGAGGCGCCCGGGCCGTAGTTGTCAAAAGCGTGGCGCCCGGCCGCGGCGAAGGTCTGCGGCACCAGCACGCACAGGCCCAGCCCCAGCAGCGTGAACCCGAGCATGCCCACCCAGGGACCGGGCGCCCCGGCGACCACCGCGAACCCCAGCGCCGCGACCAGCGCACCCACCCGTACGACGGCCACGGCACCGAACCGCCGCACCCCGGTGTCCCCGATGGCCCGCCCCAGCAGCGTGGTCACCATGTAGACGTTGTACGGCACCGTCGCCAGCTGCTCGGAGCTGCCCAGCGTGTCCTGGAGGTACTTCGCGCTCCAGTTGGAGACGGTCGAGTCCCCGATGTACGCGAAGGTCATCACCAGACACAGCGGCAGCAGCAGCCGGAACGCGACGCTCCCGCCGCCTTCGCCGGCCTTCCCGCCGGCCTCGTCCGGTGCGGCGGCGGAGTCGGCGTCGACGTACCACCGGCTGCCCACGAGGACCGCCGGCAGCAGCACCGCCACCACCGGCAGGTACGACACCCACAGCGCCAGGTGCCAGTGCGCCCCGGCCCAGGCCAGCGAGGCACCCACGATCCCGCCGAGGCTGTAGACGGCGTGGAAGCCGAGCATGATGCTGCGGCCGTACGCCCGTTGCAGGCTCACCCCGAGCATGTTCATCGAGGCGTCCAGCATTCCCACGGCCAGCCCGAACGCGGCCAGGGCGAGCCCCAGTTCGGCGACCCGGCCGCCCGCCCCGACACCGAGCAGGGACAGGAGGACGACGGGCTGGGACCAGCGCAGCAGCCGGCTGGGTCGGACGCGTTTCACCAGGTGCTCGGCGGTCGTGCTGCCGACGCCGGCGAGGATCGGCACGGCGGCAAGGAAAACCGGCAGCAGTGCGTCGGAGACCCCGTACCGGCTCTGGATGGCCGGGATGCGCGTCACGAGAAGAGCGAAGGCGACGCCCTGCGCGAAGAAGCTGAACGCCAGCGAGGCCCTACCGCGCCGCAGCACATCTGTCATGGCGGCGAGCGTAGGGCCCTGGGCTACCTGTGGGTAGGTCCGGAGAAAGATGAATTCTGCTCAGCTTCGGGCGAGGGCGAGCCCGTTCGGGGACTTCTGGGCCACGGCGGGCTCCTGGCCGTTGGCGGACTCCCGGCCGTTCGCGGGCTCCTGGGCCATGACGGGCTCCTGTGCCTGCGTGGCTTCGGCGTTCGTTCCGGCTTTCGTCTCGGCCATCAGCATGTGCGCCATCGGCCCGGCGGCGAGAGCACCGCTCAGGAGGAACCCGAGCACCATCGCGACCACCATGATCACGGTGCCGAGCCACACCATGGTGTCCACCGGCAGCGTGTAGGCGCCCACGACCCGCACCACGCACTCCGCGAGCAGCACCGCGCCCCACACCAGCGAGAACACCTTCTCCGCCCGCTGGAAGTCCGCGGATTCGGCCGCCAGCCGCGCCCAGACGGCCTCCCGCCTCGCGTCGCCCTTCACCAGCCAGGGCTTCATCGCGGCGGTCATCATCGGCCTGCCCATCGCCACGGACACCAGGATGCCGATGCCGATCGCGCTGCTGACACCGCTGTCCTTGGCGAGCATCAGCCGCGGGTCACCGGCGACGAAACTCAGCAGCAGCCCGACCACGTTGACGAACAGGATGAGAGCGGCGAACCCGTTGACCCGGCGTTCCCTGGCCGCGGCCCAACCGGTCCGCAGGGCCGGGGCCACGCTGCTCCACCCCAGGGCGGCCAGCGTGCTCATCCCGAATCCGTACTTGAGCAGGTAGTACCCGCCGACCGGCACCGCCACATCCACGAGCAGAGGGGTGAGGCTCGCGCGCTTCAGGTTCGTCGTCATGCTCAAATCCTCGCGGGCGAGGGGGGTCCGCCAGTAGAAACGATCGTCCGGAGCTCCGCATGACAATTGTCAGTGCCGCGGCGGTGGTCGGCGTCATGTCAGCAGGTCGGCCAACTCCTCGATGTGAAAGAAGAGTTGGGTGGCATCCGCGAGCTTCGCGGCCGGGGTCATCGCCGTGAACCCGTAGACGTCCATCCCGGCCGCCACGGCGGCCCGCACACCCAGCGGGGAGTCCTCGACGACGACGCACCGCTCGGGGGCCACTCCCATCCGGCCGGCGGCGTGGAGGAACAGGTCCGGCGCCGGCTTGCCCCGGCCCACGTCCTGCGAGCTGAAGATCCGCTCCTCGTCGAACCACCGGTCAAGGCCGGTCGTCCGGTGCCCGATCCTGATCCGCTCATGACTCCCCGAGGACGCGACACAGTACGGCGTCCCCTCCACCGTCAGCTTCTCCAGTACGTCGGCGGCACCGGCCACCGGCTTCAGCTCCCGCCGGAACGCGGCGAAGACACGGGCGTGGAAGACGTCGTCGAAGTCGTCCGGCAGCCGCTTCCCCGTCCGCTCCAGGACGAGGTCGTGGATCCGGTGCATCGCCGACCCCATGTAGTCACGGATGGAGTCCTCGTACGAGGTGGGGTGCCCCAACTCGGTGAGGTAGGCGGCGAGGAGCCGGTTGGAGATGGGCTCACTGTCGACGAGGACGCCGTCGTTGTCGAAGATGACGAGGTCATAGCGCATGAGTACGAGCCTAGGCGAGTGCCGGCCGACCGAGCGTAAACGCAGAAAACCCCCGTGCCGAATGACACGGGGGTTTTCCTAAAATTTGTTCGGCGGCGTCCTACTCTCCCACAGGGTCCCCCCTGCAGTACCATCGGCGCTGTGAGGCTTAGCTTCCGGGTTCGGAATGTAACC
>NZ_JBSFJL010000034.1:0-107693 GCF_053598035.1 Streptomyces sp. NPDC001204 | reverse complement strand
ATCCGCCGCTACATCATCTGGCGAAACAAGCACGCTGCCGACGAACGCCTCCGCAAGGTCGTCAACAGGGCGAACGTTGCCTGATGCGGCACTAGTACACAGCGCTGACCAACACGACCCGACAGGCTGAACCCGAGCAGGATGCGGGCAAGGCTAGGGGGCCGGATGGCCTCGGGCGGTAGCGGACACTGCGTACGATGATCATCGGTTTGTCATTGTTTGCGAAGATCTGGCGGTGACGGGCTGTCTCTTCAAAGCACCTCGCTCATGCGCCCTCTCATCGCCTCGACCGGTGCGATGGCCCGTGGTCCCGCCACATACGGCCATCGCGGCCGCTCGCTACGCCCTGTCTCGATGGCTGGTGTCGCACCACGGGTAGCGGTGGCTGCGGCGGCAGGTGCACAGGGCTACGCGGAAGCGGTCCGAGAAGACGGTGCTTCCGTCCTCGAGCTCCACCTCGACCGGGCCGTCGACCAGGATCGGACCGCGGCGCTGCATCGTGACCCGGCGGGGCGGGTCGGGGCGCAGACCGCCCGCGGAGGTGCTCGGACTGCCGCCCGGGTCGTCAGAGGGGACGTTCGGCACGGATGACCACCAGCTCTTCCATCTCGTCGGCCGCTTCGTCCGCGGACAGCAGACCGCGCTCGCGCAGCCAGCCGCGCCGCGAACGCAATACGGGACCGAAGGCGATCCAGCGGCGGCGCACCACCACGGCCTTCAGTCCGGTCGCGCGCAGCCGGTGCAGGGTGCGGTCGGGGCCGCTCAGCGTGGAGTGCACGATGAGCAGCACGCCCCCGGGCCGCAGCAGCCGGGGTGCGTCCCGGCAGATCCGGTCCAGGACGAGCCGTCCGTCGTGCCCCGCGTCCCAGGCACGGTGCCTGCCGCGCGGCCCGCGTCGGCCGTCGGGGGCCGGAACGTACGGCGGGTTGGCCAGGACCACGTCGAACGACCGTCCGCGCACCGGGCCGAAGAGGTTCCCGTGGTGGATGCTGACCGGAAGCCGGCTGAGCCGGGAGTTGAGCCGGGCGGTCCACACCGCGCGCCAGGAAACGTCCACCGCGGTCACCTCGGCGCCCCGCCGGGCGGCCACCAGCGCCAGCGCGCCGCTCCCGGTGCCCACGTCGAGGACCCGCGCGCCCGGTTCCCACGGTTCGTCGGACAGGGCTTCGACCAGCAGCGCGGTGTCGTCCTGCGGGGCGTAGACGCCCGGAAGCAGCAGTGCGTTCACATGCGGCGGGTACCCCGGCAATCAGGAAATACCAGCCATTTGCACCGTGAGGGGTGTCCGTAGCGACGACCGGCCGACCCGCCAATCGGTGAGCAGCCGTCCGCCGAAGCGGTCCTCCACATGTCCGGTCGCGTCGATGCCGAAAGCCACGTCGGACGCCAGATGCGGTTCCTCGGCCAGCAGCCCGCCGATGACGTCGTGGCGTACAACCTGCTCGTGCACCGCGTCCGCCTCCACGTGCTCGTCGTAGAAGAACCGCGCGGCCGGCCCGGCGCCCGTGCGGCGCATGGCCTCGGCCAGTCGGCGGGAGCCGGGGGAGGAGGTGATCTCGACTGCGGCGAAATGGCCCACCAGGGCGCCCCGCAGCTCGCGGTGCAGGCCGAACAGGGACATCAGGTTCACCGTCGCCAAGGCCTCCGCCGAGGCCGCGTCCAGATAGCGGCCGTACGTCGTGTCCAGGCCCAGGTCCCGCATCAGGTCGGCGAACAGCCGGGCATGCACGCGCTCGGCACGGCCGCCGCCCCACTCGTCGAACTCCACAGCCGCCATCGCCGCCTTGGCCCGGCCCCACAGGCGCGGCAACACCCAGGCGTGCGGGTCGGCTTCCTTGAGGTGATACAGGGAGCGCTGTGCCGCGTACTCGCGCAACTGCCACAGACTGCCCTCGTCCCGCAGGTAGTGGCTGACACCCGTGCCCTCGACCGGCTCGACGAGGAGGTCGGCGAGCGCGTCGTCGAGGCTTTCGTGCCCGGGGGTGTCGGCGCGCAGGGCGGCCAGGAAGCGGTGCTCCAGAGCCGAGCGGACCCCCAGCAGGCCGGGGTCCCACTCGTGCCGGGCGGCGACCTCCGCGAAACCGCGGTAGTGCAGCTCGTAGCAGACGTACAGAGCCAGCTGGAGATCGTCGCCGTACGGCGCCGCGCCGCAGGCATCCTCGGCGCGGGGAAGCGGACCCGTGCCCCGCAGGTACGCCGTCACAGCCGCGGAGACCGGCCCCCGGTCGGGAGGCAGCTCGGGTCCTCCGTGATAGTTGGCCATGGCGCCCGGGTACCCGCGACCTCCGGCGGAGCACCCCCGTCCTTTCCCGCGGACCGCCCCTGTGAGTCCCGACAGCCCCGCTATGGCGGCGCCGTGTCGGGGCACTCTTCGGCTATGGAGGACAGCCGGCTCACCCGCCCCCCGACCCGTGCCTTCGTGCTGGGCGGCGGCGGAGCGCTCGGCGCCTACGAGGTTGGCATGCTCAAGGCGCTCTTCGCCGCCGCCGTGCACCCGGACCTCGTCGTCGGCACCTCGGTTGGCGCGATCAACGGCGCCGCCGTCGCGGCCGAGCCGTCGCGGGCGTCGGTGGCCCAGCTCGCTGACCTGTGGACCGGCCTTGGGCGTGCCGGCGTGTTCTCCGGGTCGCTGCTCGGGCGGCTGGGCACCGCTGTGCGCAGTGGCACTCACCTGTACCACCCGACGCCGCTGCGGGAATTGCTCTCCTCCCACCTTCCGGTGACTCATATCGAGGGTTTGGCCCTGCCGTTCCAGTGCGTCGCGGCGAACATCGAACGGGCTGCCGAGCACTGGTTCGCCGCCGGGCCGCTGGTGGACGCGGTGCTCGCCTCGTGCGCAGTGCCCGGGCTCCTGCCGCCCGTCCGGCTCGATGGCGAGCACTTCGTCGACGGCGGCTTGGTCAACAGCATCCCCGTCGGCCGCGCAGTGGCCCTCGGCGCGACCGAGGTCTACGTCCTGCAAGTCGGCCGTGTCGAGCGAGCCCTTTCCCCGCCGCGGGCTCCCTGGCAGGTGGCGCTGGTGGCGTTCGAGATCGCTCGCAGACACCGGTTCGCCCGCGACATGGCGGACCTGCCGCCCGGCGTTACGGTCCGCGTGCTGCCTTCGGGCTCGGGCCCCGAGGAGGGCACAGCCACTCTGCGGCAGCTGCGGTACCGCAGCTTCGGCCGGACTGCCGAGCGCATCGAGCGTGCCTACGCGGCCACCGCCCGGTACCTCGAGACGGCTCTCAGTGCACCCGACGGCGCGCCATGACCGATGCCGGTGTGCCCCGAATACGCCCGGCGCGGCTGACCGGTGCTGTGGTCACCGGGCTGCGCCGCACGACCACCACCGCGCTGCTGGTCGTCCTCGTCCCCATGGTGGCCGCGCTCCTCGTCGCCGCGGGCGTGTTCTGCGCGCCGGTCTCGCTCGCCACGCGCGGCCCCTGGAGGCCGGTTCGGATCACCGGCTTCGCCCTGGTGTACCTCCTGATGGATTTGGCCGGGCTGGTGGCCGCCGCCGTTCTGTGGGCGCGGCGGCTGCCCGACAGGCGGGACCGCCAGGAGCGGCGCGCCGCGGATGCATTCGCCGTGCTGGAGAGGCTGCTGCGGCTGCTACGACGTGCGGGCGAGCGGGTCTTCTGGCTACGGCTAGAGGTGACGCCCCCGCCGCCAAGCGGGACCGGAAACGCGGCGGCGCCGGTCCTGGTCTTCGTACGGCACGCCGGGGTCGGCGACTCCTTCCTGTTGCTTCAGACATTGCTCAGCCAGGTCGGACTGCGCCCCCATACGGTCCTGAAGCGGGCGCTACGCGCCGATCCCGCTCTCGACGTCCTCATCGGTCGGGTCCCCCACTGCTTCCTTCCGCCGTTCGGCGGCCGGGCCGAGGACGCGATCGGGGGCCTGGCGGCCGGGCTGGGCCCGGGTGACGCACTCGTGATTTTTCCGGAGGGCGGCAACTTCACACCGCGCCGCCGCCGCCACGCGATCGCCTCGCTGCGGCGCCGGGGGTTGCCGCGCCGGGCGTCCCGCGCAGAACAAATGCACCATGTCCTGCCGCCGCAGGACGCCGGTGCCCTCGCCGCGATCGCCGCCGCGCCCACGGCCGACGTGGTCTTCGTCGCCCACACCGGCCTCGACGTCGTCCACTCGGCACGCACCGCTTGGAGCCGCCTGCCGCTACGCGACAGCGTGCGGGTGTACTGGTGGCGCATACCCGCAAGGCGCGTCCCGCCGGGCGACGAGGCCCGCAGCGAGTGGCTGCTCGCCCAGTGGGCCCGCGTCGACCGCTGGATCGCCGATCACGCCACCCCGGACGCGACGCACGCGTGAGGTCCAGACCCGCACTCCCCCGGCCCCGGAATCCACCGACTCCGGCCCCCGCAGGCGTCCTCCACCCCACCCAGTGAAACGGCAACGATCTCGTGGTGTTTGCCCTGGTCCTGCTTCTGGTGGTGGCGCTGTCGATCTTCATGGCCGTGGGTGTGAGGACACGTCCCTGCGGAGATCGTACTGCCCGTGAGTGACTGTGGGGAGCAGCTGACGCCGCGCTGTGGCCGGGCCCGTCGTGGGCGCTCCGCTCGCCCGGCGCCCTCGGATATCCCGTCTCGCAAACCGGCCGTGGGGCAGTGGCGGAACTGTCGCCAACTAACGACGGGTACGCGGCCGCCGCTTCCTGTTCTCGGCCCTCAGAGGGATCCTGCTGACTTATCCGGGATCACGCAGCGGTCGAGGTCAAGTCGGGCGGGCTGGTTCGGGTGCGGTCGAGGGGGTGGCTTTTCCGTGTTCGAGGTGGGTCTCGTGTAGGCCGTGGTAGCGGGCACCTCTGATGCCGATGACCGCGACGGCTTGGTTGATGGGTCCCTCGATGTCGGCTCGGGTGGCGTACTTGGCTCGCCACTGCTCGTCGGCCTGCTGGGCCCGGGCGTAGTCGAGGGCTTCTTGCAGCTCGCAGGGTTGCAGGGACAGGGTCCGGCCCCCGGTTTTGAAGCGCGAGCTGAGGCGGCTATGACGGATGTCAGATCGGTGGGCATGGCGATCGGTCCCTGTAGAGCGTGCTCGCTCTGCCCGGCTGAACGGTCCGGTGAGCTGGTTTTGCGGACTCGCGCTGCCCCGCTCGTGGCGGACCAGCGTAAGCGGCTGCGGCGGGCCGCGTGCATGACCCACGTCATGGCCGCCCCCTGCGCACTGGGGGCCGCACCGAACCTGCGGTCCAGCCCCCAGTGCCCCATCCCACCGCTGCCCGGCGGCGGGTGCGGGAGGGCCGTCAGGACTTGCCGCGGCCAGTGACGAAATCGCGGGCCCGGTCGACCAGGCCGGCGCCCGGTGCGAGGAGCTTATTCGCGGGCGGAGTGTCCGGGGCTGCCGGATGCGGGCGGGTCGGGGCCATGGCTTTGGCTCGCCGGACCTTCTCCCCGAGATCATCGAGCATCTCGGAGGAACACGCCTGACGCAGCAGTGGGAAGAGGTTGTTCTCCTCATCCTCGACGTGGGCGGCGACCTCCTCCATGAGCTGCTGCAGCAGCGCGCTCATCTGGGGGTCATCGGCGTTGATCCTCTCCAACTGCTTGAGGAGTTGTTCGACACGGCCATGATCCGCGATCTCCTTGTCCGCGATCCTGTCGCCGTCCTCGACACGCTCGCGAACTGTCGGGTACAGGTACTGCTCCTCGGCGACGGAGTGCCGCACCAGTTCGATGGTGACCTCGTCCACGAGACTACGTAGTTCCTGCCCTTGGCCGGTCGTGGATTGGATCCTGCCAAAGATCTCTTCGACTTCCCGGTGGTCGGCCATCAGTTCCTCGATCACATTGCCGCCATGGCCCATCGTCCATCCGCCTCTCGCTTGTGCTGTCAGGGTCAGGTCTGTCCCAGCCTGCAGACACTGATCCCCCGTCGGGACACCATGTGGGACCCGGTCCGACACCGCTCACCCGATCGGATCCATCCTGAACATCGCGCATGCCTTCAGTACGTCCTCCGAGGCTGCTGTACGTCGGACAGGCCCTCGGGTTTCCGCGCAGCGGTTCCTCAAAGTCGCTGCGCCGTGAGCCCCAGGGGCCAGGGGCACGCGCCAGCGCGCCGCGGGGGCGGCGGAGCCGAGGTGCGTGGGGCCCGGCCGGGGTCGATGGAGTCCGAGGATGCCGACGAAATCAAAGAGCTTTCTGACGGAGCATCGCCTCCACCGTGTCCCGGGGGCTGCCCAGCTTGCCCGCGACTGTCGGACACAGCGCAGCAGGACGTCGAGTCCGCGCTGCGGGACGTGCTCGCGGACCCGGACGCAGCCAGCCAGCCAGTGGGCCGCTGGCCGCCTGGAGGCCGTCCTCACCACGCCGTGCGGCTTCCCGTCCCGCACTGCACCGGCGGCCGGTGCACCGTCGAAGATGCGCGGCCGGGGCGTCTGCCACGGTTGCTCCGTCATCGGCGCGGGCGGGGGTATGGAATGAGCTCGCCGCGCAGCGCCGCGAGCGGAAGGAGCACCTCGCTCACGCCAGATAGGCAGCCGAGGCGGCCACACACCATCTGCGCGAGAAGCAGCCTGAACAAGCGGACGACGCGTTGCCGCGGGAGGCAGGCAATGCCCGGCAGCAAGCGGCCGCTGCCGAGCAGCAACTGCGGCAGGCCCGCGAGGTCCGCCGAGCCGACCAAGAACAGCAGGAAGCCGAGAAACGGCGCCGGGCGGCCGCTACGGCGCACTTGCTCGGGCCGAGGAAGAAGCACGTGCATCCGCGCAGGAAGTTGACCGTTTGACAGCGGGCCCCAGGTAGTACCAGCGCGCAGCGCGCTGTGCGTAAGGAAGCGCCAGCGTGGTCAGAGGAGCATGTGCCGCCACCAGACCACACGCGTGGGCGGTCCGCGGGTTCCGCGCGAAATATGCCTATACCGCAACCAACCGGGCATATGGACGGTACTCCTCGTCCTGGAAGATCGGAGACCCTGGTGATTGCCCTCGGAGTCATCCTCCTCATCCTCGGTTTCGTTTTCGGCATCTCCATCCTGTGGACCATCGGGATCGTGCTGCTGGTGATCGGTGCCGTCCTGTGGCTCCTCGGAGCACTCGGACACGCCGTCGGCGGACGACGCCACTACTGGTGATCGCCCGTGGTCCTCACCGCAGGTGAGGACCACGGCACTCATCGCGATTGGCTGCCGCCCCGGCGGCGGCACCGTGCGGACCGGCCTGGATCTGTAGAGGGTGAAAGCATGCGACTGCAGACCCGGTTTCGCCGCCATGGCGGGTCCTGGCAGGCCAGCGACGCAGTTCTGGCAATCCCGCTCGGGCTGATCGTCGCCATCCTGATCGCCGATATCCTGACCCCGCCCAACCTCCCACCAGGACCGCTGCTGATTGTGGCACCCACGATGACCGCCTGGCGGGCCTCTCCTTACTGGGGCGGTAGGCGCCATCGCCGTGGCGGCCCAGGTCGGTGCCGGCGTGGCACTCGGCATCCTGGACATGGCGTTCCTTGCGCAGGTTCTTGCCTTGGTAGCGGTCACGGTGCTCGTTACCGGGCTCTGCTACCTGCGAGCCCGGCACATCCAAGAGCTGGCGCAGGGACGGACGGTGTCCGAGGTCGCACAGCGCGCGGTCCTGCGGCCTCTGCCGCACCGTATCGGCCCGCTGCAGGTAGCTTCCGCCTGTCTGGCTGCCGAGGAGAATGCGCTAATCGGCGGGGACCTGTATGCGGCCGTCCGGACGCCTTCCGGTACCCGGCTGATCATCGGCGATGTCATGGGCAAAGGGCTGACCGCTATCGGCGATGCCGCCCTTCTGCTCGGTGCCTTTCGGGAGGCCGCTCACCGGCGCGCAGAGCTGCCCGAACTCATGGCCCACCTGGAGCAGAGCGTGTGCGTGAATCTGGCCCAGCCCGCGGAGGGGGGAGAGGCCGGGGAGGGCTTCATCACTGCGGCAGTGCTTGACGTTCCCGACAAGAACCCCAAGGTTTAGATGGTCACCTGCGGGCATCCGCCCCCTCTGATACGGCACGAGCGGCAGGTCACCGGGCTCCGCGCCGCCCGGCCCGCGCCTCCGCTCGGCCTGTGCGAAATGTTTCAGCCCCGAGTACCTTCGTGGACACCTTCGCCCTCCAGGCGGACGATCTCCTCCTGCTCCACACCGATGGCGTCATCGAGGCCCGCAACTCCCACGGCGCCTGCTACCCACTCACTGAACGGATCGCCAGGTGGCCCCAGAAAAGCCCGCCGGAACTGGTCGACAACTCTGCAGGTGCCGGGCCGGACCGTGATGGTCATGTGCTCAACGGTGACCGTTGCCGCCGCTGTGGTGCTGGCCGTTGCGGGCCGGCTCGCCTGAGACCTGGAGACGCCGAGCAACGGTGGACGCGGGCGACTTCGGCGGGAGCCGCGCACGGCGTCTGTCTGCCACGCGAACAACTCGTGGAGGTGATGGCTTCCATTCGCTCGCAGTCACCGACGATGCGCGGTCCGACCCAGGACGGAATCGGAGCCCGTCCGATCAAGAGTCCCAGAACGACACCCCGGTGATCTTCTGTCCATCGATCTCGGGGCGTCGGACCGGCGCCACCGCGCGAACGACTCGCTCGCCCGGGACCACGTGAAGATCAATCGCTCGGGCCTGATCATCGTCGACGACATCGGGCTCCTGCCCGTCTCCCCGGACGTCGCAGAGGGCTTCCACCTCCCGGTCGGCGCTGCCCGGACGATGGTGATCTCAGGTGAATCAGGCGGAGGCGGAAGAAGAACTCCTTCGCTACTGCGGGCGATCCTGCGCAAGGTGCGGGTGGCCGTGGCCCGGCTGCGAGCAGGGCTCCAAAGGGTCACCAGACGCGTGAGGGGCACGGCTGGGGGAACCCAGCGGGAGATACCTGCCTCCACCCGTGTGGCCGAGAAGGTGCAGGGTGCGATGACCCGCCAGGAGGACCTGCCCGTCCCCGGCTTCAACCGGCTCGATGTCACAGAAATCCGGCAGCGCCTGCGTGACCTGTCCCGGGCGAACTGACGGTGATCGAGGGCTACGAAGTTGTCGTTGGCGTGGGCGATGCCCCTTTTGCAGGAGGGCGCCGCCAGTGTGCCCCACTGTGTGGTGGCGCGTGATCAACCGGCTTAGCGGGCGATCTTGCGGGGCCTTCCGCAGGATGGGTTCAGGTTGCCGGCCTATGCGATGGACGACTGGCGGCACCTCGTGCGTGACAGCCACGCCGCACCCCGAACCAAACGATCACATTGGGAAGGCGGTGGATTCTGGGGGCGTGTGATACCGGGGTCACTCGAACGACGGTTGCCAAGCCATCGACTGGTTGAGTCAGTGGCCGCATCCAAGAGTTGCGCCGTCTGCCGTCGATGGGAAGGATTTCGACCGGACTCGGTGACGGAAGTACATATACCTCCACGTGGGGACGCGCCTTCGCAATGGAGGCGGCCATGCGTTGTGTCTCCAGCAGGTCGTGCGCGTGGATCGCCATGGCCAAAACGGTGGAGGGTGGAGCGGGAAGGTGACAGGAAAGGCCCGGCGCCAGGACGTAGAGCTCATCCGCGCAGATCTCGATCGCATGCTCAAGGGTCGTTCCGTTGGCCACGGCCCCGTCGATGAGATGGAAGCCATCGATCTCCACCGAAGGATAGAAGCCGGGGACGGCAACGCCGGCCAACAGCGCAGGTACTGCAGCGCCACGGGCGAGGAGCACCCCGCGCCGGTCACAGGCGTCCGTGGTCATGATCCTGAGGTCGGCCTCCGAGTCCTCGATACGGCGCAGCGGCAGGACATGCGCCGCCAAGGGCTGGGTCGTAGTACCCCGGTACCACCCGCCCGGCACTCTTCAGTCCTCGGTACCACCGGATCCGGGGCATCGCGGTCCTAACGTTGCGGAGGAGGCGTCAGGCGTGCCGGACGCCGCAGTCGGAAAGAGGGAACGCGAATGATCGACGCACAGCAGCTCACCAAGAGGTACGGGGAGAAAACAGCCGTCGACGGTCTGGACTTCACCGTGAAGCCCGGTACGGTGACCGGCTTCCTCGGGCCCAACGGGGCCGGCAAGTCCACGACGATGCGCATGATCGTCGGGCTGGACGCGCCGACCAGCGGCTCCGTCACGGTGAACGGCAGGCACTACGCCCGCCACCAGGCGCCGCTCCAGGAGGTCGGGGCGCTGCTGGAGGCGAAGTCGATCCACCCGGGTCGCTCGGCCTACAACCACCTCCGGGCGCTCGCGCTGACCCACGGCATTCCGCGCCGCCGGGTCGACGAGGTCATCGAACTCGCCGGTCTCGGCAGCGTCGCCAAGAAGCGGGCCGGCGCCTTCTCACTCGGCATGGGGCAGCGGCTCGGCATCGCCGCCGCGCTGCTGGGCGATCCGCAGACGGTGATGCTGGACGAGCCCGTCAACGGCCTCGACCCCGAGGGCGTCCTGTGGATCCGCAATCTGCTGACGGCGCTCGCAGCCGAGGGCCGCACCGTGTTCGTCTCCTCGCACCTGATGAGCGAGGTCGCGCTGGTCGCGGATCACCTGATCATCGTCGGCCGGGGCCGGCTGCTCGCCGACACGACCGTACGGAACCTGGTCCGCGAGGCCGGCGGCGACACTGTAAAGGTGGCGACACAGGATCCGTCGAAGCTGCGGGACGTGCTGGCCGGGCCCGGCGTGGAGATCACCGGCCGCGTCGGCTCCGAGGAACTCCAGGTCACCGGGATGACCGCCCGCGAGATCGGGCTGAAGGCGGCCGAGCACGGGATCCCCCTGTTCGAGCTGGCAACGAAAGCGGTGTCGCTCGAGGAGGCCTTCATGGAACTGACCAGGGAAGCCGTCGAGTACCACGGCGCCACGACCGGTACCGGCACCACGATCGCCACCGGCACCTCCGGGAGCGCGGCATGAGCACCCTGATGGCACCCTCCGAAACCCCCGAGACCGCCCGGTCCACGCCCGCCCGGCCCACCTATCGGGTGACCGGACCGCGCGTGCTGGCCTCGGAGTGGGCGAAACTCTGGTCCCTGCGCTCCACCTGGATCACCCTCGGCCTGGGCCTGCTCTTCCTCGTTGCCTTCGGCGTCATCGCCGCGAGCCGCTACAAGTCCGGAATCGATTCTGGCCGGCCCATGGACCGCTTCGGCTCCGCGACGGCCGTGAGCCTGTCCCTCTTCGGCACGAACTTCGCACAGTTGGCTCTCGGCGTGCTCGGCGTGCTGGTCGCGGCGGGCGAGTACTCCACCGGCATGATCCGCTCGACCCTGGCCGCGGTGCCACGCAGGCTGCCCGTGCTGTGGTCCAAGGCCGCTGTGTACGGGGTGGTCGCGCTGGTGATCGCCACCGCCGGCTCCTTCGTCGCCTTCCTCGTCGGCAACCAGATCGTGTCCGGCACGCCCGCCGCCATGAGCCTGGGTCAGGCCGGCGTCGTACGCAGCCTGCTGGGTGCCGGGCTCTACCTGGGCCTGGTCGGGGTGCTCGGCACCGCCCTGGGCGCGCTGCTGCGGTCCGTGGCCGGTGGCATCTCGGTCCTGGTGGCGGCCCTCATGCTCGTACCCGGGCTGATCTCCCTGCTGCCCTCCGCGTGGCAGGGCGACATCGACCCCTACCTCCCGAGTCACGCCGGTGAGTCGATCTTCGCCCTGACCCACGACTCGACCACCCTGTCGCCCGTCGCCGGGCTCGTGGTCTTCCTCGGCTGGACGGCACTGGCGCTGGCCGGGGCGGCGTACCGGCTGGTGCGCAGCGACGTCTGAGAACTGGCACCGCATCACCTGGTCTCCTGCGAGGCAACTCCTTCGTTCAAAACGGGGTGAGAGTACCGCCCGCTCGCGGGGAGGAATCGGACCCCTGCGGAGCAGGGCAAGACGAATCGCCCCATCGGGGCGATTCGCCGTCGACCACCCACGGCCCACCGGTCTGGTGATAGGTTTCGGGCGCCCGGTCCGCGAAAACCAAGCTGATCGGGCCTATTGCCGGGCTGGCGGAATGTCAGGTCTGTGGAGCTGGTGCAAGACCGATGACAGGTGCACCAGTCCTCGCCGTTGGTTCGGATCGGCTGCTGTCGATGAAACAGAAAGATCAACCCGTGAGGGTTGAATCCCCCCGCCTCAGTTGGGGTGAAATGTCAAGGTCCGGTGAACTCCATGACCATGATCACCGACGACCTCGGCGCAATGGGGCCGCTGGTCGCCCGGCTCGGCCGGGCTGGCCAGCGGCTGCGGCGCGCCGACCGGGCACGTCCGTGGGTGCTGGATGCCGCGGTGGTGGTCCTGGTGTTCCTGCTGTTCTGTCTGCCGGACCTGCTGCACACGCTGGGCGGCGAGGACGGTGACGCCCCGCGCCGCTTCCGAATGACCTTCACCCGGCTGCCCGTGGTCGGCATGCTGGCTCTGCAGGCGGGCCTGGTGCTGCCACTCCTGTGGCGGCGGTGGGCGCCCGCCGTGGCCTTCGGCGCCATCACGGCCGTGTTCGTCCTCCAGTGGTCCCTGGGTACCGCACTCCGTGCGGACATCGCCCTCTTCGTCGCCCTGTACAGCCTGGCCCTGCATGGGCGGCTGCGGCAACTGCCGTGGGCCTGTGCGGTCATGACGGGGGCGCTGGGTCTGGTCGCGGCGCGGGTGTCGGCGGCAGTGTCGGTCTGGGACGCGCTCTTCTTCCTCCTCAGCACGGCGACCGCGGCCCTCGCGCTCGGTCTGATGATTCGCATCCGGCGGGCTCAGCTGGCCGGGCTGCGGGACCGTGCGGCCCAGCTGGAGATCGAACGCGACCAGCGTGGCAGGCTCGCCGTCGCGGCCGAACGGACACGCGTGGCCCGCGAGATGCACGATATCGTCGGACATAACCTGTCCGTCATCATCACGCTCGCCGACGCCGGCGCCTATGCCACCGACGCCGCTCCGGAGCGGGGCAAAGAAGCCCTGCACCTCATCGGCGACACCGGTCGCCAGGCACTGAGCGAAGTGCGACGCGTGCTCGGCGTCCTGCGCGAGGCGGACGGCCCGCGGGGCGAGCCCGAACTGAGCCCGCAGCCCGGCCTCACCGACATCGACACACTGTGCGAGGGGGTGCGCGCCGCCGGCCTGGAGGTCGTCTATCGCACCGCAGGCGACGTCGACGTCCTCGACAGCGGGGTGCAGCTCACGGTCTACCGCATCGTGCAGGAGGCCCTGACGAACACCCTGAAGCATGCCGGCGCCGGCGCCCGTGCGAACCTGGCGATCGTGGTGGAAGACACCCGGCTGACGATCACCGTCCAGGACTCCGGCCCGCCCGCTCCGGCCAAGCGCGCCGGCACGGCGGAAAAGGAAGGACACGGCCTGATGGGCATGCGAGAACGAGCGGCTCTCTACGGCGGGCACGTCAGCGCGGGTCCCGTCGGCCCGGGATGGAGGGTGCGGGCCGCGCTCGACCTGACTTCCGAGGACGGTGTCACCCGGTGACCTCCGTGCTCGTCGTGGACGACCAGCCGCTGCAGCGGTACGGCTTCCGCATGCTCCTCGACTCGCTGCCCGAGACGGAGGTGGTCGGCGAGGCCGCGCACGGAGCCGAGGCCGTGCGCAAGGCCGCCGAGCTGCGCCCCGACGTCGTCCTCATGGACGTACGGATGCCGGGCATGGACGGTATCGAGGCCACGCGTCGTATCGTCGCCGCCGGCGGCCGTTCCCGGGTGCTTGTCCTGACCACTTTCGACCTCGACGAGTACGTTCATGCGGCCCTGCGCGCCGGAGCCAGCGGCTTCCTGCTCAAGGACGCACGTCCCGAGGAACTCCTCGCGGGCATCCGCGCCGTCGCCGCGGGGGACGCCGTGATCGCGCCCGCTCTCACCCGCCGCCTGCTGCACGAATTCGCCCAACTCGTGCCACCCCGTGCCGACGGCTCCGCCGAGGACCCGAGACTGGCGTCCCTCACCGACCGCGAACGCGAGATCCTCGTGGCCATCGGCAAGGGCTGGACCAACGGCGAGATCGCCGCCCACTTCGTAGTGTCCGAATCAACGGTGAAAACCCATGTCGGCCGCGTCCTGTCCAAGATCGGCGCTCGCGACCGCATCCAGGCGGTGATCTTCACCTACGACCACGGCCTGGCCCGGCCTCACTCGAGTTGAGCCGGCGGTCGGCCCAGGGACAGGCAGCACAGAGCAGCGCTCTGCGAAGAGGTTGACGTCCTCCCCGGTTTGAAGTCCAGGGATTCCGGCCTGGGCCGTCCGACCCTTCCGAGGGCTCCCTGCTTCAACGCGCTGTGCCGGGACTTTCGTCCTGGTCTTACCGGTGCTCCACGAGGCGTTTGGCGTTTCCGCCCGTCCGGCGGCGACGATACGGCGTGCTTCGAAGAGGACGTTGCGGGCTGCGCTGTGGTCACGGTTGTGCACAGCCGCACGCGCCGCACGTGGTGACGGTCAGGGACGTGGGCGCGAGCGGCAGCCGGTGGGACCACTTGACATTGAGACTGCCGACCTTGGCCACGGACACGGTGCCGTTGTCCCAGAGGGAGAAGACATTGATGTTGAGGCGGATCGACTGCCGGATGTCCTTGTTCGACTTGCACAGGGGCGGCCCCGCGGACAGGGCCTCGCTGGGCTGGTTCCTCTGCCTGGAAGAGGCGCCGAATGCCTGGCCGCCGCAGCAACGAGGGCAGGGAGAGCAACTTCCGGCCACCTTGTACGACTGGGACATGCTGTAAGCCAATGAACCGTAACCGATGCCACCTGTGACGACGACTTTTCGAGCGGTACAGCCGCCGCGCAGCCAACCCGACGCTGACCCCATGGCAGAGAGGCAGCGCCCGCACAAGGCCGTCGCCCTCGTCGCGTTTGGCGCGATCGGAGCCCCCCGGGGTGCAGTAACGCACCGTCCCGGAGACCCGGCCTTGCCCACGAGTAATATCCCGAACTAGGGTGAATGCGCTTTCATTCGCTTCAGGGCACTGCCGTGCCTCAACAGACTCGGGGTCCCACGCAGTGAGCACAGCCCCCACGGTGTACGACGTCGCCGAGCGCTCCGGCGTCTCCATCGCCACCGTGTCCCGGGTCTACCGCAACCCCGGCTCGGTCCGCGCGCAGACCCGTGAACGCGTCCTCGCGGTGGCCCGTGAGCTCGGCTACGTACCCAGCGGGAACGCGCGCGGCCTCGCCAGCCGCTCCACCGGCGTCCTCGGTCTGTGCTTCCCCGACTACTCCGACCCGGACGCCGAGTCCGAGGCGGAGGCCAGCGCTGGTGACGAGGCGGACGACAACGCCGCGATGCTCTACTCCGATCAGATCATCCGCGGCATGGAGCGCGCCGCGCGCCGCCACGGGTACGCGCTGCTCATCGCGGCGTCCCTGAAGGGCGGGCCGGAGAGCCTGGTGGCGAAGGTGGCGGGCCGGGTAGACGGTTTCGCCGTGCTCGCCCGCACCGTGCCGACCGAGGAGCTGGAAGTCATATCGCGCCGGCAGCCGGTGGTGATGCTCGCCGGGCCGCGCGAGTCCGAGCTGCTCGACCACCTGGACCACGTCGAGGTCGCCAACGCCCACGGCCAGCGCGAACTGACCCGCCACCTCATCGAAGACCACGGCCTTCGCCGGCTTGCCTACGTCGGCTCCGCCGAGGAGTCGCCGGACGTCGAGGCACGCTTTCGCGGGTACGTCGAGGCGTGCCGGGCCGCGGGGGTGGAGGTGGGCGACGAGCCGGATCTGCGGGCCCGGATGATGACGCAGGCGGAAGGCGCGCGGGCCGCCGACGCACTGCTGGACCGGCGCGGCGAACGTCCCGATGCGCTGCTCTTCGCCAATGACCAGATGGCGGTGGGCGCCCTGCACACGCTGGAACGGCGCGGTGTCCGGGTCCCCGAGGACGTGGCTGTCACCGGCTTCGACGGCATCGCGCTGAGCCGCCTCGTGCGGCCGGCACTGACGACGGTGCGACAGCCTATGCGACGGATGGGCGAGGAGGCGGTGGAACTGCTCGTACGTCGGCTCAACGGCTCGCAAGGCGGGGAGCCGGTGTCGATGATGCTCCCGGTGTCTGTGGTGCGGCGGGCGAGTTGCGGGTGCGAGCGATGCCCCTGACCGGGTTCGAGCGCGGGCGATGACGCCGACCGGGACCAGCCCTGCCGGAGCCCGGAGTCGGCGGGGTCCAGCCCGGGTCCGACAATGACCTGACCCGGCTTCGGCCCTTGTCACGCGGCCACGCGGTGGCGATCGACGTGTCGAGGCTGCCCGAGAAGCCGATGCCGACGCGTTCGCCGGCCGGGAGGGAGGTGAGGTCTGCGGACATAGGAAGGTTATGCAGAATTGCGCCCGGTCACACAAAGGTGATGTGCTCGCATCGGGAAGCGGGGTGGCTACGGGGGCGCAGGGTCGGACTGTTTGCGCGTGAGGCGATCAGCAGGTCCCGTACGCGGAGCGAGGCTCGCGAACTGTCCGGCCACGCCGGTTCACGAGCCGGCGGGGCCTATGCCAACACCCGACCGAAAAACTCCCCCTTGGCCGCCGCCAGTCGATCCGTCGATTCCGCCTTCCCGGGCCATTCGAAATGGCCCGCGTCCAGGACGTGCAGCTCCCGCCCCGCGCTCTGCGACAGCCCGTTGAACACCGCGAACTGCCCTGGCGGCGGCACCGACGGGTCGAACAGCGCCGGGGCCACGAGCACCGGGGCCCGCACCCGGGTCGCTGCCGATGCCGCGTCGAAGTACCGCAGCACCTCCACGATCGCCGGGTGCTCGGCGTGATGGCGCCGCACCGAGGCCCCGCTTCCGACGCAGTCCAGTGTCAGCCGCAGCGGGTGGTTCCCGAACGTCGGCACCGTCAGCTGGCCGGCCGCGAACCGCTCGTCCCACGGCAGCGCCAGCGCTCCGAGGCCGCCTCCGAAGCTCTCTCCCAGGTATCCGAGTCCGGCCCCCGACTCCCGCAGTTCCGGGACCAGTTCCAGCAACGCCGTCGCCGCGCACCACAGATCCGCGACGCAATCCCCGATCACGTACGTCTCGCGCGACGCGATCCCGTGCAGCACGTGCTGGTCCGGCAGTGTTGGGATGCCGGGCACCAGGCCCCGCTCCCCCATCCCTCGCACGCACGGCAGGATCGCCGCCGACCTCGGCAACGGCAGGGGCACGTCGGGCCCGACCCCGCTACGCCCGCCATAGCCGTGGCCGATGACGAAACCGTGCTCCACCGGCCCCGGGGCGGGGAGCACCAGCCAGCCGCCGAGCCGCACGTCGCCCACCGACGTGTACAAGACCTCATGGATCCGCACTCCGTCGCGCTCCTCGACGAGCTGCCCGGCCTCCGGTTCCGGCGCGACCCGTAGGGCCTCGCCGTAGCGAGACCGCCAGAAGGCGTCGAAGTCCGTGGGGGCATTGGGGACCGGGACGCGCAGCAGGCCGTCAAGGGTCCGGCCGTAGGCAGGGTCGAACGGGAAGTCGTGCGGGAAGGAGCGCTGAACCGCGTTGGCAGCCGTCATGGTCGCGACCCTAAGGGGGGACCCGGCCGGCCCCGCCAGGATTCCCGCCCGGGGCCCCACTCGGACGCTCCGTTCCGCTTCCGGCACAGCGGACCGCGCTCCGACGCCGGATCTCGGTTGGTTTCTGTCGCGACCGTCGGCACGGATACGCGGGCGGCCGCGAGCTCTGCCGGTGTATCCGTGCTGTGGCACCACGTTCCCGGATGTCACTCCCGTTACGGGAGTGTGACCACGGCGCCTCTTGTCACATCCGCCGGGGCTGCCACAGAGTGATGTATGCGCTTACAGACAGCGCGTACATCCCGGGAACATCGAGGAGGAGCCGCCCATGAACCGCGTCGCCACCACCGCCGCGACCGCCGTCACCCTGGCGTCCGCGCTGACCCTGACCGCCTGCGGCGGTTCCGGCGGCGGCGACATCGCGGCGAACAAGAAGCAGACGCTGACCGTCTGGGCGATGGGCACCGAGGGCGAGAAGCTCGCCGACGTCGCCAAGGTCTACGAGAAGGCCAACCCGAACATAACGCTCAAGATCACCCCGATCGGCTGGGACGTCGCGCACCAGAAGCTGGTCGCCGCCGCTGCCGCCGGCCGGCTGCCCGACGTGATGCAGATGGGCAGCACCTACATGGCAGAGTTCGCGGACATGGGCGCCCTGGAGCCCGTCGACACCAAGGCCTTCGAGGAGAAGGACTTCTTCCCGGCCGGCTGGCAGCAGGGCACGATCGACGGTGAGACCTACGGCGTGCCGTGGTACGTCGACACCCGCGTGCTCTTCTATCGCACCGACCTCGCCAAGAAGGCCGGCGTCGAGAAGGCCCCGGCCACCATGGCCGAGCTGCAGCAGGCCGCCGAGGCCTACCAGAAGAAGGCCGGAACCAAGTGGGGCCTGTCCATTCAGCCGGGCGGCCTGGACACCGTGCAGAGCTTCTACCAGTTCCTGTACTCGGCCGACGGCGAGATCGTCACCCAGGACGGCAAGCCCGTCATCAACAGCCCAGCCGCCGTCAACGCTCTTGAGAACTACGACAGTTACTTCAAGAAGGGCCTCAGCGAGAAGTCCGTCCGTCCCGGCTACGACGTGACGAAGGACTTCAACAAAGGCTCCGTCCCGATGTTCTTCGGCGGCCCATGGTTCATGGGCCTGCTCGACGACAACTACCCGGACCTCAAGGGTAAGTGGGCCGTCGCGAACGTGCCCACCGACAAGTCCTCCACTTCCATGGCGGGCGGCTCGGCCCTGACGATCTCGGCGGACAGCAAGCACAAGGCCGCTGCCGAGGAGTTCATCCAGTACCTGACCGACGCCAAGGGCCAGACCGACTGGTTCAAGCGCACCAAGGACCTCCCTGCCAACGTCAACGCCTGGAGGTCGGGCGACCTGGCGACCGACCCGAACATGAAGGTGTGGAAGGCCCAGATGGAGTCGGCGAAGGTCTCCCCGGTCCAGCCGAAGTGGACGGAGATCACCTCGAAGGTCGACACGGCCATCGAATCGGTTACCCAGGACAAGTCCTCCGCGAAGGAAGCGCTCGACAAGGCCCAGGGCGAGATCGAGAGCCTCGTGAAGTGACCCTCGCGGGTTCCCTCCTGAAGCAACCCCCCACAAGCCCGCGCACGCGGAGCGAATCGCGCAAGCAATGGTCCGAAGGGCAGAACATGTCCACCACGACACCCACCCCCGCCAGGCCCGGGGCAGCCAACGCCCTGGGGCCCGGCGCCAGTTCCGGCAAGGGGCGCGGCAAGAAGCGCCCCATGGGGAAGCAGAACCTGGCCGGCTGGCTGTTCTCCACCCCCTTCCTCGTGCTGTTCGGCGTCTTCATGCTCTTCCCGATCGTCGCGACGCTCCTGATGAGCTTCACCGACTTCGGCCGGCGCAACGTCACCAGGCCGCTGGAGGCGAAGTTCATCGGCTTCGACAACTACGTCCAGCTCTTCGGCGATGACAAGTTCCTCACGGCCCTCTTCAACACGGCCTACTTCGTCGTCGTCGGGGTCCCCCTGACGATCGGGCTCGGATTGCTCGTGGCGATCCTGCTCAACAACGGCATCGACCGGGCGCGCACCTTCTTCCGCGTCGGCTTCTACGCCCCCGTGGTCACCACGATCGTGGCCGTGGCGATCGTGTGGCGGTTCGTGCTCGACCCTTCGGACGGTCTGATCGCGGGCCTCGGGGCCGAACTCGGCTTCTCCACACCGGACTTCCTCGGCTCCGAGACCTGGGCCATGCCGTCCCTGATCGCGATGGCGGTCTGGCGCAACCTCGGCACGGTGATGGTCCTGATGATCGCCGGTCTGCAGGCCATCCCGACCGAGGTCCGCGAGGCCTCCCGCCTCGACGGGACGAACGCCTGGCAGGAACTGCGCCGCATCACAGTGCCGCTGCTGCGCCCGACCCTGCTGTACGCCACGGTCATCACCACGATCGGCTACCTCAACGTCTTCGAGGAGCCCTTCGTGATGACCCAGGGCGGCCCGTCCGACGCCACGCTGACCGTGTCGCTCGACATGTACCGCGAAGGCTTCAACTTCTTCAACATGGGCTACGCGAGTGCCATGGCGTACGTCCTCTTCGTGGTGATCATGGGCATCACGGTGCTGCAGTTGCGACTGATGAGGGACGCCACGAAATGAGCGCCCAGCACGCCACCGCGCCTGTCCCGGGCCCGTCCTTGAACCGTCGGCGCCGCCAGGGCCGCGGCCCCCGACCGCTGCTCTACGTCGTCGCCTCGCTGGGCCTGCTGGTGATGGCCGCCCCCTTCCTGTGGATGGCGCTCAGCGCCTTCAAGACCAAGAAGGACCTCACGGCCAGCCCGCCGGTGTGGATCCCCTCCGCCTGGACGCTGCAGAACTTCCGGGATCTGCTCGACCAGCTGAACATGCCGCAGTACTTCCTGAACTCGCTGATCGTCGCGGTGCTCGTGACCAGCTGCAACCTGCTGTTCTGCTCGATGCTCGGCTATGCGCTCGCGAAGCTGAACTTCACCGCACGCTCCAAGGTCTTCGGAGTGGTGCTCGCCGCCCTGATGGTGTCGGGCAACCTCATGATCCTTCCGCTGTACGTCCTGATGAACGAGCTGAACCTGCTCGACAGCTACATGGGCCTCGTCCTGCCGTTCGCAGCAGGCGCCTTCGGGGTGTTCCTGATGCGGCAGTTCATGACGACCATCCCGGACGAGCTGCTCGAGGCGGCCCGGATGGACGGCGCCGGCGAGTGGTACATCTTCTGGCGCATCGTGCTTCCGCTGGTCAGGCCGGCGCTGGCGACGCTGACGATCTTCACGTTCCTCGGGTCGTGGAACAACTTCATCTGGCCGCTCATCGCGACCAACGACCCCGACAAGTACACGCTGCCGGTGGCGCTCGCGACCTTCGCCAACGACCCCAACCGCACGGTCGGCGGCGGCAACGGAATGCTGATGGCGGGCTCCCTGCTCGTCGTCCTGCCCGTGCTGCTCGTCTTCGCGCTCCTGCAGCGCCACTTCACCCAGGGCATCGCCACCGCCGGCATGAAGTGAGCCGGCCCCCAGCTCTCGGCCCGCGCACGCTCCTCCCACGGACGTAGAAAGACGGACATCACCATGACGCGCAGCACCACCCCATTCCCCGACGGCTTCCTGTGGGGTGCTTCGACCGCGGCCCACCAGATCGAGGGCAACAACATCAACAGCGACTGGTGGCGCAAGGAGCACGACCCGACGGCGGGGATCCAGGAGCCGAGCCTCGACGCCTGCGACAGCTACCACCGCTGGGAGCAGGACATGGACCTGCTGGCCGAACTCGGCTTCACCGACTACCGCTTCAGCGTCGAGTGGGCACGCATCGAGCCGGCCCGAGGCCACTTCTCCAAGGCCGAGATAGCGCACTACCGGCGGATGGTCGAGGGCGCGATCGCGCGTGGCCTACGGCCGATGGTGACACTGCACCACTTCACCGTCCCCCGCTGGTTCGAGGACTTCGGCGGCTGGACCGCCGACGGCGCCGTACAGCTCTTCGCCCGGTACGTCGAGGAGTGCGCGCCGATCATCGGTGAGGGCGTGCGCCACGTATGCACCATCAACGAGCCGAACATGATCGCCGTGATGGCGGGGCTCGCCAAGCGCGGCGACCAGGGCTTCCCGCCCGCCGGTCTGCCACTCCCCGACAAGGAGACCACCCACGCCGTCATCGCCGCGCACCACGCCGCCGTGAAGGCCGTGCGCGCCATCAACTCCGAAATCCAGGTGGGCTGGACGATCGCCAACCAGGTGTACCAGGCGCTGCCCGACGCCGAGGGCGTCACCGCCGCCTACCGCCACCCGCGAGAGGACGTCTTCATCGAGGCGGCCAGCGGCGACGACTGGATCGGCGTGCAGTCCTACACCCGGACGAAGATCGGGCCCGAGGGTCCCGTCCCGGCGCCGCCCGACGCCGAGCGGACGCTGACGCAGTGGGAGTACTACCCCACCGCCGTCGGACACGCAATCCGGCACACCGCCAAACTCATCGGCCCCGACACGCCCTTGGTCGTCACCGAGAACGGCATCGCCACCAGTGACGAGCAGCGCCGCATCGACTACTACACAGGGGCGCTCGACGCCGTCGCCGCCTGCATCGAAGACGGCATCGACGTCCGCGGCTACCTCGCCTGGAGCGCGCTCGACAACTACGAGTGGGGCACCTACAAGGCGACCTTCGGCCTGATCTCCTTCGACCCCGACACCTTCGAGCGCACACCCAAGCCGGCGGCCCGGTGGCTCGGCGATCTGGGCCGCCAGAAGGTCCTGCCGCGCGTCTGATCCCCCAGCCGGTGGGTGCCGGCGCAGTAGCCGCCGCACTCACCCCACGACCGTCCGGAGCGGCACACGCCCCGCCGCCGCCCCGTGACGTACGGGTCCGCGGGACCTGACCCCCGCGAACCCGGCCCCCGCGGGCCCGCGGCCCCTGATTCCACGGGCCCGCCCAGGTGGGGTCGGCGCATCCCTGATATGCGCCGACCCCGCCCGCACTCCCACGAGCACCACGAAATCCCCTTCCACACCTGCCCTCTCGGGAGAAGGACCTTCATGGATCGCCGTACCTTCCTCACCGCCGTAAGCACCGGCGGCGCCGCCATCGCGCTCGGCGCCGCACCGTCGGCCGATGCCGCTCCAGTCTCCGGCCCGGCCCCGACCGCCGATGCCGTCTCCTCGCGTCGTCGTCTCGCTCCTACCTCTGATACACCGCCGCTGCGGAAGTGGTTCCACTCGACGTACCGCTCGATCGAGGCAATGACGACCGACATCGGCCTGGTCGCCGACAAGATCGACGTCAGCGGATCCGGCAGCCCCGTCCCGTCCGTGCAGACCTCGCCGACGAACATCGGCTGTGGGCTGTGGGCGACGGCCGCCGCGGGCGGGCTCGGCGTAATCTCCCGCAACGCGATGGAGCGCAGCCTGACCCGTACTGTGTCCGCGGTTGAGCGGCTGGAGCGGGCGCACGGGTTCTGGTTCAACTGGTACGACGCGCACGACGGTTCCGTCCTGACGACCTGGCCCGAGAGCGGCGCTCCGGTCCGCCCGTTCCTCTCGTCCGTCGACAACGCCTGGCTCGTCACGGGCCTGCGCATCGCCGCCGACGCCGTCCCGGCCCTGCGTCCGCGTGTCGCGAAGCTGCTCGCCGGCGCCGACTGGTCGTACTACTACACGCCGTACGACGCGGCCGACCCGGTCGCGGGCCCGGGCCAGTTGCGCGGTGGCTTCTGGCCCGACAAGCCGGGCAAGGGTGAGCCCACCGGGCACCACTACGGTGCCCTCAACACCGAACCCCGGATGGCCAGTTACCTCGGCATCGCCGACGGCAGCCTGCCCGCCGACCACTACTGGCACATGTTCCGCACGCTGCTGCCCGGCAGCGGCCAGGAGCAGGAGCCCGAGGGCTCGTACGTCGCCATGGACGGCATCCGAGTCTGGCAGGGCCACTACACGTACCGCGGCCGCAAGCTCGTCCCCACGTGGGGCGGGTCGATGTTCGAGGCGCTGATGGTACCGCTGTTCGTGCCGGAGCCGGAGTGGTCCCCGCGTGCGTGGGGCCTCACGCACGACCGGTATGTGCGCAGCCAGATCGAGCACGGCCTGGACGAGGAGAAGTACGGCTACTGGGGCTTCTCCCCCGCGAGCATCCCGGAGGGCGGCTATCGCGAGTACGGCGTCGATGCCATCGGCATGCAGGAGGACGGCTACAACTCCCTCGGCGTCGTCACCCCGCACGCCTCTTTCCTCGCTCTGCCGCACGCGCGCGAGGAGGCGATCGACAACCTGAAGGCGCTCGACGTGGACTTCGGCGCGTACGACGACACGTACGGCTTCCGTGACTCCGTGAACGTGCGGACCGGGCGGGTCAGCGACTTCGTGCTCGCGCTCGACCAGGGCATGATCGCCGCCGCGCTCGCGCAGCAACTGCGTCCCGGCCTGCTGCAGCGCCCCTTCCGCTCGGGAGGCTTCGCCTCGCGGGTGCGGCCGCTGCTGGCGAAGGAGCGTTTCTCCATCTAGTAGGACTCCGTTAGGTCTGTCTCGATCTTGGTGTCGTGTGGGTCCTGCTGGGGAGGGGATGGTGGCAGGTGGTGCAGATGCCGGTCCAGCACCCGAAGATGTTGGCGGCTACGGCACCGAGTCTCTCGACCCGGCAGCTCCCATTAGGCGGGGACGGCCTCCCGCCCACCGAGGCTCCAGACAGGCCAGGCCGATCTCGTTGAACCGGTGGATCGCATCGCGCACGGTGTCCTCGTCGGCCGCCACCAGTTGGGCGATCACCGGCAGCCGATTCCCGCCGGCCGAGGCCAGCAGCATCATCGCGCGCCGATAGCGCACCGAGTTGGTGCTGCCCCGGCGCACGATCTGCTGCAGCCGCTGCCCCTCCTGGTCGGTCAGTCTGCGCACACGGACAGGCTCGGCCACCGCGCCTCCAGCGGTCGGATCGGACGTCACCGCACATCCAACCGCCACGACGACCAACCCGGCGAACCTAATCCGTAGTCAAGGGCGTCCTGATGGAGCGGCAGCTTCTGGGGATGTTCGAGTAGAGGGCTGCGACGCTTTCGGCGAACCTGGTCTGCTGTGCGGCTTCGCGGGGTGGGCCGCCGGCCCTGTCTATGCTCAGGCCCATGGCACTGGAGTGGGAACAGATCATCGTCGACTCCGCCGACCCCGTCGCTCTCGGGCGCTGGTGGGCCAAGGCTCTCGGCTGGGTTGTGGTCGACGAATCCGAGGAGATCATCGAGATCCGGCCTGAGCCGGACCGGATGCCGGGCCTGCTCTTCGTGCCTGTCCCCGAGGGCAAGACGTCGAAGAACCGGCTCCACCCCGACTTCCGCCCCGACGACCAGGAAGCCGAGGTCGCCCGGCTGCTCTCCCTCGGTGCCCGGCGTGTCGACACCGTGCAGGACGAGCAGCACTGGGTGACCCTCCGCGACCCGGAGGGCAACGAGTTCTGCGTCCTGAGTGAGCGGAAGAGCTGAGCGGAGGCCGGGCAGTTGTCCGGGGCCCCGAAAGTCCTGCTCCGGAGGTGACCTGGGGCTGCTTGCCAGCCGCTCGCGTGTTTTTGGCCGACGCGGTCGAACCTGACGCGGTCTACTTCGGTCCCTGGGTATCGGTGAGGAGGTGCAGGAGCCGGGCGAAGTTGCGGCAGTCGCCGCCGTCGCAGAACCGGATGTCGGGCTTGCTCTCGCCGAACCAAGCACGACAGGCACAGGCCGCTTCTGCGGACGTGGCGGCTGGTCCAGAGGCCGAGTTCGACGCCGGACCGGTAGCGGCCCGCGGTCCTCCCTGGGCAGGCGCCACCACCGCGGCGAGGCCAGCACGGTGACCCAGGCGCGGGCCTTGGGCACCAAGCATGTCCAGGACGCTGCGGTCAGCCGGGGTCGCGCTGCCTGGCCGTAGCCGTCGCTGGTGGGCGGCTCGTCACCGCGGAGCTGGCTGAAGTCGACGTCCAGGTGCGGGTCGTATGCCTCGGGCTGGAGGCCGAGTTCATGGGTGGAGTACTCGCCGAAGCGGCGGATGTGCTCGGTCACGTACGGCGAGACGTGGGCCAGGTCCTCGGGGTCGATCTCCCATCCCTCCTCCTGGAGCTGGCGGACGACCTCGGCGATGTCCAGGGCGTTGTGGAAGGTAACCGCGTTGGTGAGCAGCGCGTTGAACTTCGCGGCCTTCTCCTGCTCGACGGGGTCGTTGTCGGTGATGACGCCGCCGTTGCCGAAGCCAATCCACTGGGAAAGGCCGTTGAACGCCTCGACCTTGTTCGTCGCGGCGGTCACCCGTCGGCGCCGCGGGGCGTCGGAGAGGTAGCGGAGCAGCTGGACGGTGCGGATGACGGGGCCGACCTCACGGAAGGCGGTGTGCGTGGCGTTCTTGCGCGAGCCGGTACCTGCCCGGCGACGAACTCCACCGCCTCGCCCGGCAACTCGAACCGGCCCCGGGGAAACCGGCCGTACTGCGTGTAGAACTTCAGCAACACGGCGAAGCCAAGTCGCGTCGCACCGTGCTTGCCGGACACGAGCCCCTGCTCGTCCTTCAGCAGCGTCCAGTGCTCGACCAGCTCGTCCAGGTCCAACGGGGTACGGGCCACGATCATCGATCGTCCTCGCAGGGCTTCACCCACCGCAGATGTACGGCCCCGGACTCACACACACGGGTGACGTCCCCCGTAAGATCACCGCCGTTTGCGGCTGATGACAGGGTTTTTACCGGCACCCCGTGTTGGTGAGCACACGCTGGGCCTCGGCCGCGGCAGCCCGATTGAGAAGGGCATGCAGCAGCACCGGGATCGCGGCGGGACAGCCGGGAGACTCGGACCACGGTTCTTGACGGGAACCTGCCAAGGTCCGGACAATCGAACCCCACTTTGCGCCCCAACTGGAGGACCGTTGACCCACGGCCCATCTCGCCGCGCCGCGCTGCTGGCGGCAGCCGGCAGCGCGCTCGCGCTGCCCGTCATATGTTCCGGACCCGCGCAAGCCGCCACCCCCCTCCCCGCGGGGAGCCGCGAGCTCGCCATCGTCACGCACCCCCGCCACGCCGGCGCAGTCTATGGCCCCGACGCAGTGCGCAACGCCCACGCCGAGCCGTTGAACGCCACCGTCAGTTGTGCCCTGGGCCGAGGAGGGCGGAGTTGATGGCCACGTTCGTCACCCGCTCCCAGTGGGGCGCCCGGTCACCCAAGAGCATCAGCAGCAACATCACCCCGGCACAGGGCGGCGTGGCCGTCCATCATGTCGACGCCGTGAAGGTGGCCAAGGCCAACCACGCCGACTGCGCCGCCCAGGTGCGGGGCATCCAGAACTTCCACATGGACTCCAACGGCTGGTCGGACGTCGCCTACAGCCACCTCGCTTGTGTCCACGGCTACCTTTTCCAGGGTCGCGGCGAGAACGTCCGTACCGCCGCCCAGGGCACCACGCAGGGCAACGACGACTGGTACGCGGTCTGTGCGCTGACTGGCGGTACCAGCAGCAACTACGACACCATCACGGCCGGGCTGATCGACGCCATCCGCTACGGGATCGACCGCCTGCGGGTGCAGGGCGGCACCGCGCAGGCGATCACCGGCCACCGCGACCACCACGCGACTGACTGTCCGGGCAACCTGTACTCCCGCGTACTCAGCGGCGAGGTCAACCCCGTTGGCGGCCCCTTGCCTTATCCCGGAGTAAGCTTCCGCCAGCCGCCGACCTTCGTGCACGCCAGCGTGGCGACCTGGCAGTATCGGATGAACAGCGCGCACGGCTACTCCCTCACCGTGGACGGCCAGTACGGGCCGGGCTCCGACTCCGCCTGCCGCAGCTTCCAGTCGAGCAGGGGCCTGAGCGTGGACGGCATCGTCGGGCCGGTCACCTGGGGCGCCACGTTTTCCTAGCCGGAACCAGGCGGGTTCGCCGCTTCTGACGACGTACGCCACGCTGGCTGCCGCCGCCCGCCGTACCCACGTCGTCATCACGCATCCGTGCGGGTTCGCGCCGCCCCTGCTGCAGGAGGTCGGGGTGACCGTCTCCAGAAGATCGCGGTGTGGGTGGCTGCCCGGCTGGGCCACGTCCGATCGCCGAGCATCTCCCGCTTCAACGTGGCGAAGAAGGACTGGGCGAGTGCGTTGTCCCAGCGCTGGCCCGTGCGGCCGACCAACAGACGGGCACCGAACCCCTGGACGACGTCGGCGAATTCACAGCTGGTGTATTGGGTAGTACACGAGCCGGGCGTTCGCCGACGCCTGCTGCAGGGCCGGAGTCCTGCAGGCGATGAGTACGGTCGGCGGCAGCGCGGACAACTCGCTCGCCGAATCTTTCAACCCCGCCTGCAAACGAGAGACGCTCCAGGGCCCCAGGGCCTGGGCCGACGAGCGCGAGGCCCGGCTCGACCTGTTCCACCGGCTGCATGGCTACAACACAAGGCGCCGCCACTCCGACCTCGGACACCGCAGTCCAGTTGACCACGAAAGAGCCCTCGACAGACCATCAACTACCCTGGCCTCAGCCGCATACGCCGTGCCCAAGATCCGGGTCAAGTCCCATGTCCACCCCGAGGCTGGCTGGCCGCGACCGGCTGCCGAAGCGTGCTCCGGCTGCCGTTGACGAACGGGTCACGTCCCCTGGTGTCCTACGTTGTTGGTAGGTCGGACAGGCCAGTCGTATGGTCCTGAGATCCCGAGACTCCGGGTATGGCTAGGGAGTGGTTGTCCTCGATGGCTCGATACACCTGGCCGCCCGGAGTCTCACGACGACTCGGCTGCTGATGAAGAGCTGCGAGCCCCTCGGGTGCGTCGCTGAGTAGGACCATGACGGGACCCTCCGGGCTCACCCCGATCTCCCGGGCACCTGGAACTGCTTCCTCCGGGGCCGACCGTCCCAGTATCAGGCTGTCCAGCCACACGGGGGAACTTCACCTGCTCAGGCGCACGGACGCACGCCGATCGCCACGGAGTCGGCTCGTGACGCACTACACCTGACTCACATATATGAATATTTGAGCTGAATGAGAAATCCATCCGCATTTCGTAACAGACGGTGTTTTTCAGTATGTGCGGGTGTCGCAAGGTGGAGGATCAGTGCGTCTCCGGACGAACCGGTCCGGAAAATGGCGGGGCGTCAGCCCCACTCGCACAGACAGGCCTGATCATGATCAACGGGTTGAAAAGGGCTGCGGCCCTGGGCGCAGCGACGGTGGCTCTGGCCGCGGGCGCTGCCGTCGGCACGGTCGGCACCGCATCGGCCGCACCGCAGCACCCACAGCCGCCGGTAGGACAACACCACCAGCAGCCGGCACCGCAGCACCACCAGCCGGCACCGCAGCACCACCAGCCGGCACCTCAGCACCACCAGCCGGCACCTCAGCACCACCAGCCGGCACCTCAGCACCACCAGCCGCCGGTAGTGTCGCACCACCAGCCGCCGGCGTCGCGCCACTGCGTGCAAGCGGCGGGCTACTGGTCACGGCTGTGGCACCCGGGATACCGGGACCGGAACCACCGTGCACACGCCGGCTACTGGACCCGCGTCTGGCACCCCGCCCACCGGGACTGCCGCCGCTAATCCAACATCCGCCGCCACCCTCCGATACGACGGCAAACCGACCGGTCTCCGGCGCGTCCCCTCGAAGACGCGCCGGAGACCGCCGTGTCCCGTACCGGGAGACCAGCCTGTGATCAGCGGGTGGTCAGGGTGAGGTCTTGGATCCAGATCATCGAGGCACGCAAGCAGAGGCCAGGGAGGTAGCTCCCTGGCCGACGGATCTTGTGGGACGTATAGCGCAGGCGTGCACCATGGTCGTATGACCGATCTTTCGGAATCTCAGCTCAGCCAGTCTTTGACTGCCGTCGATTCGGGGGCGTTGCTGGCGCTGGCCAATGACTATCAGGCCCGCATGGTGCACCCACTGGGCAGCCGCGCGGTCGCCGGGCACCTGGTGAAGCCCTATGCGATCGAAGCGCCCGGACGGAGTGTGACGGACGAGGACGTGCAGACCGCGCTGCGGGTCGCCGCCGATTACCTCTCGTCGGCGCATCTGCGGGGTTCTCTTGGGCTCTCCGTGCTGCTCATCCATGCCGGTGGCGACGGCGACTACATCCTGGTGCACACCTGGATCGAGGGCTACATGTCCGACCTCGCCATCTTCACCGGTCCGGTCGGCGATGCCACTCAACTCCGGCCCGGCCGAACGGGCCTCGCCCCGTGCGTGTGGGAGGCGGCGGTCCTTGCGCACGAACGAGATGCCGTCACCCGTCACGTGCTCGACAGCCACGGTTCGGTCGAGGAGCGGCTCGTGGCCTGGAGCGGCGATGTGCTGGAGGGCGAGGTACGGTGACCGGCGCCGGAGTGGCCCGGGTGCGACGCGCACGCGTTGCTGATCTTCCTGGTGTGGCCCAACTGGCAGCCGAGCATGGCGCCCACGAGAGAGCGGCGCCTCCGCCCACGGACTTGGCTCGGCGGCTGGAGATCCTGCTGTTCGGACAAGTCCAGTGGCAGACCCCGCCCTGGAACACGGACGCGATCAGGTTCTACGACCGGTTGGGAGCCCAGAACAAGTCGTGGTCAGTGGGGGTCCGTGTGAGGTCTTTGATCCAGATCATCGAGGCACGCAGGTGGAGGGCGGCGAGGTAGCTGCCTGGGGTCCTGTCGTATCGGGTGGCGACGCCTCGCCGGGCCTTGAGCCTGCTGATCAGGCGCGGACGGTGTTCCTCTCCTTGTAGAGGTCGGCGTCGTGGCTGACGGGCCGACCGCCCCCGGAGCCCTTCTTCTTCCGGTTGGCAGCCCGAGCCCGGTCCCTCTTCTCCGGCATCACCGCCCTGGTGCCACGTCTGCGCAGGTAGGCCCGGTTGCCGCGGGAAAAATGGCCTTGTCCCCCGGCGACCGCGTCCGGTCCGGTGCTGGGCGAGCAACGGTGCTACGGACGCGTATCTTCCCCAGCACGGGGACGAACTGCGGACTGTCCGCGCGCTGACCGACGGCCAGGGGCGCCAGCGGCCGGCAATTACGCTCTGCCGCGAGACGAACCTTGCTGGTCTGCCCGCCCCTGGCGCGTCCCAGGAGGGCGACCTTCAGCCGGAGTTTTCGCCGACGCCGGATGCGTCGCCGCTCCTCCCGCTCGGGATCGATATCGGCGCCCTGCGCGTCTGGTTCTGCAAGGCTGTCCCTTTTGACCTGGCCTTCTCCATCTCGGCTGCAGCCCTCTCCAGTAACCCGAGGACGTCCTCGCCCAGGTGCATCCCGGCAGCGTCGTGATGAGCGGGCGCGATGGTGGGGTCGATGCCGACCAGGGACAGGTCCACCTCACCCCGCATCGCGGCTTCTGCGATCAGGCCGCCCTCCAGCAGGGCCTCGAAGACGGTGGCGTCACACCACTGCCGCAAGCCGTTGTGGACGGTCGACCAGGCACCGAACTCCTGCGGCATCTCCCGCCACTGCCCACCGGTCCTGAACCCCCGACACGACGGACCCGGGTATGAGCTTGATCTTCGTGGCGGCCCGCCCCAAACGGCATTCCGCGGGTGTCACGGAAGCGTGGGAGCGGACTGTCTATGGCGCTGTTCTGCAGGGACAGGCAACCCACGGTGTGCCCGGATGGGGGCTCACCTTGCTGCGGCATAGACGGAAACCGATGACCCGCCGGCGTCGGCTTGGTCAGTCGGCATGGCCGGGAACCCAACAGGGCTTCGGCGTGCGCGGAGAGCCTGCGAGCCAGGATTCGCTCGATTCTGTCGTCAGAACACTTGATTCGAGCGAGGACATCCGTCATTGTGCTTGAAACGACTACATGACTTGCTATTCACGCGAGTGAGGGGGCCCTTCTTGGACGACATCGACCGCGCCATCCTGCGGGAGCTGCAGGTCGACGGTCGCATCCCCTACACCGAGCTGGGGCCGAAGGTGGGACTGTCGCCCTCGGCGGCAAGGCACCGGCTGCAGCGATTGATCGACACCAAGACGGTCCAGATCGTCGGGGTGACCGACCCGATGACCATGGGCCAGCAGACGGTGGCGCTCCTCGGCCTGCGCGTCGAAAGCGATTCCCGCGCGGTGGCCGATGAATTGTCCCGGCATGACGAAGTCGTGTACACGGTCCTGACCTCTGGCCGCTATGACCTGTTCGCCGAGGTCGTACGCAGTCGCCCTGGTGATCTTCTGGACTTCATCAACGACGTCGTACGGGCCATCAAGGGCGTCACATCGGTGGAGACCTTCCCCTACTTCGCGATTCACACCCACCGCTTCTTGTGGGAAGTCGACTAGAGACGTCCGAGCATCCGCGCCGGGCCTGCCCACACCACGCTCCACCCACCAGCCGAGGAATCCCGCATGCCGCACGACGAGTACCGCACCATCGACTTCTTCGCCCAAGGCGCTCTCCCCGCACCCCAGGTGACACTGGCTCAGGCCGAGCGGATCGGCACCCGACACCTTGGCGTCGGCGTGCGTGCGGAGGCGCTGGGAAGCCAGCAGGACGCCAACTTCCTGCTGCACGGCGACGATGGCACGGCCTTGGCCATTCTGAAGATCGCCAACCCTGCCTTCGGCCCTACGGAGATCGAGGCCCAGGACACCGCCGCCGACCTGATCGCTGCGGCTCACCCAGAACTGCGCATCGCCACCGTCCTGCGCCGCCCCGACGGTTCACCGCAGTGCACGACGGTGGACACCGCGAGCGGGCCGGCCATCGCGCGGCTGATGCGATACCTGCCCGGCGGTCCGCTCTCGGGACCACGGCACCTGTCCCCGAACGCGGTGGCGGCCATGGGCACGATCGGCGGAAAGGTCAGCACCGCCCTGCGGGACTTCCACCACCCTGGCCTCAAACGCGTTCTCCAGTGGGACCTGCGGCACGCCGACCGCGTCGTCGCCAAGCTCGCGGAGCACATCGACGAGCCCGACCGGCGCACCGCCGTTCAGGCCGCGACCGCCGACGCCTGGGCGCGGGTCCAGACGCTTGCCGCCGCGCTTCCGTCTCAGGCGGTCCACCTGGACCTCACCGACGACAACCTCATCCGTTCTCCCGACGGCCGCCTGCCCATGCCCGACGGGGTCATCGACTTCGGTGACGTGACCACGAGCTGGGCAGTCGGCGAACTCGCCGTGTCGCTCTCCTCGATGCTCCACCACGACGGGGTCGAGCCCCATCACGTGCTGCCCGCCGTCCGGGCCTTCCACGCCATTCGGCCGCTCTCCCAGGAGGAGGCGGAAGCGTTGTGGCCGCTCGTGGTCCTGCGCGCGGCCGGCCTGGTCGCCAGCGGGCGGCACCAGGCCGCCGTCGACGAGGACAACGCCTACGCCAAGGCCGCGCTCGACCGCGAGTGGCACATATTCGAGCAGGCCACCCGCCTGCCCCTTCCAGTGATGATCCACCTCATCAAGGACGCGCTCGGCCTGGCCGACGTGCCTGCCCGCGCCGATTCACCGGCGCACTTGCTGCTGCGCGGCCTCGCCGCCGACGACATCACTCTCCTCGACCTGTCCACCGGCGCCGACTCCATGGACCACGGAGCCTGGCTCGAAGCCGGCACCGAGGACTGGCTCTCGGCCTCCGCACTCGCGGACGGAGCAGCCGCGGTGGCCACCCCGTACGCGCATCCACGGCTCACTCAGGCCCCGGCACTGTCAGCCGTTTCCGCTCCCACGGTTCCCACCGGCATCGACCTGTGGCTCGGCCGGCCTGCCGTGGCGCAGGCCCCCGCCGCGGGGAAGGTCCTCGCCACGGCACCGGGTCGTGTGGAGATCACCTACGGCCCGCAGGCGCTGACGTTGTCCTTCCCCCGCACGGTTCACCCAGTGGTTTCCACCGGCTCGGCGGTCCAGGCGGGCGAGGACCTCGCCCATCTCCCCACCGGAACCCCACTCCACCTTTCGCTGCGCAACGCCGACAGCCCTTCCGTCCCTCCGTCGGTACGCCCCGAATACGCCGCCGGCTGGCTCGCGCTCACCGCAGACCCCGCCCCGCTCATCGGTCTCCGGGCCGCCGGCCGTGCGCAGGACAGGGACCTGCTCGACCGACGTGACGCCGTGCTCGCGACCGTGCAGGAGCACTACTACGCCGAACCTCCCCGCATCGAGCGTGGCTGGCGCCACCATCTGCTCTCCACCGACGGCCGCTCCTACCTCGACATCGTCAACAACGTCACCCCGCTGGGCCACGCGCACCCCCGCGTCGAGCAGGCGGTCTCCCGGCAGTTGCGACGACTCAACACCAACTCGCGATTCCACTACGCCTCGGTGGTGGAGTTCACCGAACGCCTCGCCGCCCTGCTGCCCGAGCCCCTGGACACGGTGTTCCTGGTCAACTCCGGTTCCGAGGCGGTGGATCTGGGCCTGCGGCTGGCCATCGGCGCCTCCGGACAGCACGACGTCGTCGCACTGCGAGAGGCGTACCACGGCTGGACCTACGCCTCCGACGCGGTCTCCACCTCACTCCAGGACAATCCGAACGCCCTGGCAACCCGGCCGAGTTGGGTCCACACGGTGGACTCGCCCAATTCCTATCGTGGCCTGCACCGCGGGGCAGATGCGGTGTGCTACGGGCCCGAGGCCGCCGCGGTGATCGACGAGCTGGCCGCCTCCGGTCGCCCGGCAGGAGCCTTCCTCAGCGAGACCTTCTACGGCAACGCCGGTGGAGTGGCCCTGCCCGACGGCTACCTCGCCGAGGTGTACGCGGCGGTCCGCCGCCACGGCGGTCTGGCCGTCGCCGATGAGGTCCAGGTCGGCTACGGCCGCCTGGGACACTGGTTCTGGGGCTTCGAGCAGCAGCAGGTCGTCCCTGACGTCGTCTGTGTCGCCAAGGCCATGGGCAACGGGCACCCCCTCGGCGCCGTCATCACGTCCAAGTCGGTTGCGGACCGGTACCGCGACCAGGGTTACTTCTTCTCCTCCACCGGTGGCAGTCCGGTCTCCAGCATCGTGGGCCTCACCGTCCTGGACACCCTGCGCGATGAGGATCTCCAGGGCAATGCGGTGCGCGTCGGCGGCCGTCTGAAGAGCCGGCTTGAGGCACTGGCCGACCGCTACGGCATCATCGGCGCCGTCCACGGCTCGGGCCTCTACCTCGGCCTCGAACTCGTCCGGGACCGCGTCACCTTGGAACCCGCCACGGAAGAGACCGCCGAACTCTGCGACCGCATGCTCGACCTCGGCGTAATCGTCCAGCCCACCGGCGACCACCTCAACATCCTGAAGATCAAGCCGCCGTTGTGCATCGACGCCACCGCGGTGGACTTCTTCGTCGACATGCTGGACCAGGCCCTCGCCCAACTCGGCCACTCCCGCTGACGTCGTACGTCCGGAGGCCGGATCTGACGCTGCCTCCGAGAAGGGTGCCGGTCCGTCGGCGTAGTCGTCGTCTTCGGCAGGCTCGCACCCGCGGCGGCGGGTACGACACCCACCTCGGAAGGCGGCTGACTCCTGCCATTCCCGATCGGCCACGGCCGGCTCGGCCTGGATACCGTCGGGCTCCTCCCGCAGCTCATCCACCCGACGGCGAGCACTCAGCTCGCGCTGTTCCAGCAGCCCGACCACCGACGGCATCCACGACCCCGCAGGCAGCGACGACATGACAAGCCGTCACTCCCACCAGATCGCCAGCCCTATGCCCCGCCAGCGAAAACGCAGTACGTCCGGAAGGACAACTGCTTCCAACACGCACATTGTGATCCGGACGCAGAGCAGGCCCCAACTGCTGCCTTGCCTGATCCGCGTACCCGAGCGAGACGGGGCAGTCGTCCCGGCGGACCCACGGGGTGCTGTGGGCCGGTCACCCGTGCTGGCGCAGGTCGTGGAAGAAGTCCTCGATCACATTGAGCTCTCCGGAGCGGGCCGTCTCGTCGTAGACGTATTTGCCGACAGCGAGGTCGAGTACTCCGAGGCCGAACGGCGAGAAGACCACAGGCCGGCCCGAGGGGGGCGTTACTCGTCCGCTCATGACGTCGGCGAGAGTGCCGTGCAGGAAGCCGCGGTTGCCGATGAGCTGCTCGGCCAGGTGCGGGGAGGTGTCGGCTTTGAGGCAGTGTTCGACGTCGTCGACGATGTTGGTCGAGGCGAGGATGATCTCCGGCGCCAGGTCGCGCAGGGACAGATGCAGAACCAGTGGGTTGTGGTGGAACCAGGCCGGGTCCCTGACATGTGGCTCGGCCGCAACGGTGGCGAACACGACGAGGTCGCTGGAACGGACGAGGTCCTCGGGGCTGCCCTGCGCGGTGATCCGTGCGGCGCTGCCGGTCTGCTGGAGGTAGTCTCGGAACCCCGCTGCGCTGCGGTGGGACAGGTCATGGACACCGATCTCGTCGAAGGACCAGCCCACGGCAGTCAGGAAGGTGTGGATGTAGCGGGCGATCAGGCCCGTACCGAAGAACCCGATGCGGGTGGGGCGTTGCCGGTTGCGGGTGAGGCGGTCGGCGGCCAGCGCTGCGGATGCGGCGGTTCTGGTGGCGCTGATGATGGAGCTTTCCAGACAGGCGAAGGGGTAGCCGGTGTCGTGATCGTTGAGGATCAGGACGGCGGACGCCCTGGGGATGCCGGCCTGGACGTTGTCGGGGAAACTGGAGATCCATTTGAGCCCGTCCACCTGCGCCTGTCCGCCGATCGAGGCGGGCAGCGCGATGATCCGGGAGGTGGGTCGGTCGGGGAAACGCAGGAAGTAGGAGGGAGGATTGACCGACTCCCCTGCGGCGTGCAGCCGGTAGGTGGCCTCGATGAGGTCCACGATCTGCGCTTCCCTGCCCTGCAGGGCGTGCTCGACCTGGGCGCCGGAGATCACTGCGAACGGGGGCACGGTGTGCGGCTGGGACATGACGGGCTCCATAGCCGTGGAACGGACGGTGGTCATCCGGCGCTCATCTCGCCGGTCGGCGGGCATGGGACCGGGCTCAGCGGCTCGGCCATGGCGACAAGCACCTCACGTGGTCCTTGGAATGCCTCCCTGCTGTGAGCGGTGCGCACATTGTCGACGAGCATGAGGTCGCCGGCCCGCCACGGTTCGCGGGCGGTGTGGGCGGCGTAGGTGTCGTTGAGGAGCTGAATGATGTCCGGGCCGATGGTGTCGCCGCCCCCGAAGCGGGTGTTGAACGGCAGCGACTCGGCGCCGTGGACGTCGATGAGGTAATCGCGGATCTCGGGATCGATCGTCCATTCGTTGAGGAAGGCGATCTGGTTGAACCAGCAGCGGCGGCCGGTGACCGGGTGGGCCGTCACGGCGGGGCGGAGCTGGCGGGTGCGCAGGCTGCCGTCGGGTTGCCAGTCGAATTCGATACCGGCTGTGCGGCAGTAGTCCTCGATGGCCCTGCGGTCATCGGTGCCGAAGGCCTCGCCGTAGGAGGCGCCGATCTCGTCGTTGTAGGTGCGGGAGAGCAGCCAGCCTTCTTGTTCGAAGCGGTGGACCAGATCGGTGGGCAGTGCTTCCAGGACGGCGGCGGCGTCGGCGACGGCGGTGGCTCCGCCGGTCGTGGGTGCGGTCAGGCACGCGAACAGCATGAGGCCGGGGGGCTGGAGTGTGTAGCTGAGTTCGTGGTGCATACACATCGGCTGGTTCGGCGGCCATGCGGAGGAGGAGTACACACCCGGTGTGTAGGTACGGCGGGGGGCGAAGGATTCCTTGTCGGTCATCAGGGCCGGGGCCAGGCGGTAGAGGGCGTCGCCGGCCCGCTCCGCGTCGCGCAGATGCAGGCCACGGATGAGGACCGCGCCGTGTTCGGTGACCAGGGTGCGCAGTGCGCGGTGGTGTTCCGCTGCCCAGGCTGGTGCAGCATCGGCGGTGTCCACGTGCAGGATCGGCGGTTTGCCGGGATTCAGCTCCACGTTGGGGAGGGACACCGGTGTCGCGTATGACATGGTGCTGTTCCTTTCGATGCGGTTCAAAGAGAGGTCATTGGTCCGGTTGCGTGGCGTTCGCGTCGGTTGTCGACCAGGGCAGCGAGGTCGTTGAGGACCGGGTGTGCGATGACGTCCTTGGGGGCCACGGCGCGGTCCAGGGCCACGGCGAGTTTCACCGCCGAGAGGGAGGTGCCGCCGCGGTCGAAGAAGTGGTCGCGGCGTCCGATGTGGTCCTGGGGCACGCCGAGGACGTGCCCCCAGGCGGCCGCCAACCGCTGCTCGGTCGGTGTGGCCGGCGCCTCGTGGTCGTGCTCGCTGGTCGCGAGTTGTGCGGCGAGCGCCGTCAGTGCTTTCTTGTCGATCTTGCTGTTGGCGGTCAGCGGCAGGCTCGCGCGCCAGTGGAAGGCCGCCGGGACCATGTAGGTGGGCAGAGACGCGCCCAGCAGGTCGTTGAGGGTCCCGGGGTCGACGGGCTTCACGGCGGAGTAGAAGGCGACCAGATGCTTGCTCTGATCGGCGCGTTCGGCCACCACCACCGCGCCGTCGCGGATACCGGGGAGGCGGAGCAGCGCGTTCTCGATCTCGCCGATCTCGATCCGGAACCCGCGGATCTTGACCTGGGCGTCGCGACGGCCGAGGAACTCCAGTTTCCCCGAAGGATGCCAGCGCCCGTAGTCACCACCGAGATAGAGCCGTGTGCCGGCGCGTTGCGGATCGGCCAGGTAGGCCGCTCGCGTGCGTTCGGGATCGTTGATGTATCCACGGCCGACACAGACCCCGGAGAACGCGATCACGCCCGGGGCGCCCAGCGGCACTGGTGCGAGGTGTTCGTCAACGACGTAGATGCGCACGTTGTTGACCGGGCGGCCGAGCAGGATGCGTTCCGGCGCTCGGTGCATGACGTCGTGGTTGGTGTCGTCCGAGGTCTCGGTGAGCCCGTAGGCGTTGACCAGCGCGATTCGGGGCTGAGCGGTGAACCAGCGCTCGGCGATCTCCTTCTTCAGTGCCTCCCCGGTGACCGACAGGTATCGCAGGTCGGGCAGTGCCCGGGGGCGCTGTTCGAGCTCGGTCAGGACGGCTTCGAGGTAGGAGGGCACGAGCTGCAGGACGGTGGCCCTGCCCTCGGTGACGGTGTCGAGGAATCGGGGGACGTCGAGGATGGCCTCCTGTTCGACCAGCAGGGTTCGCCCACCGGTCAGCAGGGCGCACAGCAACTGCCACAGGGAGATGTCGAAGCACTGTGGCGCGGTCTGGGCGACCACCTGCCCCTCGCCGATCCGGAGGTCGTCGATCTTGGCGTAGAGGTGGTTGAGCAGGCCGGCGTGTTCGCACATCGCGCCTTTCGGCTCACCGGTCGAGCCGGAGGTGAAGTAGATGTATGCCAGTTGGTCGGGCGTGACGTGGATGCCGAGATCGTCGTCCGCGTGGGTTTCTTCGTAGGCCGCCTCGACGAAGAGCCTCTCGATGCCGGGCCGGGACTCGAGTGCCTGGTCGAGGGTGGTGGTGCTGCCCGGTTCGGTCAGCACCAGGGTGCAATCGGCGCGGGAGAGGATGGCAGCGATGCGTTCGGCCGGGAAGTGCGGCTCGATGGGGAGGTAGGCGCCTCCGGATTTGAAGACCGCCAGGACGGCGGCGAGCCAGTCCAAGTTGCGTCCGGTCACCACCGCGACGACATCCTCGCGGGCGAGTCCGCGGCCTGCGAGGGCGCGGGCCAGCAGGTTTGCCCGGGCGTTGAGCTCCGCATAGGTCCACTGCCGGTCGGCGTGAACGGCCGCGATGGCATCCGGGTGCATCCGCACCCGGTCCTCGAACAGTTCATGTACCCTCGCGCTCGGCAACTCCCTTGTCGGTCCGGCCAGTCGGTCGAGCTGGAAGCGCACTTCCTCATCGGACAGCAGGCTCTGGCACGCGTGTTCGGCATCGGGGTCGGCGGTGATCAGCGCAAGCGCGGTCACGTGATAACCGGCGATGCGGGCGGCGCTGTCGGCGTCGAGCCTGTCGGTGCGGTAACGCAGTCGCAGCATGAGTCGGCCGTTGTGGGGCCGGATGCCCACCCGCAGCGTGGTGTCCCCGGCGAGGTCCCCGTCGATTGTGGTGGGATCGAGAACGGTCTCGAACAACGGCCCGATCAGGCCCAGTTCGCGCCTGAGATGGTCGATGTCCGAGGCCGGAACATCCTGGTGCGTCAGCAGTTCAGTGGTCGCCTGGTGGGTGGTGCGCAGCAGTTCCCTCCATGAGGCGGGTGCGGTGGTGAGCCGGCAGGGCAGGAGGTTGCCGCCGTGGGTGACGTAGCCGGTGGTGATCTGCTCCTCAGCTGACAGCGCCGCGAGCACCTTGGCGTGCGTCGCCAGCAGAAGCGAGTCAAGCGGTATCGCCAGTTCGTCGGCCAGCCGGCACAGCCCGGTGACGATGCCTTCGGGGACTTGTGTCTCGTACTGGCTCACGCCGGGCACCGGGTGGAGGGTCCAGCGTGGCACGGGGGTGAATCCGCCGGTTGTCAGTACGTCCCGCCAATACTCCAGACCGTTTCGGGTGGGGTTCGGGTGCGTTGCCATCGGTTCGTCTCCTGTGCTTGTGGCTGGTGTCGCGGTGTCAGTTGCCATGGGCTCGGGCGGCGTGGGCGGCGTCGGCTTCCGGGCGGTCCTCGAGGGGGATTTCGTTGCCCGGCGTGTCCTGGGCCGGGTTGCCCGCCCACTTGGCGTGCGGGGGGATTTCCTCGCCCTTCATGAGGAAGGAGTCAGGGGCAAGCACGGCGCCGTCGCCGATCGTCACGCCGTAGTGGACGAAGGCGCCGACCCCGAGGGTGCAACCGCTGCCGAGGGCGCTGCGGTCGGACTTGAAGGCGCCGTCCTCCTGTGAGTGGCACTGGATCACGGTCCCGGCGTTGAGCGTGCTGTCGTCGCCGATGGTGACGAGGGTGCGCTCCGGGAGGAAGCAGCCGTCGTCGAAGACCCGTTTGCCGATCCGGGCCCCCAGGAGCCGCCAGATGACGTTCTTGAAGGGGGTGCCGTTGAAGACCTGGATGTAGTCGACCGACGCCATCTTCCAAAAGCGTTCGTGGTGCCAGAAGGGGGGCTCATAGATCGAGCAGTACAGCGGCTGCTGCGCTTTGAAGCCGGTGGAGGCCCGTTCGATCAGCGCGAAGTGGACGATGGTGAACGTGAAGGTGAGGACGGTGGCCAGGGCGATCGCCGGTGCACCGAGCGCGGGATAGAGGTTGGCCGCGCCCATGGTGACAAGGGTGATCACGAAGAGGTGGCTCCACCTCGCCAGCAGGTACAGGCCGGCGGTTGCGGCATTGTGCCTGTTCTTGGCGGCCAGGCGGCGGCGCAGCTCATCGCCGGTCCGCAGATGGTTGAACCTGTTGTCCCGCAGCACTGTGCGCGGTATCTCGAAGCTGGGTGAGCCCAGCAGGCCCACGCCTTCACGCACCGGACCATCGGTGGGGACCATGACTTTCGTGGCGAGCAGGCAGTTGTCTCCGGTCTTGCCCTGTGAGGGGTAGGCGACGCGGTTCCCGAGGAAGTTCCGGGGCCCGATCGACGCGCGGGACACGCGGAAGGAAGTGCTGGAGAAGTCGGCGTTCATGAGGGACAGACCGTCGGCGATCATGGTGCCGGTGCCGACAGAGCTCAGGTACGGGTTGTCGTGCTGTACCTCGGTGCCGAAGTTCGACCCGGTCTGCTCGATGCGGGACAGGTCGTATCCGAGGTAGCGCAGGTAGTGGACGATGCCGGAGCTGTCGCCGAAGAGCGTGGCGAAGAACTTCCTGTTGGTCATCAGCGTGATCACCCGCTGGATGCCGTATTGGAGGCCGTACAGCGGATAGACCTTGCCAGGCTTGATGGCCCTGTTGAGGACACGCGGCACGGTGCCCAGGACCAGGAGGCCGCCGAGCGTCGAGCCGCAGAGCACCGCCGAGGAGACGATCAGGGCATCGACGAAGAACGCCGGGCTGGCCATCGGCCGGGGGTTCAGAAGCGGGTGAAGCAGCGGGACGCCGGCCAGCAGGGCGCTCACGGCGCCCGTCGTCAGCGGCAGCCACAGCACCAGCAGACTCAGCAGTTGCAGAACACCGTACGCGGCCCTCTTGCGGGTGGGGCAGTCGGCTGGGCCGACCCTCCCGTAGTCCACGTCGCTCGGCTGCGCCGGCGAGCCGTGCCAGCGTTCGCCGGCCGGCACCACCTGGCCGCGGTGCAGGGAGGAGGCGTGGCCCAGTTGGGCGCCGTCGCCCATCTCGGTTCCGATGTCGAGGACCGTGTGCTCGCTGATGAGCACATTGCTGCCGAGCGTGACGCGGCCGGTCTGGATCAGCCCGCCGTGGGCGCGGTAGCAGGACAGCAGCACGTCCTTGCGGATGACCGTACCGTCACCGATGGTGAGCAGGTCGGCGCAGACCGGGATCGTACGGGTGAGGATCGTGACGCCCCTGCCGATCCGCGCGCCGAGCGCCCTGAGATAGAGCACGTAAAGCGGTGAGCCGATGAACAGCCGCAGGGGACTTGTGCGGATCAGGGTCTTGACGACCCAGAAGCGCAGATACTCCATGCCCCACAGGGGGAACTCGCCTGCTCGCCAGCGGCCGATGAGTGTCCATTTCGCCACGATCGGGAAGGCGCACAGCCCCAGGAAACCCGCGCCGGCGCACAGAACCGATCGCAGGTAGAGGTCGAACAGACCCGAGCCAGCGGAGATCCATGCGTAGCTTGCGGCGGCGGCGAAGGCGGTGAGCAGGGAATAGCCCAGGAAGAACAGGGACTGCAGCATTCCGCAGAAGATGTATCGCACGGTGGCGGCCGGAGCCCTTGCACCGGCAGGCGTCCGCGCGACCGAAGTCTGCGCCGGCGCCGACGCGTCCACGAGCGAATACGGGGACGGGACGGGAGCGGGCGCGGCGTCGGAGAGCGCGACGGCGAGGCTCCGGATGGTGGGATACCGGTAGATGTCCTTCATCGACACCGCCGGCAGGTCCTCCCGCTTCCTCACCCGCGCACAAAACTGCGCCATCACCAGGGAATCTGCGCCCAGGTCATTGAAGAAGTGACTGTGGGGCGGTACCTGCTCCACACCTACGACGCCGGCCAGCACCTCAGCCAGAAGCCTCTCGGTGCCGGTCGCCGAACCGGCCGCCCTGTCGTCCTGGAAGGTCGAGATGTCAGCCGGATCAGCCGCAATTGCGTCCGTCATTTTGTCTAGCACAAGAACTCCTCGAGGACGTTTCCTCAGCGTGTACGGATTCGTGACGCCCGGCCTCTTCAGTAGGCCCGTCCGGAGAGTTCCTGTCCTGTCCCTGAATTTCGGGGCTTGACATCGAAGTCTGGCATTGATAATGAGCCACTTCGCGCTCGCCGCACTGTGGCCCCTTGATCTCTGCACACGTCGCGCTGCTCGCGCCCGCGTTGCACGGCACGCGATCAATCCACGGGTGAATCGCCCGGCAATTGCATCGCACGCCACCGTCCCGTACGGCGCTTTACGGGTGGGGACTGCGGGGCAGGAGACAGGGCGCCAACCGATGGTGATCGGGCTTGGAAAGCGGTCATTGATCCCGGTGGCGCGACAACCGGATCCCGTCGCGCCGTATACGGGCGCACAGGGCGCGTGTCAAGTCCCGAATTTCGGCGGCATGACACGACTGCTCAGATTTGGGCGTACTGGAGGCATTCCGGCGAGTCGCCGCTCGCCGCCGAATTTCTCCCTGTACGACACAGAGACGGATCGGCTACAGGGAGACCTCCTGTAGTCGCGAGGAGACGACATGCCTGTCATATCCGCCCCCCAGGCCTTCAACGAGGACGATCTCTACGTCGACCTCGAGGGAATCTTCGAGTACCCGTTGTTCCTCAAATGCGAGGGATTCAATTTCGCCGGCTCGATCAAGGTCAAGGCCGCCGTCGAAATGGTCGAGAGTGCCGAACGCGACGGACTGCTGACGCCGGACTCGGTTCTGGTCGAGTCGTCCTCGGGCAACCTGGGCGTGGCCCTGAGCGTGGTCGCGGCCAACAAGGGATATCGGTTTCTGTGCGTGACCGACTCCCGCTGCAACCTTGCGACGAGGATGATGATGGAGGCCTTGGGCAGCCAGGTCCACGTCATCACCGAGCCCGACCCCGTCGGCGGGCTCCTCGGCGCGCGCATCGATCACGTCCAGGCGCTGTGCGCCTGCGACGAGCGCTATGTGTGGCTCAACCAGTACGCCAACCCCAGCAACAGCATGGCCCACTACCAACGGACCGCCCCGGCCATCGCCCGGCAGTTCCCGGACCTGGACGTGCTGTTCGTCGGGGCCGGCACCACCGGGACCCTGATGGGCTGCGCGCGCTACTTCCGCACGTGGCACCGGCCGGTACGCGTCGTGGCCGTCGACACCATCGGCTCGGTGACCTTCGGAGGCGTCCCTGGTCGCCGGATGATTCCCGGGTTGGGCACCAGCATCCGCCCCCCGCTGCTGGACGAGTCCTATGTCGACGATGTGGTGCGCGTCGAAGAGGCCGACACCATCCGGGCCTGTCACCGGCTGGCCAGGCGTGGGTTTCTGTTCGGGGGTTCCACCGGGACGGTGGTCAGCGGCGCGATGGCCTGGCTGGCTCGACGGGAGGGACGGGAGTTGACCGCTGTGGCCATCGCCCCGGATCTGGGTGAGCGGTACCTGGAGACCGTCTACCGGACCACCTGGGTGCAGGACCTGTGCGGCGATGACGTCCTCGGCTCCCGGTCCCCGACCACGGCACCTCAGGCAGCCTGACCTCGGCCGAGGACGGCCGCGTGTTCGACGGCTTGCGCTAGCCGCTCTCCTGGGCGTGTCCCGCACTTCACGATCCGGGAGACCGCGGACATCTCCTCGGCCGGAGTCTGCCCGTCCTCGTAGCCGAGCGAGGCGGCGACACCCGCGTTGGGCACCGCCAACGCCGGAAACCCCGACCAGGTCGAGCCTGAACCCGTCCTCGGCGAAGGCTCGGCCAAAGGGCGCTGGCAGCAAGGAGAACACCTGGCCGATGCGGCCCGGACGTGTCAGCCGGTTTTGCAGGTCCTCTCCATCGCGCCGCGCATGATGGTCAGCGGCCCGCGACCGGGAAGAGCATGCAGCTGCTGGTGGCGTGGGCCAGGAGCCGGTCGTCGGAGTCGCGGAGCTCTGCCTGGGCGAGGGCCGTACGGCGGCCGCTGTTGAGGACGGTGCCGATGGCGCGGATCTTTCCGGTGTCGACGGTGATCGGGCGCAGGAATTTCAAGGTCAGGTCGATCGAGGTGTATCCCGTTCCCTGGGGCAGCACGGACTGCACCGCGCAGCCGGCCGCCGAGTCGAGGAGCGTGGCGCAGACGCCGCCGTGGACGCTGCCGATCGGGTTGTAGTGCTCCTCGCCCGGCACCAGGACGAAGACCGCCCGGCCGTGCTCGGCCTCCTCCAGAGTGAAGCCCAGGGTGGCGGCGATCGGCGGGGCGGGCAGGCGCCCGGCCAGGATCTCGCGGAGGAAGTCGAGGCCGCTGTGGTGAGGAACGGCGTCGGCGGAAATGGCAGGGTCTTCCCAGCCGAACGTACGTGACCTGAGCATTCCCGCTCCTGTTGTGTCGGTCGCGCCGGTGATCAGGCACTTCTCCGATGTGTCGGACATGTCGGCAGCTCCTCGGGGGCGTCTGGGTCGGTGTGGCGTGCCGGCCGGCGATCGCTTGGCGGAATCGTCCTGCCTGTTTTTCGGCGGCCGCTGGGTTCAGGAGCTGTCCGGGCTGACGCGGATGAGACCCGGGCCGGCGTCGACGAACGAGCCCCCGATCGGCACGTCGTGGCCGTCGTCGCAGCGGAGCACCGCGTGCACCGGGGCGCCGCAATTCTCGTGGCGTACGACCACGGGGGGCCCTTGTTCGTCGGCGGCCCAGGTGTCGCCCCACTGCCGCAGCGCCGCGAGGACGGGCAGGAAGTCCCGCCCTTTCTCGGTCAGTTGATAGGCGTACCGGGTCCGCTGGCCGGGTTCCTGGTAGGGGGCGCGTTCCAGGAGGCCGGCGGCGGTCAGTTCCTTCAGGCGCGCCGACGCGGCGGGTTCGCCGATGCCCACACGCTTGGCGAAGTCGTCGAACCGGCGTGTGCCGAAGAACGCCTCACGCATGATCAGCAGCGCTGTCCTGTTGCCGGCGATCTCCAGAGTCCTGGCGATTGAGCAGTTGGCCATGGACCAGGCGTCCCGTTCCTCCAGCAGATCCTTCATCTCTCCACCCTCCACCTGACTTGCCTCGCACAAAGTTAGCCTATAGCGTCACGGCTGGCTTCTGCAGCCGTAAGTCAGCTAGGGGTGTGCGCATCCCGAGGGAGGAATCATGGACATCAGCACAACCACCGTCCTGGTCACCGGGGCCAACCGCGGGCTCGGCAGGGCACTTGCCCAGGAACTGGTCGCGCGTGGCGCCACGGTGTACGGGGCGGCCCGCCGACCGGACCAGATCGATCTGCCCGGCGTGAAAGCGATACGGCTCGACGTCACCGACCCCGCCTCCGTCGCCGCGGCTGTCGAGGAGGCCCGTGACATCACGGTGCTGATCAACAACGCGGGCAGTTCCACGGGCGCCGATCTGCTGACCGGCAGCTGGGACGCCGTTCGTCTGGAGATGGAGACCCACTACCTGGGCACCCTCGGCATGATCCGGGCCTTCGCCCCCGTGATCGAGTCCCAGGGCGGAGGAGCCATCCTCAACATCCTGTCCGCGCTGTCGTGGATCAGCTTTCCCACCGTCGGCGCCTACGCCGCCGCCAAGTCTGCGGAGTGGAGCCTGACCAACGCGGTTCGCCAGCAGCTCGCGCCCCGGGGCATCACCGTGTCCGGACTCCACGTCGGCTACATGGACACCGACATGGCCCGCCATGTCGAGGGACCCAAGACCGCCCCGGAGGACGTCGCCCGCGCGGCCGTCGACGGCATTGCCTCCGGGGCGGCTGAGGTCGTCGTCGACGACCTCAGCCGCCAGGTGCAGGCCGATCTCGCCGGTGGCGTCGCCGCCCTGTACCCGCAGCGCGGCTGAGACGAGGACACCGTGACTTCCACTCCTTATCCCGCCCCAGGCCGGCTCAGGCCGGCCGACCGGCACACCGGTGACCGGCCCTCCCCGAACCAGCCCTCCCGGCTCGCCGCCGCCGTCACGCTCATCGCGATGTGCCTGGGCGCCATGACGACCTTTCTGCTGATCACCGCAACGGTGTCGGCGCTGTCGGCCATCCAGGACGACCTGCACGTCTCCCCGACCGGCCTGGTCTGGATACCCTCCGCGTACACCCTGGCCGTGGCCAGCCTGGTGATGTCCGCGGGCACCATCGGCAACCTCTTCGGCCGCAAGCGCACTTTCCTCATCGGCGCCGCGATCATGATCATCGGGTCGCTCACCGTCTACGCCGCGGGTTCAACCGGAGGCGTCATCGCCGGCCAGCTCATCTCCGGCCTCGGCGGCGCTCTCATCCTGCCCAACAGTCTGGCCCTCCTGGGAGCCACCTTCCCCGAACCCCACCGGCGCACCGAAGTCGTCACCATATGGGCGGCCTCCTCCGGCATCGGACTCGCCGTCGGCCCTCTGATCGCGGGCACACTCCTGGACCACTTCCACTGGAACACGGTCTTCCTGTCGACCGCCGTCCTCGCCGTGGTCACCATGGCCGCCGCCGTCTTCGTCGCCGAATCGCGCGGCCCCGAGGGCAAGCTCGACATCCCCGGCCAGGTCCTGGCCGTCCTGGGCATCGCCGCCCTCGTCTACGCCCTCATCGAAGGCGGACACGACGGCTACACCAGCCCGCGGATCCTCGTCGCCTGGGTCATCTCGGCCGCGGCCCTGACCGGTTTCGTCCTCGTCGAGCGCGCGGCCCGCACACCCATGCTGGACATCACCCTGTTCCGGTCGGTGTCCTTCAGCGCCGTCATGTTCGTCGCGGCCGTCTCCCTGTTCGGCTTCACCGGCCTGGCCATCCTGTCGGTGCTCTTCTACGAGCGCGTCCAGCACCTGGCCGCACTGGACGTGGGATGGCGGCTGCTGCCCTTCTTCGGCGTCTACGTCATCGTCAGCTACGCGACCGGACGCGTGATCCGCCGCACCGGCTTCAAGCTCCCACTGACCCTGGGCTTCCTCATCGGAGCCGCCGCCACGGCCGGACTCACCACACTGGACCCGACCACCCCTTACGCCCGGGTGTGGTGGCTCTTCGCGCTCTTCGGGGTCGCAAGCGGGATGGTGGCCGCGCCGAGCACCGCCGCAGCCCTGGTCAGCGTCTCCCATGAACACGCCGGCATGGCCTCCGGAGCCGTCAACGCCTTCCGCCAGATCGGATCCGTCACCGGTACCTCCCTTCTCGGCGCACTCCTCGCCAGCCGCCTTCAGGCCCAACTGCCGGCCCGGCTGGACGCCCACCACGTCCCCCGAGCAGCCTGGCCCGCCGTCGAGCACGCCGTCTCCACCGGCAGCAGCGGCCACCGTGCGGCATCCCCGAACGTGACCGCCGCGGTCGGCGATGCCTTCGCCTCCGGCGTCCACGCCGGCATGACCGTCATCACCGCCGTGTTCCTGTGCGCGGCCCTCGCCTCAGCCCTTCTGATACACAACCGACCGCACCACACCACCGCCACAACGAACTGAACGCAACCCACAAGCCGATCAACTGACCGAACCAAAGGAAGCCGCCATGCCATACCCCGCCGACCAGGTGGAAACCCAAGAAGTCGAGCCACGACTTGCGAAGTACGCATAGCGCGACTTCGGCAAGAGCTCCGTAGAACCCCCGCTCGTCCTGCTCAACCGCTACCGATGAACCAGTGATCACTGGGACCCGGCGACCGCAGCGACGGACCGTACCACCCGGGATACAGGGCAGCCCGGAGTGCGGCTGCGCTGCTACCCGGACGTGCGGCAGACGCTCGGCCCATAGCACCGTGCTGGCCCTTCCTCGTGCTGGGCTGCTGCGGGGCTCCTGTGCTGGTGCTGCTCGCGGCTGGAGGCGTGTCATACCCCCGAGTGTGTGGACCGGTGCCATCGCGTTCGGGCTGGTCAGCGTCCCGATCGCCGTCCTGGGCACAACCGAGGATCACAGCGTTCACTTCCGGCGGACCCCGCCCCCGCCGGCGTCACGCCTCGCGGTACGTCACGGCGTATCGCATATCTCGTAGTCACGCACAGCAGACGGCCCCGGCAACTTGGCCGGCCCACCGCTCGTAGGCCCAGACGGCGAAGACCGCGCGCCGTCCGGTGGCCCGTCCTGTCGCCGGAGGCGGCGGCCTCCGCAAGGCCACCCTGCCGCGTCCCCGCGCTCGTGCGCGAGAGCGCAGCACGGCGCCAGCCCGGAAAGTCAACGGCTTCTGAGGTGCCCCGCCTCGCCCACGCGCTGCGCCGGAGACCCAGCTTGATCATCGGGGCGAGCCGAACGGTGGATCCGGGGCTAAGATCACGCAATCGCCATTGCGGTCGCCGCACGTCGAGCGGCTGGCGAGGGCTTCATCGCCTCCCCGAACCCAGTACTGAAGGTTCGGTCTCCGGGAGGCTCCGAAAAGGGAAGAGGCAGGGGGACTCACCATGGAGGAACCGCGTCGCCACGGCGGGCGGTACGAACTGGGCACGGTACTCGGCCGTGGTGGCATGGCCGAGGTCCATTTCGCCCATGACATCCGCCTTGACCGCTCCGTCGCGGTGAAGACGCTGCGGGCGGACCTCGCCCGCGATCCGTCGTTCCAGGCCCGGTTCCGCAGGGAGGCCCAGTCAGCCGCCTCGCTCAATCATCCCGCGATCTGCGGGGTCCACGACACCGGCGAGGACTTCGTCGACGGCGTCTTGATCCCGTACATCGTCATGGAATACGTGGACGGCTCAACCCTGCGCGATCTGCTGCACAGCGGTCGCCAGTTGCTGCCCGAGCGCGCCATGGAGATGACCGTCGGCATCCTCCAGGCGCTGGAGTACTCGCACCGCAACGGCATCGTCCACCGGGACATCAAGCCCGCCAACGTAATGCTCACCCGCACCGGCCAGGTGAAGGTGATGGACTTCGGCATCGCGCGCGCGATGGGGGACTCCGGCATGACGATGACGCAGACGGCCGCGGTGATCGGCACCGCACAGTACCTCTCGCCGGAGCAGGCGAAGGGCGAGACCGTTGACGCCCGCTCCGACCTGTACTCCACCGGCTGCCTGCTCTACGAACTGTTCACCGTTCGGCCGCCCTTCATCGGCGACTCCCCGGTCGCCGTCGCCTACCAGCACGTACGCGAGGCTCCGCAACCGCCGAGCGCCTTCCGCCCTGAGATCCCTCCCGAGGTGGACGCGATCGTCCTGAAGGCGCTGGCCAAGGACCCTGGCCACCGCTACCAGTCCGCCGACGAGATGCGCGCGGACATCGAGGCGTACCTCGACGGCCGGCCGGTTGCCGCAACGGCCGCGCTCGGCGTCGTCGGATACAGGTACGGCGGCTACACGGACAGCGCACCGACCACCGCCCTGCCGACGCCGCAGCAGCCCCCGCAAGTGTCCAGCTACAGCGACGACGGCGGCCGCCCGGGCAGCGCCGGCTTCGACGCCGGGTACGCCGATCCGGCCCCCGCCGAAGGCCGACGTCTGTCGCTGGGCGCGCTCATCGGCATCGGCGTGGCCGGCCTCGCTCTGATCGGCATTGTCGTGACCACCGCGCTCAGCGTCGGCGGCGACGACCAGCAGCCGGCCGCCGACGACTCCGCCACCTCGGGCAGCGGCCAGTCCGGGACGGACACCGCGCAGGCCCAAGCGAAGTCGCTCGACGCGCTGCTGCAGTCGAGCAACAGCAGCCGCACTGCGGTGATCGACGCGGTCGCCTCCATCAAGCAGTGCAGCAATCTGGCTGGTTCGGCGACCGCCCTGCGCACCGCGGCGAGCCAGCGCGACGACCTGGTCACCAAGCTCTCCCAGCTCACCTTCGACAAACTCCCCAACCACGGCGACCTGGTGGCCCAGCTCACCACGGCCTGGAAGGCGTCCGCCGCCGCCGACAACCACTACGCCGCCTGGGCCGACCAGACGGCCGGCACCAACGGCTGCAATAACGGCCACCCGACGAACACCCCCGACCAGGGCAACGCGGCCAGCGAGCAGGCAACCCTCGCCAAGAAGAAGGCTGCCGCCCTGTGGAACCCCATAGCGCAGCAGTACGGTCTCCCACAGCGTCAGTTCACCGAGCTCTGAGCCGCCAGCCGCGGCATTGAGCCAGGGCTGCAGGTCGTCGGGCAGGGCTCGCCCCACACGAGAGCCCGCGGCGCCAAGGCTCGCTTGTCCGACAACCGATCGGGTGTCGGACGCTGGACCCCAGCAGCGAGTCTGAAAGGTCCGGACGTCCAACAACACCGTTCAGGAACGCGGGCTACCGGCGGATGCGCACAGTGATCTGCACACCTCCACCTACGACGGCGGCTCCGGCCAGTGCAACGGCCAACGGCGTCGGGCCGCCAACGGCTGCAACGGTGAGGGCCGCCGAAAGTGCAACGGCGGCGATGACGTACGGCGCCCATGCCAGTGCGGCACTCGTGGGCTGGAGTTTCCCTCTGCGGTCTGCTGTGTCAATCACGAAGCCTTTTAGTACTCCAGCCGTAGATCGTGATCTCGATCGTGAGGGCGCCGAGGAGACAGGTGGCCAGCGTCGATCATCTGGACGAGATCGACCACGTCATCAGGGGCGTCCGTTCCTTCTCCGCCTACCCGAGTCCACCGAGACGGAGGGCGTCCCTGATTTCGTTGAGCTTCGCGGTCGTCGCTGGGGTCCGCTCCTTCGCCTGCTCACCGAGACGGAGGGCATCCTCAATCTCGCTGAGCTTCGCGGAGGACAGGATGCCCGCTTGTTCGATCAGGTCGTCCCGAGACACTGTGGTCAGCCACGTGCAAGGGGTAAAGCCTGGACGAGGGAACGCGATCCGCAGCACGCCTTCAAAAGGCAGTCCTTCCACGGCTCCTACTGCCACTTCGATGCCCAGACCACTGATGTCGACGCCCGCCGGAGCGACGACCTGCATCACCCGGATCCCGGACGCGTCGTCTCCCGACAGCAGTACGACCGGCCGCCGCTCGTCGAACGCGGCCCACCAGACCTCGCCACGTTGCACATGTCCTCCTGACACAGGACGGCAGGCGGACGCTGCGCGACCCTGACGCGTTGGGGAGACGGATGCGGCCACCGTTGATCATCGGCGTGTGAAGACTGAAGATCATGCGGTGCCCGCAGGTCACAGCGTAGACCCTGCCAGTTGGCAGGAGGCGTTCGAGGGCCTGATGAGCCGGATCGCGGGACGGTTCGCACGGGTCGAGCCCCGGCGCAGGGTGAGGCAGTTGGTGCTCGGACTGCTGTCGGATCTGCCGCGCAAGAACTGCCGGACCATCGCCGAGTGGGCTGGGGACAAGACCCCGGACGGCATGCAGCAGCTGCTCGGCCGGGCCAGACGAGGATTCCGACGTCGACAGGAAGGCGGCGGTATTCGCGCTGGCTGATCGCCTCACAGGTGTACGGGTGCGCGAGGAACTACTGGTGGAGGCCGAGTACCGGATGGGCGAGGTGCCGGAAGAGCCCGCCGAAGAGTGAAAGAGCGTCACCATCGACATCACGGATGCAGACGGCAAGCGGACATACGTACAGCTGCGGCCCGATCAGCTCTGACACACGATGTGTCGCCAACCTGGCTGTGCACGCGGGAACGGGTTCTGGTCCACTTCTTGTGGTCGCCTACACAGCGTGGCTGGATTCACGGGCCCGCCTCGACGCCGCACGAACCAGCCTGGCCCGCTGTACGAGGGACGTAGCGGCCCTCTCCCACTCGGAATACGCGAAGGGGAACCCGGCCCCACGCAGCCGACCGGGCACCACTCGACGGCTCTTGAGCAGCAGTTCCGTGTCCGAGCGCAGCGCGAAAGCCCCCAGCTCGGCCATCCAGCGCGTCGCCGGCAGCCCCACCGGGATGCCCCAGGCCCTGCGCAGCACCCGCATGAAGTCGCGGTGCGGGAGGGGGCCGGGCGAGGCGAGGTTCACCGGCCCCTCGAGGTCGTCCCGGGAGATCAGGAACTCCACCGCTCGCACGAAGTCCTCGTCATGGATCCAGGAGACGTACTGCGCGCCGCCGGCCACCGGCCCGCCCAGGCCGAGTCGCGTCAGCCGCGACAGTACGTCGAACACACCGCCCCGATCCGGGCTCATGATCATCGCCGAGCGCAGCGCCACCTTGCGGGTCGCGGGAGTCGGGGCCTCGGCCTGCGCCCGCTCCCAGTTCTCCGCGATCTCGACGCTGTACGCCCAGTAGTCCGGCACTCCGGCCTCCGAGCCTCCGATCACCCCGGTCGTCTCGTCGTGTGCCGCGTCGAAGCGGTGGGCGTAGACCGTCGCCGTACTCATCTGCAGCCAGACGCGCGGTGGCCGGGCGGCGGCGGCGATCGCCTCGCCGACCACGCGCGCCGAATTCACCCGGGAGTCCATCATGGCTTGCAGGTTCTCGGCGGTGTAACGGCAGGAGACGCTGCGCCCAGCCAGGTTGATCACGGCATCGCAGCCGTCGATCGCCGCGGCCCAGCGGCCGAGCGTAGCCCCGTCCCATCCGATGTCGTGCGCCCGCACGGGACGCCGGGTAACTACCGTGACCTCGTGGCCGGCCGCCGTCAGTGCACGGTCGAGAATCGTGCCCACCTGTCCGGTTCCCCCGGGCAGCACTACCTTCATCGAACCCCCTCGGCTCCGCTCGGCATCAGCGTAGCCCTTATTTTTGAACGCGTTCAACACGGGAGTCCGGTGTACGTCAGGGCGAGGCGGCAGACACGGGCGGGCGCCGTCGATCGCCCAGCCGCCAGTTCGGCACGCAGGACATCGAGGGCTTCCTCGAGCCGCGGACCTTCGTGCGGGCATGTCTGGCCAATGCCAAGACCGGCGAGCAGCAGACGGCCGGGGTGTGACCCCTGGCCGCGGTGGAAAAGGTGGTGTCCGAGTACGGGCACCGTTTCCAAGCGTTGGTGCAGCCCTCACTCCAGCGGTCGTCCAGGTAGGGCTTGAAGTCATCGAGGACCGAGGGCAGGTTCCGCCACTGCCCCGTGAACAACTCCTCCGGCGTCACAGCGTCGGCGAACTGCTTGACCGTGCGCCAGGACATCCCGAGCTGCCGCTGAACCGAACGTTCGATGCCCCATGAGAGGCTCGATCGTCACTCAGAGGGGCCGCTGCACGGAAGTTGTGCCAGAACCATCACTCGTGGACGGAGCCATTTCTGCGCATGCGAAGTCCTGAGTACGAACGATTTGTGCGAGATCTCGGCGAAGACGCGGGACTCATCACCGCGCAAGAGATCGCCACCTCCTTGAGGGCGGCTGGCGGGAGCGGAGGACCGCCGCATGGCTCGTGGCCGTCTCCGAGTTCCGTGAGCGCCTCGGGAGAACTCGAGTAATCGTCAAGACTTGTGGATCGTGTGTTCTAGGATCTGGGGATGAGTGACGAGCTTCTTCGCCTCACGGTCCTGGGCTGCGCCACGCCCTACCCGAGCGAGGACAATCCGTGCTCCGGCTATCTGGCGTCGAGCGGGGACACCCGCATCTGGGTGGACGCGGGCACCGGGACGCTCGGCCCACTCCAGCGGCATGTGCGGCTGGATGAGCTCGATGCGATCTGGATCTCGCATCTGCACGCCGATCACAGCGCGGACCTGCTCACCGCGTACTACGGCGCCCTGTACGCGGATATCCACCTCGCAGCGCCGATCCCTCTCTACGGTCCGCCTGGAATTGCCGACCGACTGGCCGGCTTTCTCACCAACACTCCAGCCCGCAGCCCGATCGAATCCGCCTTCGCCGTTACCGAGTTGCACGACGGGCACCAGACGGCCGTTGGCTCGCTCCGGCTGACCAGCCGGGCGGTGTCCCACGGCATTCCGGCCTTCGCCGTGCGCATCGAGGCGGCAGGCAGGTCACTGGTGTACTCCGGGGACACAGCACCGTGCCCGAGCCTCACGGAGCTGGCCGAGGAATGCGACGTGCTGTTGTGCGAAGCCGAGAGTGCACAGGCACCGGTCGAGGGCGAGCAGGTGCACCACACTCCCGAGGACACGGGCGACACAGCCAGCACGGCTGGGGCGGGCCGACTGATCGTCACGCACGTCGGCCGCTTCCTCACACCGCAGCAAGCGGTGGCGCGTGCCTCGGCGCGGTTCGGCGGTTCCGTCGACTACGCCGCCCCCGGCGCCACCTTCTCGATCGGCTAGGCCGCGGCTGCCTCGCAGCGTTCGACGAGGCAGCCGCGTTCGAAGCGGGCTCCGGCGCGGACGAGTGCAACGAGGTGGGGTGTATTCACGGCCTGTCAGCGGGCCTGAGCGGACTCGACGAGCTTGAATACCATCGCGAGGGCGGCGGTGCGGGAGCCGGCCCCGCGGGTGACCTTGGTCCGAAGCCGGACGGTGGAGAAGGCCGACTCAATGGGGTTCGTGGTGCGCAGGTGGATCCAGTGCTCGGCCGGGAAGTCGTGGAACGCCGGCAACTGCTCCTGATCATCGGTGATCTTCTTGACCGCCTTGGGGAACTTCGCGCCGTAAAGCTGGGCGAACGTGCTGATCGCCGCCTCGGCACGGTCGCGGTCCTCGGCGTTGTGGATGTCCTGGATGGCCTTCTTCGCGCCCGGCTGCGCAGACTTCGGCAGGGAGTCGAGGAGATTAGCGGGTTTGTGAACCCAGCACCTGCGCTCGCGGGTTTCGGGGAACACCTCGGCCAGCGCCCTCCAAAAGCCCAGGGCGCCGTCCCCGACCGCGAGCACCGGGGCGCGCAGCCCCGGCGGGCGCAGTCCCGCAGCAGGTCAGCCCGTGTTTCACCCGACTCGCAATAGCCGTCCCCGAGGGCGACCAGTTCCATGGAGCCGTCGGCGCGGACCCCGATGAGCACCAGAACGCAGGCTTTGGCCTCCTCCAGTGGGACGTTGAGGTGGATGTCGTCGGCGGCGGCAGCACACCTCGTGGCGGGACCGTGTGACGCGGTCATGGAGGGTGCCCAAGCACCCGGACGGCCCCAGCCGGAGCCCGAGCACACGCGCCCGAGCGGTCTGCCCACTGAAGAAATCAATCACCCCGGGTGACAGCCGGCCTGCTCATATGACAACTGTCCTGCCTCGGCTCAGTCGGCAAGGAAGACTCGGCTGCGGTCTTGTCGCGGTCCTCGTACTCCGGAACACCCCGCGTCGGCGCGGAGGACGACCGCGCGAGCAACGGCAGTGCAAGGTGCGTCCGGCCTGCGGCGGTGCGGATGCCGAGAGTTGGCCGCTGCGATCTGCCCTTCGTCCATCCCTGCTTTAGGACAGAATCTGACCGCTATGGCTCATAGCGTGGTCCTTGACCGACGGAACAAGAGTACCGAAAGGCGAAGACCATGACCGTCAACGACCTGACCACCCGCGACCTGGCCGGGGCCCCGGCCGTCACCGGTGAGCGCGCCGAATTGCTGGAGGTGCTGGCCAAGCACCGCCATTTCCTGCGCTTCACCACCCGTGACCTCACCGACGAGCAGGCCGGGCAGCGGACCACCGCCAGCGAGCTTTGCCTGGGCGGCCTGATCAAGCACGTCACCGCGGTCGAGCGGAACTGGGTCGACTTCATCCTGAACGGCCCCTCGGCGATGGGGGACTTCACAGCCATGACCGAGGCCGACTGGGCCCGGCGGGCCGACGAGTTCCGGCTGCTGCCCGGTGAGACGCTGACTGGTGCATTGGCCGACTACGCTGAGGTGGCCCGCCGGACCGACGACCTGGTCGCCACTCTGCCCGACCTGGAGGTTACGCGGCCGCTGCCGAAAGCCCCGTGGTTCGAGCCCGGCGCGCAGTGGTCGGCCCGCCGGGTGCTGATGCACATCATCGCCGAGACCGCTCAGCACGCCGGCCACGCCGACATCATCCGCGAATCCCTGGACGGCGCCAAAAGCATGGGCTGACCGGCGGCGCGGTCAAGGGGTGCGCGGCGGTTGTCAGCGGAGCCACAGTCGGATCGCGGCGACGGTGACCGGCCCGTGGAAGACATACGCTCTCTTGGCGCACCACGTCGCTACGGCCCGGAAGTCCTTGAGTGCGTTGACGGTCCGCTCGACTTCGTTCCTGCGGGCATAGCGTGCCCGGTCGAAACCAGCGGGCCACCCGCCTCGGCCACCGAGCCGTCGGTGGTTGGCCCGCTGGTCCCGGCGCTCGGGAATCGTGTGCCGGATTTGCCGTCGCCGCAGGTACTGCCGGTTCCGGCGTGAGCTGGTCCCCTTGTCGGCGCACAGGTGATCCGGACGCGTCCGCGGATGCCCGCCCGGCCGGGCCGCGGGACACGGATGCACTCCAGGACCGGGATCAACTGCCGGTCATCACCCCACTGACCAGGCGCGACCATGATGGCCTGCGCGCGGCAACTGCCATCAAGGGGGCGGCAGACGAGCCCGATCCGTGCGCGGCGCTGCGGATCGGGTCCATGGAGCCCAGGCGGCCGTGCCAAAGCCGGCAGCGGCCAGATCCAGTTCGCGTAGCGGGGTGAAGTCGACGCCGGGCTTCGAGGCGTAGGCCTCGAACCGGATGCCGAACTCGTGCCTGCTGTACTCGCCGAACCGGTTGATGTGCTCGGTCAGGTAGGGCGAGATGCGGCCCAGGTCCTCCGCGGCGATCTCCCAACCCGCCTCACAGCAGCATCCGAACGATCAGACCAGTCCTCCAGATGGACCCCCGTCAGCGGCGGCGCCTCATCGGAACATCCAGAATGAGGTACGCCACAAGGACGCCCTGGTGCGCACCGACCAGCCACCGGTCTGCCCCACACAGCCGGGCCGCGGCCCAGCAATGCCCCGCCTCGCAACGGCCGCCCGTGTTCCTGGCACAGAGCGCACCGCTGTACGGGGTCGTCAGCACCCCCTGCCCATGGGGCGACCGCGGACTCCAGCCCTACCCGCCACCGACACCCCACTCCCCTACGGGCATCCGGGCCTGCGGCCGGCGAACCTGGACCTCGGCTGCGTCCAGGCGGAGTTCGATTCCCTCGGTATGGGCGTAGGCGAAGCCCAGGTCGAGCTTACTGCCGTCGACGACGCACGGCAGTGCACAGGCGCCAGCGCCAAGGCGCAGGAGTGTTCCCTTGCGTGGCGGGAACAACCGATCCGGCCAGCGCTGTTGCACCAGCCGAGGGACCGGCGCCGCGCGGGCAGGGAACAGAGAGGCCAAAAGATCGTCCGGCCGACGTGATCCGGGGGGCTCCCGGGTCCGCGGTACGCCTGGTCACCCGATATCGGGGCGACCTCTCATATGTCTGCCGCAGACTCGGACCGCGGCCTTTTCACACAGGAGGACTTCATGAATGACCGGCCCTTGACGCTCATGGCGGTGCACGCCCACCCCGACGATGAGGCCACTGGCACGGGAGGTGTCCTCGCACGGTACGCGGCGGAGGGCATCCGCACGGTCCTCGTGACATGCACCGACGGCAGTTGCGGTGACGGACCGGGGGGTGCCAAGCCGGACGACCCCGGGCACGATCCGGCAGCCGTCGCCTTGATGCGGCGCCAAGAGCTCGAGGCGAGCTGCAACATCCTGAAGGTCAGTCATCTGGAAACCCTGGGCTACGCCGACTCCGGGATGATGGGCTGGTCGACCAACGACGCCCCCGGATCCTTCTGGCAGACGCCAGTGGAGGAGGGCGCTGCCCGACTCGCCGAGCTCTTGCGCCGCTACCAACCCGATGTGGTCGTCACCTACGACGAGAACGGCTTCTACGGCCACCCCGACCACATTCAGGCAAACCGCATCACGATGACGGCGCTGGCGATGACCATGGCGACACCGAAGGTGTACTGGACGACGGCGCCCCGCTCGATGATGCAGCGGTTCGGGGAGGCCATGCGCGAGTTCGGTGCGGACTGGCAGGAGCCGGATCCCGCCGAGGCCGCCGCGATGGCCGAGATCGGACTCCCCGACGAGGAGATCACCACCTGGGTGGACACCACCGCGTTCGGCGGTCAGAAGTTCGATGCGCTGGCCGCGCACGCCAGCCAGGGCGAGAACATCTTCTTCCTCAAAATGGGCCAGAAAAGGTTCACCGAATTGATGGGCGTCGAGACCTTCGTGCGTGTCCGGGACACCACCGGCGCGGCCGTGCCCGAGAACGACCTCTTCGCCGGCCTGCGCTGATCCGCCCGCCTTCCCGCGGCCTGAGAAAGCTCATGGCCCGTACGGCTCGATCGAGCGTGCTCGCACACCCGGAGGCTTGTTCACGTGGGTTCCGCTCCGGCGGCGCCTGATCATCAGGGTGGCCCTGCTCAATAGCGTGGCGGTTATGAGGACGCCAGTCCCCACCTGAGCAGGGCCGTTGAGCGAGGAACGTTCGACAGGGCTGGGCAGGGATCAACCTGAGGCAGTCGCCGGCTTCGGCGTCACACCAGCGAGAGCCAGGGCGTGGGCCAGGCGTGCTCAAGGTGCCTGAGCCTCACACTCGCTCTCGCTGGGAAGTTTCAAAGATCCGGCCTCAGACGGGGGCCCGACACTAGAGCGGGTCGGCCCCTGTGCCCAGACGTCGGCGGCCTGGCGACCGCGTCACCACCTGGCCCTCATTCCCGGAGGCAGGAGACTCGGTGGCAGCCCGTTCCGCAGCCGTACGGCCTCGCTCGCGGCTGTCGCCAATGGGCGACAGCTCCGGCTCGGCGGCGGGTCGGGGACCGGTGCCCAAGGGGCGGCGGGGGGTGATCACCGCCCGAGTCTCCCAGTTCACCGGACGGTCCAGCACGACGGACTCAGCCGCACCGCGGCAGCATGGACGCCTGGCCGTCCGTGTTCACGGTCACGGGGGCGGTCTCGCTCGCCTCCTGAGCTGTGGCCGATCGGCGGAGCCTCCGGGGTCAGCCACCAGCAAGCTCTACGCCTCCCTCCTCACCGCGGTGAGGACGAGCCAGCCCGCTGCCGCGCCGACCGCGTACCAGAGCAGGTCGGGCGCGTTGAAGGTGGAACCGAGTACGAGGCGGGCGACGGCACTGCGCTGGGAGAGCTCCGCCGGCACCTCGCTGAGCTGCAGGAACTCGATCCCCCAACTGACGGCCAACGCGCTTGCGGCGGCCGTCAGGGGCGTCACCCGGGGCGCCACCAGAACGACGAGGGTGACAAGCAGGACGGTGTACAGCGCGTCTCCGCCGTACTTGCCCGTGCTCCCCGCCGTCACGGCCCTGAGTCCCAGCCCCGCGGCGACGGTCAGCACCGCGGCCGCGGCCGCCGCCAGGCGGATCCGTACCGCGGCGGCGGCGCCTGCGGCGCGGTCCTGGGTTCCGGGCAGTGAGGGCACAGGGCCATACTGCCGGATGCCCCGTGCTCGAAGCAGCTGCTCTCCCTCGGCCACGGCTGGCGGTGCGCGGTCTCGTCGCGCGCCCGCGGTGGCGATCGCATGGAGACGAGGCTGGAAGACATGCCTCAAGAGTCAGCCGCGCAGTGCAGTTGCTTCGACTTCTACGAGCACATCCGGCTCGAAGAAGTACTCGACACCGATCAGGGAGGCCGGCGGCATGGGAGTTGGAGCCCGATCTCGTCAGCGACGGCCTTCACACCGGCCATGAAGTCGCCGATTTTCTCCGGGCTCCATTGGGTCACGTAGAACGTCAGGCGCAGCACGTCCGTGAACGACGCGCCCGCGCCTGCCAGCCCGACGGAGGTGTTGCGCAGTGCCTGGGCAACCTGCCCGGCCAGGTCGCCGGGTGCGACCGGAGTCCCATCGGCCCGGCGTGCGACCTGCCCGCTGACGTGGATGAGTGCGCGCCGGCGCCGACGGCCACGCGGTGCTACGGAGCCGGTTGCAGCATGCCTTCCGGCATGAAAACTGCCCGCGCAATCTCATCGGGAGCGGAGCTCGCCTCCGCAACCAGTTCCCCGTCTGCGGACCAGATGCCCGAGCGGCCGGACGTGCGGTCGAAACCGCCACCGGTCGGACCCGCGAAGGCGGCCGTGGCGACCCACGCCCCGTGGTCGGCTGCGACCCTGCGGGCGCGCTCGCCGTGGACCTCAGCCTCATGATCGGCGTGGACAACCCCAGCCACATACCCATCGATGCCCAGGGCTGCCGTCCTCGCGGCATGTTCGGGGATACCCGTGTCGCGGCAGACGGCCAGCCCCAGCCGACTTGCTCTGCTCTTCCGCAATGGCGAGCCCCCACCCGGGGCAGCCGCCGCGGTCGCCCGAGCGACCGCGGCCGGCAGCCACGCCGAGGAACTGGAGCGGTGGACCGAACTCACTCTCGCGAGACCAACCACCCGTCAGCAGTGATCCTGCCGAGACCGAACAGGCGGCTTGTCCGCTCGTTGGTCTGGTCGTGGGGAAAAGACGGTCGCGGTCGTGGATCGTGTCGGATGAACTGCGTGCGCTGATCGAACCGTTGCTGCCCAAGCCAGGGCCGAAAACGGTCGAGGGGCGGCCGCGGGTGCCGGACCGGCAGCCCCTGTGCGGGATTCTGTTCGTGCTGCATACCGGGATCCGGCGGGAGTACCTGCCGCAGGAACTGGTCTTCGGCTCGGGTGTGACCTGCTGGCGCGCCGCCTGGCCGCTTGGAATGAGACCGGCCAGCTGGACTGAGTGAGGGGGATCGTCTCCTCCCCCGTGCGGGCGGCCCGGCGGTGCCCAAAAACGGTCGCAGCGCGGTCGACAGCGCACGTCCGGGCAGCAAGCCTGACGTCCTTGTCGACGGGCAGGGTATCCCGCTCGCGGTGTTGCTGACCGGCGGCAACCGTAACGACGTCACCCCGGCCGCTGCCCATGCTCGACAAGCTCCTGTCCGTCGCCCGGTGCCGTCGGCCCGCCACGTCGGCTGCCGGACGCCCTGCTCGCCGACCGCGGCTACGACCACGGCAAGTTCCGGCGCCTGCTCCGGCAGCGCGACATTCGCCCGGTGATCGCCGAACGGGGTCAGCCCCACGGTTGCGGCCTGGGCATCTTCCGCTGGGTCGTCGAACGCGCCATCTCCTGGCTCCACGGCTTGCGCCGCTTACGCATCCGCTGGGAAAGACGCGACGACATCCACGAGGTCTTCCTCGGCCCCGCCACCTGCCTGACCACCCACCGACACGTCCAACGCCCTTGTTAGGACCTCCTACTCGACGACGAGGTCCACCGGGATGTTGCCGCGGGTGGCGTTGGAGTACGGGCAGACCTGGTGGGCCTGCTCGACCAGCTTGCGGCCGGTGGCCTTGTCGATGCTGTCGGGCAGTTCGATGCGGAGGGTGACAGCGAGCGCGAAACCCTCGCCCTGCTTGCCGATGCCGACCTCACCGGTGACCGCGGCGTCACTGACATCCACCTTCGCCTGACGGCCGACCACGCCGAGGGCGCTGGCAAAGCAGGCGGCGTACCCCGCGGCGAACAGTTGCTCGGGGTTGGTGCCCTGCCCGCTGCCGCCCATCTCCACGGGGACGGCCAGTTGCAGGTCGAGCTTGCCGTCGGAGCTGACGGCGCGGCCGTCCCGGCCGTGAGTGGCGGTGGCGACGGCGGTGTAGAGCGTATCCATGGCGGATCAAGACCTCTCGAAGCGAGACGAGTATCGGTTGCGCACACAAGTAGAGCACACAATTGAGTTGTGCACAATCAAATGGCGCGGTGTCCGGCTATCCTGGCCGTATGACTACCGAGGTTCCGCCCAGCGCCCCGCCGGACGAGGAGTGGCTGCGTCTGGACCGCCAGATCTGCTTCTCGCTGCATGCCGCCTCGCGTGCCTTCAACGGCGTCTACCGCGTGGTCCTCAAGGAGCTCGGGCTCACCTACCCGCAATATCTGGTGATGCTGGTGCTCTGGGAGCATGGCGACACGCCCGTGAAGCGGCTCGGGGAGCATCTGCGGCTGGACTCCGGCACCCTGTCCCCACTGCTCAAGCGGCTGGAGGCGGCCGGTCTGGTGCATCGGGAGCGCAGCGCGCGTGACGAGCGGTCGGTCGAGGTGCGGCTCACCGAGGAGGGCGCGGCGCTGCGCGAGCGCGCACTCCAGGTGCCGCACCGGATCGGCGCGGCGACCGGCTTCACCCTCGACGAGATCCGCGAGCTGCGCGCCCGCCTCGACCGGCTGACCATGGCGCTTGACGCGGCGGCCCTGGAGGAGGCTCCCGACTGCGGGTGACAGCTGCCGGACATGGGAGGGGCGCGGTGTGAGGCCGGCGCCTGAGCCGTACGGACGTTGCGCGCGACGAGTCCCCCCGTTACAGGTTTTCGTGGCTACGCACTGGGCCTCCGGCCTTCGGGGCCGGCATGAGTTCCCCCTCCTGTTGTCGATGATCCGGGGAGGCACCGGATCCGGCCCTGCCCTCGATGCCAGGAGTCGGCGTCAGGACCGGAGCACGCATCCAGATCGAGGTCGGCGACGGCAGAACCTTCCCGACCTCCGGCCACCTCGCCGCCCACGACGGCCTTGCCCCAGCGACCCGGAGCTCGGGCTCATCGATCCGCGGCGAACAGCCTCCCGGAGAGGAAAGAAGACGCGGGCCGCAGCGGTAGGGCGATGCGGCCTGGCGTGGTGACATGTCGGGCTGCTCGGTTGCCGGGGCAGCGAGTTCGGTGGCCAACGGCTCGTCCGGTTGTCGAGCCACCCGTATCAGCCGCCGGCGAAGCCGGCCCGGCACGTGCCGGGATCGACTGCCCGAACGGGTGCGTCTGCATCCAGCCCGCCGTCAACTTCGGCGGCCAGCCGTGGGTACGGCGTGCCGTGGACGGTGGTGTGAAGGACCTTGCCCTTGCCGAATACCTCATCCATGCAGGTGGGAGCGGGATTGGGTGTAGGCCATGGTTGCCCGAGTCGGCGCTGTCCGCGGTCGGTGGTGGTCGCGCCATGACGCCGCCACCCTGCCCGCGAAGGCCCGGCGGGCGTGGCGCAGAGCAGGCCGCTGCCGACCGGGACCTGGCAGCGCCTGCGCTTCGCGATCGACACGACGGCGCCCAAGCTCGACACCTGGCTCGGCGACGAACAGATCCCGGTCCTGCACGCGGACGGCGTCCCCACCCAGGACATCGACCAGCAGTGGCTTGCCCGCACCACCTCGACCCCGCCCACGATCCAGGTGGCGGACTACGAGTTGGCACTGGAGATAGCGGTCGAGAACGTCGTCCACTGCGAGGAACGCGACGACGTGCTGCCTCCGATAGGACGTGGACTCAGGCTCGCTCGGCCTCGTCACGGCACAGTTGTCCACTGAGTGCTCCAGCCCGACTCCGTCGGCGAGGAGGTCCGCTACGGGCCGTGCCGGCTGCCTCTGACCTGGCCTGGGGGTAGGTCACTTGCCGGCGGTCGAAGTCGATGCGGAGGCCGTCCCGGCAGAAGCCCTCGTTCGGCCGTCGAGCATGGTCACCAAGGTCTGCGCTGCGGTCAGCCGGCGGATTTCCTGAGGATGAGTGTTCCGGGCAGGTACCAGCGTTCCGCTGGGATGTGTTCACCCTGGATCTGGCGAAGCAGCAGATCCACTGCTGTCTCACCCATGGCGTCGTACGGCTGGCGCACTGTGGTCAGTGGGGGATCGAGCAGCGGGGCCGAGGTGTCGTCGTCGAAGCTCACGACTGCCACGTCGTCCGGGACGCGGCGTCCGGCGGACCGGAGTGTGCGCAGGGCCGGAGCCGCCATGAAGTCGCCCACGGTGAACAGCGCGTCACACTCCGGCCCCTCGGCGAGGAATTCCTCCAGCTCCGGGATCCGCGCAGGTGGTGTCATCGCTTCATGGGTGATCACGAGCCGGCTGTCGGCACGGATGCCCGCCTCCGCGAGGGCGTCGAGATAGCCCTGATGCCGGTCCCGCGCGAAGCCCACGTCCGGAGAGATGGTCAGGTGGGCGATGCGGCGCCGGCCGAGCGCGAGAAGATGGCCGACGGCGGCGCGCGCGCCGTCCCGGTTGTCGCAGGACACCGTGGGCACCGGATTGTCGGGAGCGACATCGTCCACGGCGACGACCGGCAGGCCCAGACGTGCCGCCTGCTCCTGCACGGAGGAGTGCAGGGCGGGGCCGAACAGGATGAGTCCTTCGGACGGGAGATCGGCCAGGTCCGCGATCGCGGTCGCAGTCGGCGAGTTGCCGTTGCCTTGCGCGGTGGACGCCAGGTCCAGCGGGACGACGTGCAGCAGCACGCGGTAGCCGCGCTCACCGGCGGCGCGGGACACGCTGCGCACGCCTGCCTCGTACCAACTCCATGAGGAGTCCGGGAGGATCACGCTGAGAGCGCGGCTCCGGCCGGTGCGCAAGGCGCGCGCCGTGGCAGACGCCCGGTATCCCAGGCGGGCCGCGACCTCGCGTACGTGTTCGCGGGTCTCGGAGCTCACGTCGCGATGGTCGTCCGAGGAGAGGGCGCGCGACGCGGTGGCCCGGCCGACCCCTGCCTCGCGGGCCACGTCGGCCAGTGTCACCCGTCGCACCATCGCGTCCTGCCTGCCCGATTCATAGCCCTTGACCTCGACCGGTCTGAAGCCTAGCATTCCGGAATCGATTCCGGAATCGATTCCGGAAGGTATGCGCGATCCTGGATATCGGCGCCCAGCTCAACGAGGAGCCCCTGCATGACCCCCACGGCCCCTGCCGGCCCCGCAGCGCCGGGTGCTGCCGAGACCGCAAGACGATCCGACGACGACCGCACCCCCGCCGGCCCGCTTTTCGTCGTGCTCTACACACTGGCGATCTTCGGCGTGTGGATGGCGATCAACCTGCCCGCTACAGTGACCGTGGCCCTGCGCGTCTCCGTCCTCGACCCGGAGAACCAGACCACGTCCTACTCGATCATCGCGGGCGTCGGCGCGCTGGTCGCGGTCGTCGCCAACCCGGTCTTCGGCCGCCTCAGCGACCGCACCCGCAGCCGCTGGGGGCGGCGACGCCCCTGGATCGTCGTGGGCCTACTCGGTACCACCGCCGGAGCAGCACTCATCGCCTTCACCAGCTCCCTCACCTTGCTGGTGGCCGGCTGGATGATCATGCAGTGCTTCGTCAACGCCGCAGTGGCGGGCATGCTGGCGATCGTCGCGGACCGCTTCCCGGAGCGACAGCACGGCCTGCTCGGCTCGATCTCCGGCGCCACCGTGACGGCCTCGGTCATGGTCGGCACCTACTTCATCGACCTGTTCCCCACCCAGATCCTGCCGCAGATCGGGCTGCCCGTGGCGCTGGCACTGGTGACCTGTGCCCTGCTGCTGCCCGTGATGAAAGAGGACGACACCCGAGCAGAACAGCCCCAGCCCTTCGGCCTGAAAGACCTGCTCGGCAGCTTCGCCATCAACCCGCGCAAGTCCCCCGACTTCGCGTGGTTCCTGGTGGCGCTCTTCCTGATGAGCATCAGCACCGTGGGCCTGAGCACCTACCACGTCTACTACATGCAGAACCAGCTCGGGATCCCGGCGGGCAGACTGCCGCACATCCTGGTGATCTGGTCCCTGCTCAACGGCCTCGCATCCCTGGTCGGAGCGCCCCTGGGCGGCTGGCTCACAGACCGCCTCAACCGCCGCAAGCCCGTCTTCGCCGCCTCGGCTGTGATCGGCGCGGTGTCGGTGGTCATCATCGTCATCTCCCACTCCATCAACGTCTTCCTGATCGGCTCCACCGTCGAGGGACTGAGCTACGGCATCTTGATGGGGATGTACTTCGCCTTCGCCACCGCGACCATGAACGACAAGAGCACCATCGCCCGCGACCTCGGCGTCACCAACATCGCGGTCACCCTGCCGTTCTCACTCGTTCCCTTCCTCGCCCCGTTCGTGCTGCGGATCGGCGGCCACGGCGACAATTACCCGCTGCTGTTCATCCTCGGCGGCGCAGTCGGCCTGCTGTCGCTGCCCTTCCTGCTGAAGATCCGCGCTACCCGCTGACCCCGGCGCCCCCTCGCGCTCCCGGCCGGGCAACACCTGACAGTTGCCCGGCCGGGATCCAACTCGCCAAAGGACCCCGTACATGAGCACCACCGTGCGCCCGCGCTACTTCGACCCCGCGCTCAGTGCCGAGGAACGCACCGAAGACCTGCTGGGCAGGATGACGCTGGAGGAGAAGGCCGGACAACTGTTCCACCCGGCCACGGTCATGAACGACGACGGGACGCTGCTGGCCGAGCCGAACGAGGACTACGCCGCGCCGACCCAGCAGGACGTGGTCGCAGACCGCCACATCACGCACCTCCACCTGATGAACGGCGAGGACCCGTACGCCATCGCCGGGTTCCACAACCTGGTCCAGGAGCTCGCGGAGTCGACCCGGCTGGGCATCCCCATCACCCTCTCCACCGACCCCCGCCACGGCTTCTTCTCCAGCCCGACCACCGGACAGACGATCGACGCCCTCTCGCGTTGGCCCGAGCACCCAGGCATGGCCGCGCTGCCCGACGCCGAGCGCCGAGTCGCCGAGTACGCCGACATCGTCCGTCGTGAATACCTCGCCATGGGCTTCAGAGTGGCACTCGGCCCCATGGCGGACATCTTCAGCGAGCCGCGCTGGTCCCGCGGCTTCGGCACGTTCGGAGAGGACCCCGCAACGGTCGCCCGGCTCACCGCCGCATTCCTCACCGGATTGCGCGGCGGCCCCGAACTGGGACCCGACAGCGTCTCGGCGGTGGTCAAGCACTTCCCCGGCGGCGGCCCCCAGCTGAAGGGCAACGACGCACACGATCTGCGCTACCCCGAACAGGTCTATCCCGGCGACGGCCGCGCCCTGCACATCAAGCCCTTCGAGCAGGCCATCGCCGCCGGCGCCACCCAGATCATGACCTACTACGGCAAGCCGGTCGGCACCGACTGGCCCGAACTGGCCTTCGCCTTCAACAAGCCGGTGGTCCAGGGCATCCTGCGCGACAAGCTCGGCTTCGACGGCATCGTCATCACGGACTGGTACGTCATCCAGGGCACGACCCTGCACGGGATCCCCTTCGGCCCGAACAGCTACGGCCTGGAACACCTCCCGCCCCTGGAGCGGATCGCCACGGCCCTCGGCGCGGGGGTCGACCAGTTCGGCGGCGACCAGTGCCCGGAGCTCGTCGTGGAACTCGTGGAGTCCGGCCGGGTCCCGGTCGCGCGCCTCGACTCCTCCGTGCGCCGCCTCCTGCAGGAGAAGTTCCGCCTCGGCCTGTTCGAACACCGCTACGTCGACCCGGAGCGCACCCGCACGGTCGCGGGCAGCGCACCCTTCCGCTCCACGGGCCGAAAGGCACAAGCGGACTCAACGGTGCTGCTGAAGAACACCGGCAACCTGCTGCCGCTCGCCGAAGGCACCAAGGTCTACACCGAGGGGATCGCCCCGGAGGCCTTGCACGGGCGTGCCGAGGTCGTCCCCAGTCCTGCGCAGGCGGACGTCGCGGTACTGCGGCTGCACGCGCCCTGGCGCGAGGACCCCAACGGCATGACCGCCTTCTTCCACGGCGGCGACCTCGACTTCACCCCCGACCAGATCGCCCACGTGCAGGCGATCGCCGCCGAGGTGCCCACCGTGCTCCTCGTCTACCTGGAGCGCCCCGCGATCCTTCGTGAGGTCGAACTCCCGGCAACCGCCGTCGTCGCCGACTTCGGCGCCGAGGACGATGTCCTGGCCGAGATCGTCTTCGGGGACTCCACCCCCCAAGGACGCCTCCCGTTCGATCTTCCGATCTCGATGGCCGCTGTGAACGCCCATCCCGAGGACGTCCCCTTCAGTACCAAGGCCCCTCTGCACCGGCACGGCGACGGACTGGCCTACGAGACCACGCTTGCCGCGGAAGGCCGGGCCCGGCCGTAATCGCGTATGCGTGTGGGGCGGGTGCCGGCGGTCTGCCGGCACCCGCCCCCATGCGTCACGGCGGCCGACGGCTCGCAGGCAGCAATGCTGCATCCGCAGGACAAGGAGGCCTGCTGCCCCTGACCACCTGCAAGGCGCTCACCTCGGCGACGACCGGCGCGCGGACTTGAGCGCCTCTACGAGGTCTTCCGCGGACAGGCCCGCGACAGTGCCTCTCAAGCGCGGCCCCACGAGGGGGAGAACGTCTTCGCTGTCCTCATGGACGCAGCAAGGGTCTGTTCCCTCCAGCAGATCACCGAAGTGCGGGTTCGCCTCCACTTCCGCGCGATGACCGAGCTTGAGCACTGGGTATCCGACACGTCGTCAGGGCCGTTCGATCGTCAGCGGTCCGGGGCAGTCGGCCTGAGGGCTCGTGTTCGTCGGCCCGGACGACGGCGAGGAAGGCTTGGGCCGGCATCGCGAGGGTGACCCAGCGGGCCCAGCAGGGGTAGCGGCGGACCTGGTGCTCATCCAGTCCGGCCAGTCCCGCGGCGCGGAAGCCCTCTGCCAGGGCCAGTAACCGTGGTGCTCCCCGGTACAGACAAGGCTACGTCCGCCATCGGGACGGAGCGAGGTCCGCGCCTGGGCACCACCACGCGCAGGTCCCGCACGCTCATGGCGAGGCCGCGGTCACCGATCCGCCGCAGCTGCCCCCACCCACGGACCTGGGCCTGCCGGTCGCCCACCGGCAGGTCGCCGCGGGCCAGCACCGTGTTCTTCCCCGGGCCGGGGCTCAAGTGGACCCGCGATGCGCCGACTTCGCGGTTCAGGTCCTTGAAGTCCAGCAGGATGTCGCCGCGCACCCTGCCCAGCACCGCGCCTTTGACCGAGGACGGCAGGCTGCCGACGATCCGGATGTCGTCGACGTTCGCCCGCACCTGTGCGACAGAGACCGGCCCGGCGTCGACGTGCGGCACGCTGACCTCTACAAGGTCGACGCCGCCCGCGAGTACCTGCCCGAGGAACGGAAGGCCGGCACCCGGCGGTGCTGAGGACGACCTGCCCGCCTGCCTCACCGCCGTGGTCGGCGTCTTCCCCGGCCGCACGGCCGTGATCCGCCTTCGACAGCACCCGCTGCCAGGTCGTCGTCCGCCAGGTGCCGGCGGTGCCCGCGCAAGCGGGTGGCCGTCGTCCTGCGCCATCTGCTCGAGCGCCCGTCCCAGAACCAGCGCCATCCGCAAAGCAAGTCCGTCTTCTGTGCGTACAGGTGTATGTGGTGGTGCAGTCCTCCACTGGCCTGGCCTGAGCTGCGCAGATGGATCCAGCGCTCGGCAGGGAAGTCGATGAACGCCGGCGGCTCGGCCTCGTCGTCCGTGACGGCTGGCGGGGTTCGTGGTCACTTCTTCGACAGCCAGGCGCTGAGGGCATCGATGAGCCGGTCGAGCGCGGGCTCGTCGCCGGAGCGGTCCGTCGTGACTGTACGGCCGTTGAACTGCAGCGTGTACTGGAGCATGTCGGCCGCCCCCATGTTCATGGTGAAGTCGGGAACGTCGGCCAGAGCCGGATCTCCGAGCAGCGTACGCAACTCCGTGAACTGGGCCACGCTGGTGCGGCGGACGGCCGGCTGGCCCTTCTCGCTGGCGTAGACGGTGCCATCGCCCCGGAGGATGACCAACTGGTGGACGCCCGCGAAGCCGCCGGTGACGGTCATGGACACCAGCTTCTGATCGGGCCCGGTGACGGGGACCGGGCTCGGGCTGCCGGGAGCCGAGGGGGACGCGAAGCCAGTGGTTGAGTTGGGTAACGGCGAGGCGGCGGAAGTAGTCACGCCACCGGTCGATGCGGCTGTCGGCGGCTCCGCAGCCCGGCCGCCCTCGAACGAACAGCCGAGCAGACCCAGCAGACCGGCCGTGAACACCACCACCGCCACCGCATCCCTACCCACCACAGCGCCCCCCGCCCGCCAATTCCCTCAACTGCACCGACCTGGGCTTTGCTGAGCATCCGGCCAGTTGCTCCACCACTGATCCCGACACCGCAAGCCCACCTGGCCTGGTCACCTACCGACCTGGGAGCGTTCTCGTGGGGAACGCTCCCAGGGCTCGTCGGCGGTGGCCGGGCTCATGGGCCCCTGCTGTCCGTGGACTGTCACGAACCGCGCCGGCGGCCGGACGTCGGCCATGCGCCGCTCCGGGCCGCGCCGCCGCAGCACGAGGTACCCGCAGAACGCGGCCGGGCCGAAGAAGATCTGCGCGGGCACGATCTGCGGAAGGTGTCCGGTGAGCGCCTCGACCGTGACGGGTGTCAGTGTCGGGACGAGCGCGCCGAACACGGCGACCAGCCCAAGAGCCCAGGTCAGTCCCGCTCGTCCGTACGCCTTGTAGGCCACGGTGGTGAAGAGGGCGTACACCAGGAGGTCGCCCATGCCCACGACGGCGCCGAACTCGCCGACGCGCAGCCCCGCCGACGGTGCGAAGGCGTAGCCCTGCACCGCGTCGAACAGCTTCTGGGTGAGGGGGACGACGGTGGCGAAGAACAGGTCGTACACGGCGAGCGCCAGCGCGAACCGGGAGACGTGCCGCAGCTTCAGGCCGCCCTGCGCGTTGAGGTTGGCGGCGCCAACCGCCATCAGCATGATGACCGCGCTGTTGACCAACCAGTACGGGGTGGCGTGGGTGGGATCGTCTTCGGCGCCGCGCGCGGTGAGCCAGTCGGCGACCAGCAGACCGGCGATGAGTGACCAGCGCACGGGTCCCCGCCGGACGGCCGGCCCGTAGCCGACCGCGAGACCGCCGGCCAGGGTCAGTCCCAGCAGGGGAGGCAGCAGCCAGCCCGGGAGGGAGAGATACAGGAAGGGCAGTACGACGACGAAGCCCATCATGATGACAATGTCGTTGCCGTTGAACACACCGACGGCCGGCCGGGGCAGGGTGACCCGCCGGAAGTAGGCGACCGAGGCGAGCGAGACACCCAGGGCGACGGCGAGGGTCACGAGGACGAAGAACGCGCTCTGTGCGGCGGTCATGCTCCCCGCCCGGCGGAGGCGAAGCTGTTCTCGACCAGATCGCAGCGGTAGCGCCGCAACTCACGTCCTTCTCCCGGGACGACCTCGACGGTGGCGTCGAGGCCGGCCTTGGCGAAATGAGGCGCGATGTCGCTCGTCTCCGGAACGGATGAGGCGGCCACCTCCACATGCAGCCGCCCGTCCACCACGTCGGCGCGGTGGCGCACGGGCCAGCATGCGCCGGGCAGTGCGTCGAGGACCTCGATGATCTCGCGCGGGGTCACCGGACCGTCCTGGGTGCGCAGCACATGGTCCGCCTTTCCGAGGATGTACGAGGTCGCCGGCACGTTCGCCATCTCGCAGGTGCGCGGCGCGTCCGGCAACTGCCGCACCAGGTCTCGGGTGTCGTAGCGGAAGAGCGGCATGCACTCCCGGTACGGGAAGAAGGGAGTGGCGACGATCGTGCCGAGCGCGCCGGGCGCGGCCGGTGCACCGGTGTCGAGGTCGCACACCTCCACGAGGCCGATGCCGGCGTCGATGTGAAGGTGCCGCTGTCGGCAGATGGCGCCGGCCACCGGTGTCACCTCGGTCATGCCGTAGCCGTCACTGACGGGGGCGCCGAAGGTCTTTTCGGCGGCCTCCGCGAGGGCGGACGAGAGCACCTCGCTGCCGACATTGATGCGGCGCAGCCTGAAGTCCGCGGGGCCGAGTCCCCGTTCGCGGGCCAGGCGGGTCAGCTGTCCCAGATAGCTCGGGTAGGTGACCATCAGGGTCGGCGCCGATGTTCCGGTTCCCGCCATGAGGTCCAGCGTCTCGGCCGGTGGGACCAGGCCCACCATGCGGATCGCCGCCCCTGCCAGGCGGGCGACCTGCATCTCCGCGTACGCCGTGCCGGTCGCCCGGGAGCTGATGTTGAACTGGACCACGTCGGTGGTGCGGACGGTGCCGCGCAGCACCTGGGAGAGGGCGACGAGCGCGGGCCACAGGCGTTCCTCGTAGCGGGAGTACCAGACCTCGGTGGGCCGGCCTGTCGTCCCGGTGGTCCGGGAAGCGAGGAAGGGCTCGCTGCACAGGAAGTCGCGGGCCCGCTCGACCAGGTCGGCCTTGGTGGTGACGGGCACGGCGGTGATGTTCTCGACGGTCAGCGCGGCCGGGTCGACTCTTGCTGCCGCGAAGTGGTCCGCGTAGAAAGGCGACTTGGCCTCGAGGCGTTTCGCGGTACGGCGCAGGGCCTTGTTCGTGAGGTCGGTACGCATCTGCGGGTCCGCGGCGGCGCCGCGCAGCAACTGTTCGACGTCCTCGCCGGGGGAGCCGAATTCGACAAGTGTCGCCAGCGCGTCATCGACGAGCCTTTCGGCCGAGCGAACATTGATCGGACGGCCGAGCACCATGGCCAGCGCCATCCGGAACTGCCGTATCCCCGCGTCGAACATGGTCCTCCCCCGCCCGTCCCGGCCCTCACCATGCCGGGGTGGGCGGCCGTGGCCGCCCACCCCGTTCCCGCGTCAGCTGGGGCAGTTCGTGAACAGCACCGCAGCCAGGGAACCCATGACGTACTTCGTGTGCTTGAGCGTGGAAACGATCGCGGACATACGAAACCCCCTTGTGTCGCTGAAATCCTGAGCCCTCACCGGTCAGCGAAGGCACACCGATACTCAAGTGGTGCAATATCTGCTGTCAAGGATTCGTCACACGATCAGACTTCCGCCGCCAAACATTCAATCGGCCTGTTTTTGCGGCAAGTTCGCGCCACGGCGTGATCCGGAGACACCGACCGCGGATGCCACCCCCGGCCCGCACCCAAGGCCGCCTCTGGCCGCCGGCCTCCTACTCAACCTCGCCCACCGACTCACCACGCTCACACGCCACCAGGAAGCAAGTCCTCATGACGCTCGCGGTCGACTCAGAAGAAGTTGTCCACCGGGACTCCCGAGGCCGGCACGACAGCACTATCCACTACCCACCCATGCCCGGCGCCCTCGGCGCCCGCCTCCAACTCGTGGATCTCGACCGACAGATGATGTGTCCACCAACGCCTTGATGCGCTCCGGAAGGAGGAATAGCATCCGGCGCGATCGATCTTGGAAGGGGTCGGAGTGCCGAACACAAAACGCGTGAAGCCGGCGCTGATCGCAGCGCTGATACCCATAGTGGTGCTTGGCGTCGCCGCGCAGCCGGCGATGGGGCAGGTGCCCGTGCCACCGCCGATCAAGACCTACGAGGGAGATCCCGGCCGGCTCAGCGACGCGGCGAGCTGGCGTACCCCTGAGTTCAACCGGGACGCCGGCCTGGTGTCGATGGGAGCCGAATTCGCCTACGCCGCCGGCTACTCCGGCACCGGGATGAACATCGGCGTCGTCGACTCGGGCGTCTTCGCCGGGCACGTCCGAGAGCACGGAAGCCTGGACACGAACTACGCGGTCGGGGACCGCTACTTCTCAGTTGAGGCCCAGGGCGGCCAGACGGGCCCCACGCCGGGGTTCTACAACCCGGCGTTCAACGACAGCCACGGCACCCACGTCAGCGGGACCATCGGTGCGAGCCGCGACGGCGTCGGCGAGACGCAGCCGGCCGGGCCGGATGCCAACATGCACGGCGTCGCGTTCAACAGCAACGTCTACATGGGCAACACCGGCAAGACGGACGGCGTGCTCTACGGTCTCCTGCCGGCGAACGCGACCGCCGCGCAGACGCCGGACGACACCTACATCGGCAATGTCTACCGGGCCGTGAACTCCGCCAAGACGGCGAACAGCGAGCCCGTCAGGATCATCACCAGCAGTTGGGGCAGCCAGCCCAACACGGAAAACTACAACACGTATGACACGCCGCCCGGCAGCCCGGCAGGCTTCGGTCTGAACACGGCATGGCGCCTCTGGTCCACTCCGGACGGCGTCGTCGACGCGAACGGCAGCGCCGCCCACTGGCTGAACGGTGCCATCGAGGCCGCGCGTACCGGCACGGTCATCCAGTTCACCGCCGGCAACAGCGGCTACGTGAACCCGTCGCCGCGAGGCGCCGCGCCGTACTTCATGCCCGAGCTGGAGGGCAGCTGGTACACGACGTCGGGGATCAACCCCACCCAGGGGCGCACGTTCAACCCTGACGGCTCCGTCCTGGTCCCCGGCCAGCAGACGTTCAACCAGTGCGGCGTCGCGAAGTGGTCCTGCGTCACGGCGCCGGCCAACAGCATCAACAGCACGACCGTGTCGGTCGTCAACGGCGTGCCCGAGCCCCGTTACGGCAGTGCGTCGGGGACGTCGATGGCCGGCCCGCACTCGGCGGCCGCACTGTCGTTGATCATGCAGCGCTTCCCGTACATGACCAACGAGCAGGCGCTCTACACGATGTTCACCACCGGCCGGCAGAACAACACGATCAGTGACACGGCGGGCAACGCCGTGCTGAACCCCACCGGGGGCCAGATCGTGCAGGTGCCGGACAGCCGCAACGGCTGGGGCACGGTCAGCCTGCGGGAGGCCATGAACGGCCCGGGCCAGTTCCTGGGGCCGTTCGTCGTCGACACGCAGGGGCGCGACGACGTGTGGTCGAACGACATCTCGGACGTTGCGATCCGGGCCCGCCAGCAGGAGGACGCCGCCGAGGCGACCGCCTGGGCGGCGACCAAGGCCGCCAAGGGCTGGACCCAGGGCCTGCCGGCCGGCGCGAGCGACGCCGACAAGTCGGACTACGCCATCGGGGTCCGCCGTGAGCAGGCCCGCAAGACCCGCGCCTACGAGGGCAGCCTCACAAAGCATGGCGCCGGCACCCTGTTCCTCACCGGCAGCGAGACCTGGCACGGGACGAGCACCGTCCTCGACGGCAAACTCTCGGTCGTCGGCTCGCACGCGAGCGCTGTCGACGTGCGCGGCGGGACGCTCGGCGGCAGCGGCACCGTGGGTGGCAGCATCGACGTCGGCCGCGGCGTGCTGCGGCCCGGTCTCACGGCCGACGAGGCCTCGCAGATCACCGGCGTTTCCGGAGCCGCAGGCAATGTCCTGAACGTCGGCGGGAACACGACCATCGGCAAGCAGGGTCGCGTCGCCGTCACGATCTCCGGCGACCGGGACTACACGAGCGTCCGGGCGGCGGGGAACCTGGTGCTGGACGGTGAGCTGGACCTGGACGTGCGGGGCAAGCTGACCCGCGGCACCGTGTTCACGATCATGAGCGGTAGCTCGCTCAAGGGCGCCTTCCACGCGCTGCCGGAGAACCGGGCCCTGAACGTGGGCGGTTACCTGTTCCGGGTGTCCTACAAGAACAACAGCATGACGCTGACCGTCATGGACGCGGTGCCGAACAACGGGCAGTAAGCCGTGACCCGTTGACTCAACTCGGCGCAGGCCCCGGAGGGAGTCCGCTTCGCTCGTTTTGATCACGGCGGACTGGGAAGGGAAACTGGAACGAGCACGGCACATGTGGATCATGGAGGTGTCCAAGCTTCAAGATTCCGCAAGCGTGCCGCGCTCGTCTCTTCCTCATGCCCCACGCCGTTCACTTTGGTGGCACCGCGCCGGCTCATGCCCACCTCCGCCCCGGCTCCCTCGCAGGGACCGCTGGACGCGCTCGTGCGAGTGCCGGGCCCGCGTGACCGACGCGGACGGCGGTTCAAGCACCCGATGCGGTTATCGGGTCAAGCCGCCGCGGCGACTGGGGTCGAGCCGGTGGGTCGAAGGCGATGGCCTCGTCGAAGGTCTGGTGGCTGATGAGGCAGACGGTACCGCCCCAGACCGCGACCACCCCCAGCTCGGCCCGCTGATCGCAACTCGGTGCCGGGTGCTACCCCAGGTCGAAGGTGTTGGGCAGCCCCAGCCGATAGCGCACCTCGTCGACCCGCTTCAGGGGCTCCAACTCCGGCGGCCGGAACAACTCCCAGACATGACACCGCTCGGCGTGCGAATTGTCCGCGTCCAGGAGTGCGTTGACGGCGCGTCGCGCGGACTCGTTGGCGCCCTCCATGGTCGCCAGGTCCACATCCGTACGAACGTAGTCGCCCGCGAGGAAGAAGTTCGGCACCGCTGTCCTCGCCGATGGGCGGTGATAGAGCGTGCCGGTGGGGTGGATGAGGAGTTGTTCGCGGTTCTGCGGATCGGGGCCGCCGAGGCCCGTCACCGCCGGATCCATGAACCAGCCGAGCCGGTCCTCGTCCCTGAGCGTCGTCTTGCCTGAGTCGTTCAGCCCGTCCTTCATCTGGGCCCACAGTTCGGCGACGATCTCGTCCTTGGTGCACTCACGGGCCGTCTTGCCGTACAGGATGCCGGGCTTGTCCCACTCGGAGATGATCACGGACAGGCACTCGTGGGCCTGACCGTCTCCGTAGTCGCGCGAAAACTCCCGTACATCCCAGAACTGCGTCTGGCCGATTCCGGTGACCGCCCACGGTGAGTCGAGGCAGTTGATGTGGCCGCGCACGACAGGGGTGGGTGTGCGCAGGTAGAACATCACGCCGGTCATCCAGTCCGTCCTCAGCGCGTCGCACCGCCCGAGTTGCGGGTCGGCGGCGCGCAGGGCCGGGCCCCAGGTCACACGTGCGTGCTCGACCGGGAGGGCGGAGACGTAGTGGTCGGCGGTGATGATCCGCTGCCGGCTGCCGTCGCGCGACGCCACCCGTACGCCGGTCACCCGACCGCCGTCGTACACCACCTCCTTGACCTCGGTGTCGAGCGCGAATTCGACGCCCAGGGAGCGCAGATGCGCCTCCCAGGGGTCGATCCACGCCTCGCTGGTCGGGGCGTTCAGCACCCGGTCGACGTCCGCGTCGCCGTCCATGCCGCGGCCGAGCAGGCCCCACAGGAGGAGGGCCTCGATGATGACGCGGCCGACGGTGCGGGTGGAGGCGATCTCGGCGCGGGTGGCGACGAGATTGCGGGTCTGGCCGATGCCGAGGAGCACCTGGTACTCGCGGCTCATCCCGCCGGCCCGGATGAAGTCCCACCATGCGACCTTCTCCCACTGGTTCTCGCGGCGGGCGTCGCAACTGGTGAGGTGGACCAGCAGGCGGTCGGCGAAGTAGGCGGCCTCGTTGGCGGGCAGGCGAGTGGCGAGGTCCAGCACCGACAGGATCTGGTCGCGGATCCAGGACGGGGTGAGGTCGCCGGGAGCGGGCGGGGTGGTGACCCGGCGGAGTGGGAAGTGCAGGTCCGGGCGGCCCGAGCCGCGCGCGAACAACGCCTCCGTACCACTGCGGAGGTTGCCGTGGACGCCGTTCGCGTTGCCGGGGAAGGGAATGCGGCGCATGGTGTCCGGCAGATTCCGGTAAAAGCCGGGAAAGAAGCGGAAGCCGTGCTCGCCGGGAAGCGGCTTGCGGCCGCCCGTTCCGGTCCCGGGGACGTCCATTGAACGGGCCTTGCCGCCGAGGGCGTCGTAGTACTCGCAGACCGTGACCTCGTAGCCGCGTTCGGCGAGTTCCTGAGCGGCGCTGAGGCCGGAGACCCCGCCGCCGAGGACGGCGACGCGCTTGCCGGAGGAGGCCGCGGCCGCGCTGCCGGCCACCCCCGAGGCGCCGACCGCTTCCCCGCCGACGACTCCGGCCACCGCTCCCCCGGCCGCCGTCAGGAAGCGTCTGCGGCTGGGTCCGTTGTGCCTCTGAGACTGCTGCGCGTGTTCTGCTGTCATGAGCACCGGAGGGTAGGGAGGGGCTCCGGAAGCCGGAAGCCCTATCTCCTGTCACCCACAGCATCCTCACAAACACAAGGAGACAGCGGTGCCGTGCGTGTTCGCGTCAGGGCGCGAAGTACCAGCAGTACAGGTCAGGCCTCTCTCCGCATGACTGCTGGCCAGCGCTGACAGACGCTCAAGGAGGCTCGGCGCGCCATGGGGCGGAATCGCTTCGTCCGGCGTTGAGGCGCTCTCAGCCCACGCAACAGCTGCGCCTTGGAGTCGATCCCTCCCCGCGTCGGCCAGAGCCGTGCGCAGCGGCTCCGGAACAGCGAAGACAGTGAAGCCGTCATTGGCCATGGGCACCACGTCTCGGAGCGGGCTCTCCGCGCCCGTCAACAGGGTCTCCCACCTCAGTACCGCGTCATCTGGATAGATGCCATCACACGGCACGGCAGGAAAATTGTGACTCTTGCGCGGGTCCACCCGCACCGCGGACTCGTCGTCTCCGGCAAGGAAGAACTCACCTGGAAGCGCCATCTGCCGATCCTTGCACGCCCCGTACACGCCAGGGAACTCGGCTGACCGAGCGCGCGTCGAACTCCTCTTCGGGGCCTTGCAGAGCGAGCGAGGACTCGGTCCGTTCGGCCGCTGTCACCGCGCGCCGCGTCCTCATCGCCGACGAGTGATGAGGACGCGGCGCCTGGGTCATCACTCCTTCGTCAGCTTGCCGGCCGTCCGCGTACCTGGACCTCGGCGAGCGACAACGGGGCGGTCGAGGGGGCGAGTTGGATGCGCGCGTACCTGGCGGTGGCGCCCTCCAAAAGCTGCACGGACGTAGGGCGTCCGGCCTGCCCGGTGACGTGGACCGCCATCACGCCGGGCGTGGACCGGGCCACGTCCAGGCCGTCCGCGGTGATGGGCCGGTCGGTCTCGCCGGCGAGCCGGACGCGCACGTAACGGTCCCCGGCATTGGTCTCGGTGGTAGTGGGGCTGACGGCCTGGTGGTCTCGTGGTGGCTCCAGACTCCCGCCCTGCCGAGCTGATCCGCGAGCGTTCCGGAGAAGGACTGGTCGGGAACCAGGACGTAGTAGTCCTTCGTCCTGTCCGCGCGGCAGTCCGTCCGGTTGCAGATTTTGATCTTCTCCAGGTCGGCGCTCGATCCAGTTACGGCAACAGCGCGACGGGTCAACGGCGCGGACTACGGGCAGATCACCAACGGAATTGGCCCAGGACCGAGGAGGATCACATGGCAGCACTCCAGGCCTCTGCAGGTGGCCTCAAGTGGTACCGCGAAGCACGGTTCGGCATGTTCGTCCACTGGGGACTGTACGCACTGCACGGACTGGGCGAGTGGAACATGTTCGAGGCCCGCACCTCCCGGGAGGAGTACTCCCGCCTCGCTGATGACTTCACAGCGCCAGGCTTCGATGCGAAGTCCTGGATAGACCTGGCCGAGGAGGCGGGGCAGCGCTACATCACGGTCACGACGCGGCACCATGACGGCTTCTCCCTCTACGACACGGCTCTGTCCGACTACAAGGTCACCAGGACACCGTTCGGCCGTGATGCGCTGGCCGAACTGGCTCAGGCCTGTGCAGAGCGAGGACTGAAGCTGGGCGTCTACGTGTCACTGATCGACTGGCACCATCCAGCGTTCCGCTTCCGCACTGAGTCGAGGATGGCGTGGGAGGACTATCTGGTGTTCCTCCACGGCCAGGTCGAGGAGGTGTGCACTCAGTACGGCGAACTCGCCCAGGTCTGGTTCGACGGTGACTGGCCCGGATCGTCTTGGCACACGGACCACCGGGACTGGTTTGCTCCCGGGGGCCAGTACGGCTATCCCGAACTGTATGACATGGTCCACCGGCTCCAGCCCGATGCCGTGGTCCTCAACAACCGCAAGGCTGTCCCACTGCCGCCTGGGGAGGATGTCCAAGGCTTCGAGAACGATCTGCCTGGCGAGAACACCGCTGGGTTCAACACTGCAACCGTGCTCGACGGGCCCAAGGAAACGTGCCTGACCATGAATGGAACCTGGGGCTACGTCCCCGACGACGACGCGTACAAGACGGTGGATGAGCTGGAGTCGACCGTACGACGGGCCTGGGCTGCCGGCAGCAATCTGCTGCTCAACGTGGGCCCCCGGGCGGACGGCGTCATACCCCTGCGTGAGCAGGATCTCCTCCGGGCGGTCGGAGCGCGTCTGCGCACCGAGCAAGTCGCCTCATCTGCCTGACCGGCGAGCGATTGAGCCAACAGTCACCTGATCAATCGTTGGTGCTCCCCATGGTGGCGCGCGCAGAGCACGACGTCACAGACCGTAGGGCGCTGACAGTCTCGGGCACGCAGGCCTGGTTGGCGACCTCGCCAAGCACAGCGTCACCACTCCTCGCTCGTGTCCTCGCCGGTATCGAACGCGTAGACGTCCTTGTGCGCGCACACCACCAGTCGTCCGTCGGGGGCGTAGTCCAACGCGTTGATCTCCACCGGGCCGGGCAAGGTGAACGTGTCGACGGGGCGATCGGCGACACCGGGCGGCCAACGGTCACAGTCCGTCTCCGAGACGGTCACCCGGCCCGTGTCGTCGCCCGTTGCCACAAACAGGCGCCCGCCCAGCATGCGCGCCGCGAGGGTGGTCACCGCAGTCGGATGTTCCGCGACGACGGTGCCGTGACCAACTGCGCCGTCCCAGATCCGTACAGTACCGTCGTCGCCCGCGATGACGGCCAGGGGGCGGCCGTGGGAGCGGACGCAGGCCAGCGCCCTCACCGCCGACGGGCTGCGAAGTTCCCGGCCGTCGTCGGCAGCGCTGAACGGGCGCCACAGCCGTACGGTTCCGTCCGACTGGGCGGAGACGACGGCGAGCGGGCCGTCCTGCGGCGCGCAAGCCAGTGCTGTCACCCGGGCGGTGTGCCCGGGCAGGTCGCGCAGTACGGTGCCGGTGACCATGTCCCACACCCATAGGCAGTGGGTGTGATCCGCCGTGACCGCGACGGGACGGGTCTCGTGGTGGCCCACGGCGGCAGCCGTAGCCCAGCGGGGCACACGCCGCTCCATCGTGTTACCGCTTGCCAGGTCCCACACCTCCGCCGGCCGGTTGACGGCCCGCGTCAGCACGAACGCGCGCTCGTTGACGGTGGCGGACGCGATGCCCGTGAACGTGGAGAGGCCGTCGCTGATGTGGCGCAGGGCGGGAGCCCCGGTGTCCGCCCGCCAGCTACGTATCGTGGTGTCACGGCCCGTCGTTACCACCACCGGCCGCTCACCATGCCTCAGGGAGGTGACGGCGGTGATGGCCTGGGTGTGGCCCTCGTTGGAGGCGCCGGGCGGCGGGGTCAGGTCACAGAGGTGGAGAGAGCCGTCGGCCGCGCCCACGAGGGCGGTGGTGGCGCCCCGGCCGGGGGCGTCGGTGTGCAAAGCGGTGAACGGTCCCGTCGCCGCTGGGCTGCTCGGTGCCCCGCCGCCGATCGGTCGCCGAGGCACTGAGGAGGCGACCAGTCGGCGGGTTTCCAGGTCGAGCACGTGCAGCGAGGCATCTTTGCAGGCCAGGATGGCGGTGGGGCGGCCACCCAACTGCGTGCAGGAAACGGCGGTCGCGGGCGAGGGCAGCACCAGGGCGCCCACGTCCCGTGGCGGGGCCAGGCGGCGCAGTGACCAGATGCGCACCGCCTGCCGGTCGGCGGTGACGGCAACGGGCAGGCCGTGTACGAGGATGCAGCCGACCGCGTCCAGCGGCGGACGGCCCGGGTCGGCGGCAGAGGCCACGCTCATTTCCTGTGCCGGATCCCAGACATGCAGGATGCCCTTGTGGTCACCGGCGACGATCACCTTTCGGCCCAGTCGGGAGGCAGCGGTGGCTGCCGTGGGGTTCGCGTCGACGGTTACCGTCGCCAGATTCCCGGGGCAGCCGTCCGGCAGAAGCAGCCGATGCGCGAGTGGTGTCGCGGTGGCGAGGTCCCAGGCTTGCAGGACGCCGTCTTCGGAAGCGCTCACCACGACCCGGCGGCCCCGAAGATCGAGGGTGACGAGGCTGGTTATCGCCGCCCTTTCGCCGTCGCCCGACGAACGGCCTGCACCGTTCGTGCCGCCGGTCGTAAGGTCGTTGACGTACACAGCACCCGCCGCGGTGCCGGTCACCAGCAGGGCACGGCTGTCGAGTGTCGCGGCGGTCAGTGCTGTGAGGGGCTCCGGGGGGCCAAGGACGGGCAGGTCGAGCGGTCGGCCCGTCGCCAGGTACCAGGCGCGGAGCTCCTCGCCGTCGGTGGCGACGGCGACATCCCGTCCGGCGAGCGCCATACGGCCGACCGCGGTGATGGGCCTGCCGGATCCGTCAGCCAAGGGCTGTACGGACAGAGCTGCCTGGGAACTGCCCGCTGCCGCCCAGACCGGCCTCAAGCGGCCGGGCCGGCACCGCGCGTTCAGCCGGTCCAGCAGAACGGTGTGCCGGTGCCGGGCGGCATCACAGGCGAGGATGTGGCGGCGCTCCTCCGGACCCAGTGATCTGTGCAGGTCGAGATGGTCACGGTAGACGGCCGCGGCCAAGCGTGCCTTGTCGGAACGCAGCCCGTGCAGCAGCGGGGCCAATCCCGAGGGGTGGGCGTGGACCAGGAATCCGGCATCATTGACCAGCTCTTCGAGGCGTCCGGCTGCGGCCGCCTTGGCGGGCAGACGGCGCAGGATGTACGGGTCCGCCTCGGGCCACAGCCGCGTGCCGTCACCGTCGCGCGGGACGGCGCCCAGCAGCCGCCGGTACCAGCGGTCCTCAGCATCCTGGGGCGCGTCTCGGCGGAGGTCGTCGGCGAGCGCCTGGTGATAGAGCCGGTAGACGCAGCGCCCGTCCTCGTCGAGGCTTTCGACCAGGTACGGGCCGACGGCGTCGCTGCGTAGCAGCTCGAGCAGCCGCTCGGTGGTTTGGCCGATCCGGTGCTGAAAGGGTGTCGCGAGTACGGCCCAGTGAGGCAGCGGCATGCCCTGGCCCTCGGCGTACGCCAGCGGCAGCAGCAAGTCCCTCACACGGGCCACCTCGCGGGGCGGGAATTGCTGGGCGAGAGCCCAGCGGAAGGCCCGGCCGATTGCAGCCGCAGGACCGCCTGCGGTGTCGGGTGGAGGCAACGCCACGGGCTGGGCGGCGCGAGGGGGCGCGGCGGTGGCCGTTGCGCGGGCGATGAGTCGCGCCACCAGATAGAGGGGATGGGCGGCGTGTGCGATCTCGGCGGCGGCGTGGACGATGAAGACGTCGGGGAGGTTCGTGTCGCTGCCGGGGCCGTGAGGGGCACGCAGCAGCCGCTCGGAGTAGGCGACGAGGTCATCGACGTCCGTCCATGCCGGGTCGGCGAGGTTCATGACGTGGACGGGAAGTTCGGCACCGGTGATGGCGCCGACGATGTGGGGCCGAGTGCCGACGATCAGGCGGAGTTTGGGCGACTTGGCGGCCAGATGGGCAAGGAAGCGGGCGATGCGCCGCTCCTCGTCGTGCGCGACACCCGACTCGTCGAGCGCGTCGACGACGACGGTGGCGACGGAGTCCAGGCGGGTAAGGCGGTCCCGCAGTCCGGACTCGGTCGGCTCGGTCGCTTCCACAGCGGCGGCGAGGGCGGCGATGACCTGGGACAGTGACAGAGCGCGGGCGTGCACGGCGACGGTGATGACCCCTGGCCGCGGTTCGGTACCGGGCACCACGGTGTCGGCCGGGATGCTGTCGCGTACACCAGGGTCGGACAAGGCGACCAGCCGGCCGAGGACTGCGGACTTGCCGACGCCGGGCGGGCCGGTCACGACGAAGACGCGGACCTCACGGTCACTCTCGCCACTCAGCCAGCCGGCGAGCCGTCGCAGGGCGCGGATGCGGCCGGTGAAGTAGTGGCCGATGTCCCTGACCGTCTGTCGTCCGGTGCCCCGCGGAGCGAAGTGCTCGGCGAGATCCGCCTGCCGACGGCGTTGTTCGGCGAGTTCGAAAGGGGCGGCGCGGCCAAGGCGGCGGACGAAGTGGCGCTGTTCCGCGACGTCGAAATCGCGTCCGTCCGTGCGCAGTTCCGGTACGTAGTGCGGGTTCGGGAAGAACCCGGAGGTCGGATCGCCGTCCACAGTGTCGTCGCACAGTTGGGCCCAGTCGGCCCTCTGGTCGACGCCGCGCCGCCGGAACTCCGCGTTCAGCATGCCGGCGAGTTCGGGCAGGCTGATGTGACTGGCGCGGTGGCCCAAGCGCGCCTCATCAGTGAGGACGTGGGCGAGCGCGGCGCTGAAGGCGCCGTCCTCTGCCTCGTCGGTGATTCGAGCAGCGCTGAGTACTCCGAAGGACTTCAGGAATCGATGATCGGCGCCCGGCGCATGGGCGAGGGCGAGCTTGGCCTGTACGGCATGTTTGACGGCATCCACCGCGCCTTGGCCGGCATAGCAGGCGTCCAAAACGAGCAGGAGCCGGCGGACACCCTTCAGGGTGGGCAGTTCCACGAGGTGGTGGGCGGGGAGCGCACTGAGCCGGACCTCGGCGGAGCCCGGGTCGGAGTCAGCGCACATGAGGTAGTGGGCGCCGCCCTCTTCTCGACCGTGACCGCTGTAGTAGACGAGGAGGGTGTCGTGGTCCTCGAAGCCGTCGGTGAGCCAGCGCAGCAGGGGCCGCAGTACATCGTCAGGAGTCCGTGGATCCAGGCTGCCGTTGGGGAAGGCGGGCACCGGTTCGTATCCGAGTGCGGCGAGGGTGTCGAGGACGGCCGGCAGATCCTTGCCGACGCCGGGCAGTGCGGGCAGCTCGTCATGCGTATAGCGCGCAACGCCGAAGGCCAGCACATGGCGTCGGGGCGTCGCCTCGCTCATCAGGACGCCACAAGCCCCTCGCCGATCGCCGCGCCGGTCTCGCGGGCGGTCAGGTGGCGCAGCACATCGTGCACCTTCCAGCCGTTGTCCACGGCGATGTCGCGGAGTGCGGCGCCGGGTTTCACGCCGGTCGGCACAGGATTGGGCCGATGGGGCCCGAACAATCCGCTCAGCTCCTTCACCGACGCGACCACATCGTGCCGGTCCGCGAGGTTGGACCAGCGCTCCAGACCGACCGGCCATTGCCCGCGCCCGGCGACGGGGGCCGGGCGCAGGCGGTCGAAAACGAGAGTGGGCATGCCAAGCGGGGAGCCGAGGGTCACCAATGTGCGCACGGGCCAGTCGGGATGAGCGCACAGGCTCTCGTATGCGACGACGGAGCCCAGCGAGTGGCCGACGAGCACAGTGGTGTCGGAGCCGATCCGGGCACCGACGGCCGCAGTTGCACGGGCCCGCACCGTGTCGTCGGTGAAATAGCGGCGGACCTGGCGCAGCAACCCCAGCAAGAACCGCTCGGCCACTGGCCCGGGCAGGAAGGGGGAACGCAGCAGGATGTTCATCGCGCGCTGGAGGCTGCGCGGGGTGGGAGCTTTGGTCACGGCGGAGGAGGAACGGCCCGCATCCCGCTCGGCGGCGCCCGCCATGACCTCGAGCAGCGCCTGCTCATAGGGATCGGTCAGGTCGGTGACGGAACGCGGCGCCGGTGGCTCCCCCTTGCTGCCGGGCGCGCGGAAGACATCTCCGTAGAACGCGACGTCGATGTCGTCCGGTGCAAGGGAGCGGCCGGTGACATTTCCCGCAGCAGCGGCAATCTCGACGCCATCAGCAAGCGCGGCGGCAATAGGGGCTCGCAGGGACCGCCGTCCGACGTACTCCTGCCCCACTCCGTGCACCACCACGACACGCGCCACGCCGCCGCCCCCGTCCTCCCACAACTGTGACTCCATCATCCCCCAAGTAGCACCGCATAGCACGGCAGTTGAGGGCACCCGCGCCGCCGGAGCGCGCCATGAACCGCCCCGCCGCCTTCACGCCGACAAGGCGCACCGGCCGCCCCTGGCGGCGCCATGAACCGGCAAGGGCCGGAGTCCCTGCCGCGGGGAGCCTTCGATCGCGGTCTGTCACGGATCACTGACCGGCGCCGCGAACGCGCCGCGCGTCCGCCGTAACGCGGGCGCCGTCGAACCGCTCCAATGCACGACCGCCACGCACCGTCGCCAGACAGCGTCACGATCGGCTCAGCGGCCGCGGTCCGGCCGTCCTCCGCCCCGAACTTCCCCTCACTCCCCCTTTGACCTAGGCATTCGTCCGCCCACGACACTTGGCCGGACTGCTCGCCGCTCCCCCGACGCCCTCCCCCGGCGAGACGAATCCCCACCGATTCACGCCCACCCCATTGACGCGCCCACCACCTCCCCCTACCTTCCTCCGTCGAAGCGCTTCGACGGCACGTATCGAAACGATTCGACAAGCGCTGCGTGACGACCCCTGATCCCCATCCGACTCCCTTGGAGGCACTGGATGTTGACGGCACGAAGGCGTGTGGTGGCGACGGCCGCGGTCCTCACCGGATCCCTGCTCCTGGCCTCCTGCGGCAGCTCGGACGGCGGTACCTCGGACGGCAAGACGCTCCGGCTGTGGCACTACGAGGGCCCGGACAGCGCGATGGGCGCCGCCTGGAACGAGGCCATCAAGGAGTTCGAGGCGAAACACCCGGGCGTGAAGGTGAAGTTCGAGGAGAAGGGCTTCGAACAGATCCAGAAGACCGCGCCCATGGTCCTCAACTCCTCAGACGCGCCCGACATCATGGAATACAACAAGGGCAACGCGACCGCGGGTCTGCTCTCCAAGCAGGGTCTCCTCACCGATCTGACCCCCGAGGTCACCAAGCGCGGCTGGGACAAGGAGCTCAGCGCGGGAGTGAAGACCACCAGCCAGTACGACACCAACGGTGTCATGGGTTCCGGCAAGTGGTACGGGGTACCCAACTACGCCGAATACACCATGGTCTTCTACAACAAGGACCTCTTCAAGAAGTACAAGGTCGCCGAGCCGAAGACGTTCGACGATCTCACCGCCGCCATGGACACGTTCGTCACCAAGGGCGTCACCCCGCTCGCCAACGCCGGCGCCGAGTACATGGCCCAGCAGTACCTGTACCAGCTGGCGCTGTCGAAGGCCGACCGCGCCTGGGTCGACTCCTACGAGCTCTACCGGGGCAAGACCGACTTCCACGACGCCGCCTGGACATACGGCGCGACCACCTTCGCCGACTGGGTGAAGAAGGGGTACATCAGCAAGACGTCCAGCGGCACCAAGGCCGAGGACGCGGGCGTCGCCTTCATCCAGGGCAAGAACCCGATCCTGTTCAGCGGCAGTTGGTGGTACGGCCGCTTCACGACGGAGAACAGGTTCGACTGGGGCAGCGTCCTGTGGCCCGGTTCCGACCTCACCCTGGGCTCCGGCGGCAACCTCTGGGTCGTCCCCCAGGGCGCCAAGAACAAGGACCTCGCATACGACTTCATCGACGTCACCATGTCGAAGAAGATCCAGAACCTGCTGGGCAACAAGGGCGGCGTGCCCGTGGCGGCAGACCCGTCCGCCATCACCGACCCGCGGGCCAAGACCCTCATCGCCGACTTCAACACCCTCTCCGGCCGCGACGGCCTGGCCTTCTACCCCGACTGGCCCGTCCCCGGCTTCTACGACGTCCTCGTCTCCGAGACACAGAAGCTGATCACGGGCAGCGCGACACCGGACGCCTATCTCGGTGCGCTGCAGAAGGCGTACGACAAGGGTGTGCCGAAACAATGACGGTCACCGTCGAACGGGGGTCGCGGGCCGCCGGCACGCACCAGCACCGCAGCCCGCGCCGCCCCCGCCCGCACCAGTCCTACGCCCTCTTCCTCGTCCCCGGTGTCCTCGCCTTCCTCGCCGTCATCGTCGTCCCTTTCCTGATGAACACCGGCGTGAGCTTCACGGAGTGGCAGGGGGTCGGCAGCCCCCGGTGGTCCGGTCTCGCCAACTACCGCGAGCTGATGGACGACTCGGAGTTCTGGGCGTCGTTCCGGCACAGCCTGTTCATGGTCGTGGCCATGGCCGTCCTGCCGACGATGGTCGGGCTGGTCCTCGCCGCGGCGCTGTTCGACTACATCGGCAAGCACTTCGGCAGCAGGACGGCCACCGTCCTGCGCGCCTGCTTCTACCTCCCCCAGGTACTTCCCATCGCGGTCGCCGGCATCGTCTGGAGCTGGATCCTCGCGCCCGACAACGGCACCCTGAACGCGTTGTTGAAGGGGGTCGGCCTCGGCTCCTGGCAGCAGGACTGGCTCGGTGACCCGGACATCGCCCTGTACAGCGTCATGGGGGTGATGGTGTGGGTGCAGATCGGCTTCCCGCTCGTCGTCTTCATGGCGGGGCTCCAGCGCGTCGACCCACAGTTGTACGAGGCGGCCGAACTGGACGGCGCCGGCTGGTGGCGCCGCTTCTGGCACATCACGCTGCCGCAGATCAGACCCGAGATCTCCGTCGTGCTCACCTGGTGCAGCATTGCCGCGCTCAAGGTCTTCGGCGCGGTGTACGTGCTCACCAAGGGCGGCCCGGGCGGCGCGACCGACGTCCCGTCGTACTTCTCCTTCACCACGTTCTTCGAGAAGACCCAGGTCGGTTACGGCGCCGCGATCTCCACCGTGCTCACCGTGATCATCATGCTGCTCTCGCTGATCGGACTGAAACTCCAGACCCGCGCCGAGGACGCCGAGGAAGGGGTCCGCACATGACCACGAGTGCCCTGCGTCGCCACCCCGTTCTCGTGGCCCTCTGCATCGCGGCCCTGTTCATGGTGCTGCCGTTCGTCATCGTCGCGGTCAACGCGGTCAAGTCGCCGGCCGAGTACTCCCAGCACGGACCGCTGAGCTTGCCGAGGGGCCTGTACCTGGACGGGCTCAAGGACTTCTGGCAGCGCGTCGACTACGGCCAGAAGCTCGCCAACTCGGTCCTGATCAGCGGCTGTGTGGCGGTCCTGGCCGCGGCCCTGTCAATCCTCAACGCGTACGCGATCGGCATCGGCCGCATCAAGGGGCGCACCTGGGTGCTGGCCTTCTTCGTCCTCGCCAACATGCTGCCGCAGGAGGCGCTGGTCTACCCGCTGTACTACCTGAGCAAGCAGGCCGGCCTCTACGACACCCGGCTGAGCGTGATCATCGTCTTCACGGTGATCCAGGCCGCCTTCGGCACCTATCTGCTCTCCTCCGTCCTCGGGCGGTTCCCGCGCGAGATCATCGAGGCCGCCCGGATCGACGGGGCGAACAAGTGGCAGGTGCTGTGGCGGATCGTGGTCCCCGTCAGCCGCCCCACCATCGGCGTGCTGCTCGTCTTCTTCTTCATCTGGACGTGGAACGAGTTCCTACTCCCCCTGGTCATGCTGATCTCCAACGACAACCAGACCGTGTCGGTGGCGCTCGGCGTCCTCCAGGGCCAGCGCCTGATGGACGCCACGATGACCAACGCGGCAGCCCTGCTGGGCGTCCTGCCCGCCCTCGTCTTCTTCCTCGTCTTCCAGCGGACTCTCACCCGCGGCATCGCCGTGGGTGCCGTCAAGTAGGGAGTACACGCTTGAAGTTCACCGACGGCTACTGGCTGCTGCGCGAAGGCGTCACCGCGGCCCACCCGGTCGAGGTCCTGGACGTGACCGCCTCCCCGGGAGCCCTGGAGATCCACGCGCCGACCCAGCCGATCCGCCACCGCGGCGACCTGCTGAAGGGACCGGTCGTGACGATCAGTGCGCACGCGCCGATGCCGAACGTCATCGGCCTCACCATCACCCACTTCCAGGGCGAACAGCCCCAGGGGCCGCAGTTCGAGGTCCGGCGGGACGACCTCACGGGGCCCGAGGGACGTCCGCCGGAAAGCGGCACGGCGCAGGTGGAGTACGACGACGAGTCCGCCACCCTCACCTCCGGGGCCCTGTCGGTGCGCGTCGCCCGCACCGGCCCCTGGCATGTCGACTTCCTCGCCCACGGCCGTGTCCTCACCAGCAGCGGCCCCAAGGGCATGGGCATCATGCGAGACGCCGACGGCGCCCACTACCTGCGCGAGCAGTTGGGTCTGGGGATCGGCACCTCGGTGTACGGGCTCGGCGAACGCTTCGGGCCGCTCGTCAAGAACGGCCAGGTCGTCGACATGTGGAACGCCGACGGCGGCACGGCGACCGAACAGGCCTACAAGAACGCCCCGTTCTATCTGACGAACGCGGGCTACGGCGTCTTCGTCGACCATCCGGGCAAGGTGTCCTTCGAAGTCGGCTCGGAGGCGGTGTCCCGGGTCCAGTTCAGCGTGGAGAGCCAGCAGTTGACGTACTACGTCATCCACGGGCCCACCCCGAAGGACATCCTGCGCACGTACACGGCCCTCACCGGCCGCCCGGCGCTCCCGCCCGCCTGGTCCTTCGGCCTGTGGCTGTCCACCTCCTTCACCACCTCGTACGACGAGGCCACCGTCACCTCCTTCATCGACGGCATGAGGGATCGTGAACTGCCGCTGTCCGTCTTCCACTTCGACTGTTTCTGGATGCGCGAGTTCAACTGGTGCGACTTCCGGTGGGATCCGCGGGTGTTCCCCGACCCGGAGGGCATGCTGGCCCGGCTGAAGGCCAAGGGCCTCCACATCTGCGTCTGGATCAACCCGTACATCGCGCAGCGCTCGCCCCTCTTCGCCGAGGGAAAGGCCCTGGGCCATCTGCTCAGGAAGCGCGACGGCAGCGTGTGGCAGTGGGACCTGTGGCAGCCGGGCATGGCGCTCGTCGACTTCACCAGCCCGGCCGCCCGCGACTGGTACGCCTCCAAGCTGGAGGCGCTGCTCGCACAGGGCGTCGACTGCTTCAAGACCGACTTCGGCGAACGGATCCCGGTCGACGTGGCCTACGCGGACGGCTCGGACCCGGAACGGATGCACAACTACTACACGTACCTGTACAACCGCACCGTCTTCGAGGTGCTGCGCAAGCACCGGGGCGAGGACGAGGCCGTCGTCTTCGCGCGCTCGGCGACCGCCGGAAGCCAGCGTTTCCCCGTGCACTGGGGCGGCGACTGCGAGGCCACCTACGAGTCGATGGCCGAGTCGCTGCGCGGCGGGCTCAGCCTCGGCCTGTCAGGGTTCGGGTTCTGGAGCCACGACATCGGCGGCTTCGAGGGCACCCCGACCCCGGCCCTGTTCAAACGGTGGATCGCCTTCGGGCTGCTGTCCTCGCACAGCCGGCTGCACGGCTCCTCCTCGTACCGCGTGCCCTGGCTGTTCGACGAGGAGGCCGTGGACGTCCTCAGGCTGTTCACCCGGCTGAAGATGCGCCTCATGCCGTACCTGTACGAGGCCGCCCGCACCGCCCGCGCGGAGGGGGTGCCGATGATGCGGGCGATGGTGCTGGAGTTCCCGGACGACCCCGGATGTGCCCATCTGGAGAGGCAGTACATGCTCGGGCCCGATCTCCTCGTCGCTCCGGTCTTCAACGACGAGGGGGACGTCTCGTACTACGTGCCCGAGGGCACCTGGACCCACTTCCTCGGCGGGCACACCGTGACCGGCCCGCGATGGGTGCGCGAGCGGCACGGATTCTCCAGCGTTCCGCTGCTGGTCAGGCCGGGTACGGTGATCCCGGTCGGCGCGGTGGACTCACGCCCCGACTATCCGTACGCCGACGGGGTCACCCTGCGCGCCTACGGGCTGGAGCGCGGGGCGCGGGTGAGCGTGCCCGTGGGGGACGTGACCTTCACCGTCGTCCGGGAGGGCGACACGCTGCGGGCCTCCAGCAGCGACCCGTCCGCGCCCTGGGCGCTGGCCTGCGGGGAGCGGATCGCGCGGGCGCCCGCGGGCACCGGATTCCTCTCGCTGGAGCTGAAGTCGGCCTGATGGTTCCTCCCCCACTGGAGCTGGACTGACCATGGTGAAGATCACGGACGTGGCACGGCACGCGGGGGTCTCCCCGAGCACCGTCTCGTACGCCCTCAGCGGCAAGCGCCCCATCTCCCAGGAGACCCGGCAGCGCATCGAGGCGTCCATCCGCGAGTTGGGCTACCGCCCGCACGCCGGCGCCCGCGCTCTGGCCAGCAGCAGGTCGAACGTCCTGGCGCTGGTGGTCCCGCTGCGCTCGGGTATCGACGTCCCGGTGGTCATGCAGTTCGCGGTGTCGGTGGTGACCACCGCGCGCAGGTACGACCACGACGTGCTGCTGCTCACCCAGGAGGAGGGCGACGAGGGACTGCGCAGGGTCGCGGACACGGCTCTCGTGGACGCGCTGATCGTCATGGACCTGCAACTCCGCGACTCGCGGCTGCCGTTGCTGCGGTCGCTCGACCGGCCCTCCGTGATGATCGGGTTCCCCCTCGAGCCCGGGGGACTCACCTGCGTCGACCTCGACTTCAGGGCGGCGGGCGAGCTGTGCGTGGAGCGGCTGGCGGGGCTGGGGCACCGGGTCGTCGCACTGGTCGGATCGCCGCCCGAGGTGTACGTGCGGGAGACGGCGTTCGCCCAGCGGGTGGTACAGGGGTTCACGGCCGCCGCCGACCGCAACGGGCTCTCCTCCTCCGTCCACCCGTGCGAGGCCACGCCCGCCGCCGCCCGCCACATCGCCGAGCAGCTGCTGCGCGAGCAGCCCGCGCTGACCGGGGTGGTCGTGCACAACGAGGCGGTCCTGGAGCCACTGATCGACGCCTTCGAGCAGCTCGGGCTACGCGTCCCCGGCGACCTTTCCATCACGGCGATCTGCCCCGAAGAACTCGCCGAATCCCTCCGCGTCCCCGTCACCTCGGTCGCCCTGCCGTCCGCCGAGCTGGGTGCGCGGGCCGTGGAGTTGCTCATGAAGAAGCTGGACGGCACGGCCGTACCCGAGGCGACGCTCCTGCCGCCCCGGCTGACGGAACGCGCGAGCACGGTACCGCGCGACGTCCCCTGAAGTTCCTCACCCGCAAGGCACTGGCCGAAGGAGCCGTGACATGAAAGGCACGAGAGGAAGACGCAGAACCACCCTCGCCGTGGCGCTCGCCCTGATCGCGGGCCTCTGCGCCACCGTTCCCGCACACGCCGACGATCCCGTGTACCCCTTCCGGGACCCGCGCCTGCCCGTCGACCGGCGCGTCGACGACCTGCTCTCCCGACTGACGCCCGACGAGAAGATCTCCCTCCTCCACCAGTACGAGCCCGCGATCCCCCGCCTCGGCATCCAGGAGTTCCGCACCGGTACCGAGGCCCTGCACGGCGTGGCCTGGCTCGGCGAGACGACCGTGTTCCCGCAGGCGATCGGGCTCGCCTCCACCTGGGACCCGGAGCTGGTCCGGCAGGTCGGCTCGGCGGTCGGCGACGAGGCGCGCGGCTTCCAGCAGGAACGCCCGGCCGGCTGGGGCCTCAATCTGTGGGCGCCCGTGGTGAACCTGCTGCGCGACCCGCGCTGGGGCCGCAACGAGGAGGGCTACTCCGAGGACCCCCACCTCACCGGCTCGATCTCCACCGCGTACGGCAGCGGTCTGACCGGCGGCGACCCGGACCACCTCAAGACGGCTCCCACGCTCAAGCACTTCCTCGCCAACAACAACGAGTACCAGCGCGACACCACGTCCTCCGAACTGCGCCCGCGCGTGCTGAAGGAGTACGACGAGCAGGCCTTCAAGCCCGCGATCGAGGCGGACGCGGCAACCGGGGTGATGTCCTCCTACAACCTCGTCAACGGCCGCCCCGACACGGTGGACCCGGCCCTGAACGACACCGTGCGCACCTGGACCTCCCGGGATCTGCTGAACGCGACGGACGCCTTCGCGCCCGGAAACCTGACGGGCAGCCAGAAGTACTACGGCACGCAGGCGGAGGCGGACGCGGCGGCGCTGAAGGCCGGCATCGACAGCTTCACCGACAACGACACCGATCCCGGCCCGACCACGGCGGCGATCAAGTCGGCGCTGTCCAGCGGGCTGTTGAAGTCCTCGGACATCGACACCGCCGTCCGTCACATCCTGGGCATCCGCGTCCGGCTCGGCGAGTTCGACCCGGGCGGCGGCAGGTACGGATCGATCGACGCGTCCGTCATCGACAGCCCCGCGCACCGGAAGCTGGCGCGCACGGCGGCGACCGAGGCGGCGGTTCTCCTGAAGAACGACAGCGCGCTGCCGCTGAAGAAGTCCTCCAGTGCCGCCGTGGTCGGCCCGCTCGCCGACACCCTCTACACCGACTGGTACTCCGGCACCCTCCCCTACGCGGTCACCCCGAAGGACGGCATCGCGGCCAAGCTCGGCACTCCGGTGGCGAGCAGCGAGGGCGTGGACAGGATCACGCTGAAGGACACGGCGACCGGGAAGTACGTGACGGCGGGGACGGGCGAGGCGGGCGCGGCCCTGAAGGAGACCACGGACGCCGGTGCGCGGACGCAGTTCGACGTGTTCGACTGGGGTTCGGGCATCGTCACCCTGCGCTCGGCGGCCAACGGCAGGTACGTCGGCTACAACTGGTCGGATTTCGTCAACGACCAGATACAGCCCAACGGCTGGTTCGTGCAGCAGCAGTTCGAGCTGGAGCGGCAGGCCGACGGGACGTACCTGCTGCGGTACGCGGGATACGAGACCGGCGAGTCCTGGTGGTCGAACCCGGTCTACCTCGGCCCGACCGGCGCGGACGGCACGCTCGGCCTCGTAGCGGAGGACCGGGCCGCGCACTACACGAAGGACGTGGTCCGCAGCGGCGTCGACGAGGCGGTCGCCGCGGTCAAGGGCAAGGACACGGCCGTGGTGGTGGTCGGATCGATGCCCGCGATCAACGGCCGCGAGGCACACGACCGCACGGACATGGGCCTGGCTCCCTCCCAGGAAGCCCTGGTCAAGGCAGTCCACCGGGCCAACCCCCGGGCCGTGGTGGTCGTCGAGAACAGCTACCCCACCACCCTCGGGGCCCTGCAGAAGGAGGTCCCGGCCCTGCTGTGGACCACGCACGCGGGCCAGGAGACGGGCAACGCCCTCGCCGACCTCCTGTACGGCGACGCGAATCCGGCGGGCCGCCTCACCCAGACCTGGTACCGGTCCGCGTCCGACCTCCCCTCCATCCTCGACTACGACATCATCAAGTCCGACCGCACCTACCAGTACTTCAAGGGCCGGCCGCTGTACCCCTTCGGCTACGGCCTGTCGTACACGACGTTCCGCTACGGCGGTCTGAAGAGGGTCTCGGACGGCTACGAGGTGGCGGTGACGAACACGGGCCCGCGGGCCGGCGACGAGGTGGTCCAGCTGTACGTCCACCAACGGACGTCCCGCGACAAGCAGCCGCTGAAGCAGCTGAAAGCGTATACGCGCGTGTCCCTGAAGCCGGGCGAGACGATGACGGTACGGCTGAAGCTGGGGACGTCGGAACTCGCGCACTGGGACGTCACGCGTTCGAAGTGGGTGGTGGAGACGGGGACGTACGACGTGATGGCCGGCGCGTCGTCGGCGGACATCCGGGCGCGTATGTCACTGAAGGTCCAGGGTGAGACGATCCCGCCCCGGGACCTCGGGAAGGCGACACGGGCCGAGAACTTCGACGACTACCGTGCGATCAGCCTGGTGGACGAGTCGAAAGTGAGGGGAACGGCGGTGGCCGCGACGGCCGACGGGGCGTGGCTGAAGTTCGCGGACACGGAACTGGGCTCTGGAGCCGCGCGGTTGACCGCCCAGCTGGCTGGGGCGTCGGGCACGCTTGAGGTGCGCCTCGGCTCCCCCAACGGCAGGCTCGTCGGTACGGCGCGCTTCGACGGCACGTCGTCCCCGTACACGTACGGGACGGTGACGGCCCCGCTGACGGCGGGCTCGAAGGGCCGTACGGACGTCTACCTGGTGCTGAGCAAGGGACTGCGTCTGTCGGCGTTCAGCCTGCGCTGAGTCCGCACCTGGCGGGCACTTCGGGAGGGGTCGTCCACGGCGTCCGCCGCCGGCCGAGCGGTCGAGCGGCGGTGGATCGTGGACGGCACCCCGATTCGCACTCCTCGTGGTTCGCGAGCCCCGGCAGGGGCCTGTTCGCCTGGTGGTCGGAGCCGCCGCTGCCGTCTTGACGTCGTCCGCCGGAAAATCTCGCACGAGTCCGATTTGACTTCCTCCCGGGCTGAAGCTCGGGGATTGCCCTATGAGGGGGTTCGGCCGGTCGCCCGGCTTACGGGTTCCTGCTTCACGGACCGGCTGGTGCCAAGGTCTCCACAGGCTGAGACCGCATGTCCTGCGGCCTTGATGTTCTTCGCGGCGTTCACGTCGGCATGGTCGCGGTGTCCACAGCCTGGGGCTTTGCACCGGAAGACCGCTTGTCTCGCGGTTTCCTTCCGTGACGAAACCGCAGGCGGAGCACCGCTGCGACGTGTACGCGGGGTTGACCTTCACCACGCGCGTGCCCGTGTACCGGGCGGCGCTGGTAAGGGCGAGTTCGAGGCGGTGCCACCCCTTGTCCAGGATGGCCCGATTGAGCCCGGCCTTCTGGCGGACGTTCCGGCCGGGCTCGGCCACAGTGCCAAACGCGCCGGCGGACATGTTCTTGAACCGCAGGTCTTCGAGAACCACCAGGGCGTTCTTCGCGACGATCCGGGCAGCGGTCAGCGCGCAGAAGTCCCCACGCCGGTCCGACACCCGGGACATGATGCGCCCCATGGCCGTGATCGTCTTGTGCCGGTTCGCGCTGCCGCGCTTGGACCGGGCGAGGCGCTGTTGCAGACGCCGGTACCGGACGATCTCGCCGGCCGTGCTGAACGGCCGGCCGTGGAAGTCGCCGTCCGAGGTGACGACGGCGGTCTTAACCCCCCGGTCGATGCCCACGGCGGTACCGGGCATGGCGTGCCGCTCGGGAGCGGCGGCCTGGTCGTCCACGAGGAACGACACAAACCACCGGCCTCCCTTGCGGAACACGGTCGCGGAACGGATCTCGCCACCGAGGGGACGGGACCAGCGGAAGCGGACCCAGCCCAGCTTCGGCAGCTTGACCCGGCCCCACTTGCGCCCCAGCCGCTCCACCCTGATCTGCCTGGCGTCGGGGAACCGGAACGACGGCGACCAACGTGCCTTCGACCGCCACCGCACCTTGAACGTGCCATGATCCCGGCAGGCCCGGTCCAGATCCTTGAGCGTCTGCTGCAACGCGTGCGACGGTGCCGCCTTCAACCACGGGTGCTCACGCTTGGCCTCGGCCAACTCTGCGCACTGCGGCACGTAGTTCATCCACGCCCCGCGCCGCCGGTATTCCCGACGCTGCTCCAGGGCTGTGTTCCACACCGACCGGCAGATAGCACCGAACTCCCCCCTTCAACTGGTGCGATCAACATAGCGCCCGCCACTGACAACACAGAGAATCTCCGCCACCGCGCGGCTCCGCGCCAAGCATGAGCTAACCCCGACCTGAAGAACGGCGCTTGCACTCAAGAGATCCGGTCACCAACCAGGTCCGCGCCTACGACCTGCTGAGGATGTTCGGACGCGAAGGCCACCCGACACCGCTGGGGCAGGTGGTCGCCGAGTACGGGCGCATCGCCAAGACCCTGCACCTGCTCGCCGTCGTCGACCCGGTCGACGACGCCTACCGGCGGCAGATGCACAAGCAGCGTACCGTCCAGGAGTCCCGCCACAAGCTCGCCCGCGACATCTGCCATGGCAAGAAGGGCACCATCCATCAGGCATACCGGGACGGGATGGAAGACCAGTTGGACTCGCTGGGGCTCGTCTTGAATGCGGTCGTTCTCTGGACCACCCGGTACATCGACGCCGCCGTTTCCCAGCTCCGCGCCGAGGGCCACGAGATCAGGGACGAGGACATCGCCCGACTGTCCCCGCTCAAGCACAAAAATCTCAACGTCCTGGGCCGCTACAGCTTCACCCCGTCCACCCTGGCGGGCGGGCTTCGGCCCCTGCGCGACCCGGAGGCGGTCGAACTCGACGAGGACGACGACGGTGGCGGCTAGGACTTGGGTGCGGACAGGTCAGGGGCTCGGGAGGGTGATCCGGTACAAACTCAGCCGTCTCAGCGTCGGGGTGCCGTTTCCCTCCAGATGGTCTGCAGCGCCGCGCCGGCCTGGTCGGCCAGGGTGACGGCGACCAGGCGTGCCTGGAGGGGCGGGGTGTGGCCGGGCGTCGGCTCAAGGAGGAAGCGGCCGTGGAAGTGGCCGCCTGCGAAGACGCGCAGCTCGATGTCCTGGTCGGGCAGGCCGAGGCGGTCGACGTCCCACGTCTTGCGGCCGACGGTGATGGAGCCGTCGCTTTCGAGGCGAGGGGCGTGGCCGAGCAGGGTGCCGTACTGGAAGCGGCAGCCGCGCAGGTGGAGCAGACCGACAAGTTGGGCGCGTACGCACTCCACCACCGCGTCGGGCGAGGTCGCCGTTTGGGCCAGGCGGGCCGCGTGGTGGAGCTGGGCGAGGTAGTCGGCGTCGGTGATGGTGACGACCTTCAGGCGTCGAGCGCGGGCCGCCAGCTGAGAGACGGCCAATCCGATGGTGAGCAGCACGACCGCGGTGGTGAGGTCGGCGGGGCTGCTTATGGTGAGCCGCTGGTAGGGGACGGTGAAGAAGAAGTCGAACCAGACGGCCGCGGACAGGGCGGCGAGGGCGCCGGCCAGGCGGTGGCCGAGGGCCGCTGCTGCGACGACGACCACGACCAGGATCAGCGCGACGACGGTGTTGGCCAGTACGGCGCGGAAGGGCAGCAGTACCGCGCAGACCGCGAGCGGCGCCACGAGGGCGGCGATGATTGCGACGGGTCCCCTGACGAGGTAGTCGGGCATGGCGGGCACCTCCTGCTTGCGTCTTCCGGTGTAGCAGGACGCACGTGACCCGAAACAATCCTTAACGCCCTCTTTGCGCTGAAATCAGCTATTTTCACGGAATCCTGGCCCTTGAGACGGCGAGGTCGACATGAGGGCGGGTGGAGCGGTGGGTGGGCGTGCCGAGGGCACCGGCAGTCGTCGCCGTATCGGGCGGCTCATCGGGAGACGACAGGAGCGGGACCGGCTGACCGTGCCGCAGGGGCTGGCCGCCCTGTCCCTGGACGCGCTGGCCTCCGTCGCCTACGGGCCGGAGGCGATCGTGGTGGTGCTGGCGGTGGCCGGCAGCCAGGGCCTGGGTTTCACGCTGCCGGTCACGCTGGCGATCGTGGTGCTGCTGGCGGCGCTGACGTTCTCCTACCGGCAGGTGATCGCCGCGTTCCCGAACGGGGGCGGCGCGTACGCGGTCGCGGGGCGCCATCTGGGCCGGCGGCTCAGCCTGGTCGCCGCGGCCTCGCTGATCATCGACTACGTGCTGAACGTGGCAGTGTCGGTCTCCGCCGGCGTGGCCGCGCTCACCTCCGCCTTCCCCGGCCTTTACGGCGACCGGGTGCTGCTGTGCGTGATCGTGCTGGGGCTGATCACGGCGGTCAACCTCTACGGGGTCGCCGAGTCCGCCAAGGTGCTGATCGCTCCCACGGCCGTGTTCATCGTGGCGATCGCGGCCGTCGTCGTGGTCGGCTTGGTGCGTCCGACACCGGCCGTGCCGCCAACCCATCCGACGGCCTCCGCCGCCTCCGCGGTCGGAGTGTTGCTGCTGTTGCGGGCGTTCGCCTCGGGCTGCTCGGCCCTGACCGGTGTGGAGGCCATCGCGAACGCCGTCCCCACCTTCCGCACCCCGAGGGTCCGGCGGGCGCAGCGCACCGAGGTCGCGCTCGGCGTGCTGCTGGGGACCATGCTGATCGGGCTGTCGCTGCTCATCGGCAAGTTCCACGTCGGGCCGAACAGCACCAAGACCGTCCTGGCGCAGCTGACCGAGGCGTCCCTGGGTCACAACGCAGGCTTCTACGTGGTGCAGTTCGCCACCATGGTGCTGCTCGCGCTCGCGGCCAACACCTCCTTCGGCGGCATGCCGGTCCTGACCTCCTTGCTGGCGCGCGACAACCATCTGCCGCATGTCTTCGGGCTGCGCGCCGACCGGCAGGTCTACCGCTACGGTGTCATCGTGCTCGCCGTCGCCGCCCTGGTCATTCTGCTCGTGGCCGAGGGCGACACGCAGAAGCTGGTACCGGTCTTCGCCATCGGCGTGTTCATCGGCTTCACCCTCTCCCAGGCCGGCATGGTCCGGCACTGGCACCTCGACCGGAGTCCGGGCTGGTACCGGCGCGCGACCATCAACGGACTGGGCGCGCTCCTGACCGCCACGGCGCTGGTCATCGAACTGGTCGCGAAGTTCCACGAGGGCGGCTGGCTGGTCTTCCTCGCCGTCGCCGTCCTGGTCGCCGTGTTCGAAGCCGTGCACCGTGCCTATCGGCGAATCGGCGCTGCCCTGCGCCTCGGCGAGATCCCCGCCCGCCCCGAGCCGCGCCGCTCGGTCGTCGTCGTTCCCGTCGGCGCGGTCAACGCCCTCACCCGCGAGGCCATCAGCTCCGCCCTGTCCCTGGGCGGCGAAGTCCGCGCCGTCACGGTCGTCCACCCCGAGGACCGCGACGCCCCCTCCACCGATGAGGTCCACGCCGCCTGGAACGCCTGGCAACCCGGCGTCCCGCTCACCGTGCTGCACAGCCGTACCCGGTCCCTGACCCGGCCCATCGTCGACCACCTGCGCGCGCTCGCAGCCCAGGACCGCCACGACCGCGTCGTGGTCCTCATTCCCGAAATGCACCTGCCCAGGCCCTGGCAGCGACTGCTGCAGAACCAGCGCGGCGCCGTCCTCGACCGCGCCATCCGCCGCCACACCGACGCCGTCATCTGCCGCCTGCGCTTTCCCATCCACCTCAGCCACTGACCCCCCAAGGCTTCCGTCATGCGGGCGGATGCCGCCCAAGGACCAGACGGGCAGCAGTACCGCCGCCAGCACCAGCCCCCACCAGAACCGGCCCCGGCCGAGACCACCCGTCAGCGGAGGCAGGACCGGCGCCTTGGCGCGCTCCCTGCGCTCGTGCGTCAGGATGTGCACGTCGAGTCCACCCGCCTGTCGGGTCACCTGGGCCACCACGCGGTCACCCAGCAATTCGTGCAGCGGACGGTACGCCCCGCCCAACACGATCTGCGTGGCGTTCTCCGCACGCGCGAACTGCAACAGCGCCTCGGCGACGTCCGCATCCACCACCTGGTGGTAACTGCCGCCCAGCGACTCCGCCAAGGCCCGGTGCCCGGCCAGCACCGCCGTGGCGCGAGTGCCACGAAGGCCGACCGGGCGCTCGCCGATGCCGAGGACGCCGCGGCGGACGACGGTCTCCGCTGCGGCCCAAGCCCGTGCACATCCGCCGGCCCGAGGACCCGCTCACCCCCGAGGAGATCGACCTCCGCGAACGCCTCCAGGCGCAACCCCACCCGAACACGGAGATCCACGGTTAGACCTCGTGATCAATCTCGGCGCAGGCGGCTGCGCCGATACTCCCTGGGCCGTGCACCGTGATCCGCGGATGCAAGATTTTGTGAATTCAGGCTTCCGTGATGGTTGTGCTCACTCGCACTGCCGACATCGAGGCGCTGGCGCGGTTCGGCCGCGCCCTCGCCGACCCGATCCGCTGCCGGACCCTCCTCGACCTGGCGAGACCCCGGCCCACCCTGCCGACCTCGCCGACACCCTGGAGATCTCCCTCGGCTGGTCCTGGGCCGACCCGATCGCCGCCCTGGTCATCGCCGCCATCGCCGTGAAGGAAGGCCGCGACGCCTGGCAGGGGAAGGGCTGCTGCGCGACACCCGCCGCCGCGGCGGTCCCCTCCGCCGGCACCGAGACAGACCCGTACGGCTGCCGCCCCGGCTGCGACTGCTGCGGCTGAACCGACACCGGCACACGCACATGACCCCGGCCATCACATGACCAAGATCGTTCCTAAGCGTTACTGGCTGTTCCGTTGGTGTACCGCGCGATCGCCACCCGTTTCGACAGACTCGCCGACCGCTCCAGGGCCGGAGTCCACCTCGCCTCACTCATCCTCTGGCTCCGCGGACCCACCCCAAGATCCATAGTCAGACAAGGCGTAGGCCGAACACTTCCTCGCCTTCATCGATATGACCGACACCCTCGTCCGCTGTCACAGAGGCACCGACTGGGACACCGCCGTGAGCCAGGAGGTCAGCAGCCCGTTGATCTCCTCGGGGCGCTCCTGCTGGAGCCAGTGGCCGCAGCCGTCCAGGAGGTGGGAGGAGACCAGGCCGGGAAGCGTGGCCGGGTAGGCGTCGATCGCATCCGCCATCCAGGTCGTGGAGGCGTCCAGGGTGCCGCCGATGAACAGGGACGGCTGGGTGAGGGGGGAGCCGTTGAATTCGGTGAGGTCTTCCCAGTCGCGGTCCATGTTCCGGTAGCGGTTGAGTGCTCCGGTCATGCCGGTGCGCTCGAACTCCCCGGCGTAGTGGTCGAGATCGGCTTCGGTGAGCCAGGAGGGCAGCCGGTCCTTGGGGAATCGGTCACGCAGGGTTCCGCCGCTGCCGACGAAGTGCGGATCGGGCTCCCCCTGCGCCGGCATGGTGTCGGCGGACAGGGCCGCGTAGAAGCCCGCGAGCCAGCCCCGGACGTCGGGCTCGATCTCGGCTTCGGCCCGGCCCGGCTCCTGGAAGTAGGAGACGTAGAACTCCTGGTCCCCGCCCATCTGCGCGAAGATGTCGCTGGGGCGGGGGCCGCCGGGCGGGGCGTAGGGAACGCTCAGCAGACCCACCGCGCGGAAGACCTCGGGGTGGAGCAGGGCGGAGGTGGCCGCGATGTTCGAGCCCCAGTCGTGCCCGATGATCACCGCTGTCTCCTCGCCCAGGGCGTGCACGAGAGCGAGGTTGTCCTCCACGAGGGCGCGCATCCGATACTCGTGCGTCGCGGCCGGCTTGGAGGAGCGACCGTAGCCGCGCACGTCGAGTGCGGCCACCCGGTATCCCGCCGCCGCGAGAGCCGGGAGCTGGTGGCGCCAGGAGTACCAGGACTCGGGGAAGCCGTGGACGAGCAGGACCAGCGGCCCGGTGCCCTGCTCGACCAGGTGCAGCCTTCCGGCGGGTGCGTCGATGAGGCGGTGGCACAGGTCTGCGGACGGCGCGGGCTGGTGCATGGCTTCTCCTCGGATTCAGGTGGCCGCGGCTACGCATCGATCATGCGGTGCGGTGGCCCGGGGGCGCGACCTTCCTTGACACTTTGGCAAACTTGCAGGACAGGGGCGGTGCACGGACCGGCTGGAGAAAGAATGGGCGAGATGACGGACGACGACGTCGCCGAGGTCCTGGCCGCCATGGGGCCGCGGCTGCGAGCCGTGCGCGAGCGGCACGGAGACACGCTCACCGACGTGAGCCGCACGACAGGCATCGCCCTCAGCACGCTGTCGCGGATCGAGAACGGCCGGCGCAAGCCGACCCTGGAACTCCTGCTGCGCCTGGCGAAGGCGTACGGCGTCTCCCTGGACGAGCTGGCCGGCACCGCGCCCGTCACGGTCGAGAAACCGCACACCCCTCCGCCGCAGCGTCCGGTGGACGACAAGGCGGTACTGCCGCTGACCCGGTACGTCGGGGGCCTGCACGCCCACAAGCACGTCCTGCCCGCCAACCTCGACCAGCCGCCACGGCCGCGCCAGACGTCGCACGAAGGGTACGAATGGCTGTGCGTGCTGTCCGGACGGCTGTGGCTGGCGCTCGGAGATCACGACCTCGTCCTCACCTCCGGGGAAGTCGCCGAGTTCGACACCCGCACCCCTCACGGAGTCGCCAACGCCGGACTCGGCGGACCAGTCGAATACCTGATCATGTTCGGGCCACAGGGCGAACGCCTACGACCCCGCGTCCAGCCGGCATCCAGCTGAGACATCCTCAAGTCCGAAGTCCCCGTTACCGTCTTCGCTGCCCCGCGATGGGCTTCCGGTATCCGGGCCCGATATGGCTTGATCACGTGATCGAGGTCTACGCCTTGCAGGCGAGGAGCTGGACCTCTTGGAACTGCCGCTGGTCGGTGGGCTTCGGCTCGATCACCGTGCGGGCTGTCTGAGTCAGTCCGTGGTCGCGCAGGAGCGCGGCGAGACGGTCGGGGAACCAGCGGTAGGCCGTTGCCACCGCATGGTCGTAGGCCTGCGACTCGTGGTGGGGGCCGTCGGTGGCGGGGAAGTCGATCAACAGGTGCCCGCCGGGTGCCAGGACCCGGGCGATCTCGGCCAAGACGGCGGGCACGTCCTGCGGCGGGGTGTGGATGACGGACCACCGCGAGAGCACCCCGTCCAGCGCGCCGTCCTCGATGTCCAGTGCGGCCATCGAGCCGACCTCGAACCGAAGTCCGGGGTTCGCCTCGCGAGCGAGTTCGACCATCACGGGGGAGGCGTCAACACCAAAGGCATCCAGGCCCAACCCGTGCAGGTGAGCTGTGACGTACCCCGGTCCACAGCCGAGGTCTGCGACCTCACCGTCGCCGTTTGCCCGTACCAGCTCGGCGAAAGCGCTCAGGAGGGCGCGCTCCAGGGGACGGTCGCGCAGGGAGTCGTGGAACAGCTGCGCGTAGGTGGGTGCGATGGCGTCGTAGGCCTCACGGGTGGCCTGCAAGGTCGGGAGTTCGGTCACCCAGAGACCGTAGCGGGTGGCGGATGCCTGCGCTTCAAGAACGTCTGGAGGGTTCTTCGTTGCGGGCGGGAAATGCGGACGGCAGTCCGGCACGGCCGGGGCCGGGCAGGTGCACGTTCCTGCCCGGCCTGGCGGCCTCACAGGTGGATGGGCAGGTGGCGGGGTCCGCGGAGCATGGCGTTCTGCCGGTAGGGGGGCGGGTCCTGGACCAGGCGTGCCGCGCCGAGGTGAGGGAGCAGTGCGCCGAGGGCGGCCTGGGCCTCGATGCGGGCCAGTGGTGCGCCGTAGCACAGGTGGATGCCGCTGCCGAAGCCGAGGTGCTGGTTGTCCGGACGGGTGGGGTCGAACCGGTCGGGGTCGTGGAACCGCATGGGGTCACGATTTCCCGAGGCCAGCACCAGAATGACGGATGCGCCTTGGGGAATCCTGGTGCCGGTGACGTCGATGTCGTCGCGCGGAACACGCTCGCGCATGTGGACCGGGGGTTCGTAGCGCAGTAGTTCCTCGACCGCTCGCGGCAGCAGGTCGGGTTCGCGGCGCAGGTGGTCCAGATGCTCCGGGTGGCGCAGCAGAGTGAGTACCCCGTTGGTGATCAGGTTGACCGTGGTCTCGTGTCCCGCGATGAGCAGCAGGACGGCGGTTTCCGCGAGTTCCTCCCGCGTGAGCCGCAGGGTCGGGTCCGGCTCGTTGGCGAAGGCGGTGAGCAAGTCGTCGCCCGGGCGGCCGAGGCGCTGTTCGGCGAGGTTCACCAGGTAGTGGCCCATCTCGGTCCGCGCCTGGTCGCCGGCCTTGTCCGTCTCGGCGGAGTCCCCCTCGGGCCTGACGTCGGCCGATGCGACGATCGTGTCGGACCAGGCCCGGAACAGTGGCTCGTCCTCGCGTGGCACGCCGAGCAGGCGGCAGATCACCGTGACGGGCAGCGGATAGGCGAAATCGTCGACGACGTCGATCTGCCGGCCCGCCTCGAAGGACCCCAGCAGTTCCTTGGTGATCCGGTCGATCTCGCCGCGCATGGCGTCGACCCGACCCGGGCTGTGCGGCGGTCCGAACGGCCGCATGGCCAGGGTGCGCAGCCTGTGGTGCTCCGGGTCGTCGAGCCTCAGGAACGGCGGCTTGTGGGTCACCGCGCCACGGGTACGGGGATCGGCACTCATCCGCGGGTCGTGGAGCAGAGCGGCGATCTCGTGGTAGGTGCCGACCAGGTAGCTGCCGTCTGCCTGCCGCACCACGGGTCCGGCCTCGCGGAGTTCCGCGTACAGGGGGTAGGGGTTGGGGCGGTTGGCATAGTCGGTGATCCGTGTCAGCAAGGTCTCGGAGTCCATGGCGGCTCCTCGCGGTGGGCGTGATGTGGGTCAGCCGGTGGGCGGCACCACGGTCAGCCGGCGGTCGGGGAGGTATCCGGTGAGTGCCACGGTGGGGCCGTGGGAGAGCCCCTTCGGATCCGGCACGTCGGACGGAATCGGGACGTCGGCCGCGATCGCACGGTCCTGTGCGCCGGGTGGGGGCGGGAACGGAGCTGCCGTCTCGATCAGGTGCCGGTAGTAGTCGAGCGACTTGGCCATGTCGACGGTGACCGCGGCGGTCACCCGGCCCCGGTAGCCGTAGACCATCGCCAAGCGGCGCGCCTCCAGAGAGCCCTGGGCGATGACCACGTAGTCGGAGAAGGTGGGCACGCCCACGGACTTGATGTTGAGGCCGAACTGGGTCGACCAGAACGTGGGGATGGCCAGGTGCGGGCGTCGCAGGGGTCCCGGATTGATCATGTTGTGGGCCGCTACCTCGGCCTGCTCGACCGCGTTTCCCCAGTGCTCCAGGGAGAGCATCTGGTAGCCGAACAGCGGGTGGGGGAAGCGGGAGACGTCGCCGGCCACGAAGATGTCGTCGGTGACGATTCCGTACATGTTGAAAGCGCGGCATCCGGCGTCGCAGGCGATTCCGCGCGGGCCCGCTGCCAGTCCGGTGTCCGCGAGCCATTCGACGTTGCGGATCGCCCCCAGTGCCGCGACGCACACGTCGGCGTCGACGCGGCTGCCGTCGGACAGCTCGGCGCCGGTGAAACTGCCGTTCCCGCGCAGGGCGGTGACCGTCACCCCGGTGCGCAGGTCCACGCCGTGGTTGCGCTGCATGACGGCCGCGAGCTTCGACAGGGTGCCGCCGAGGGCGCCCACGAGAGGTGCGGGCCCGCGTTCGGTGACCGTGACGTCCAGCCCCAGTTCCCGGCAGGCCGAGGCGATCTCCGAGCCGGTGAAGCCGCCGCCGATCACCAGCACCCGTCGCGGCCCGGCGGCCAGCCGCTCGGCCAGCCCCGCGGCGTCCTCACGCGTGCGCAGGGTGAACACCCCGTCCAGGGCGGCCTCCTTCGGGTTGGGCCAGGGCCGCGCGCGTGTCCCGGTGGCGATCAGCAGCCGGTCGTACGGCAGCGAGTCGCCGTCCTCGAGCACCACTCGTTTCGCGAGAGGGTCCAGGCCGGTGGCGCGTACTCCCAGCCGCCAGTCGGCATCCGGGTCCCGGCGCATCGGCAGCTCGGTGGTGTCCGCTGTCGCCTGGCCGAGCAGTACCTGCTTGGACAGCGGCGGCCGGTCGTACGGAGCGTGGGGCTCGTCCCCGACCACGGTCAGTGAGCCGGTGAAGCCTCCCTCACGCAGCGCCTCCGCGGCCCGCAGCCCGGCCAGCGACGCGCCCACGATGACGATACGGCCGTCCGTGAGATCACCGGGCACCGCCGCCCACCTCCTCACCGACGAGGATGGCCTGGACCGGGCACGCCGCCGCGGCCTGACGCACGCGCTCCACCTGATCGTCGGGCACGGCCGTGGCGTACAGCAGTCCCTCCTCCCCGTGCAGCTCGAACATCTTCGGTGCGAGGAACACGCACTGTGCGTAGCCCTGGCAGCGTGTGAGGTCGACAACGGTTCGCATCCTCACCACTTCCTCCGTTGTTTCACCCCCTCCTGTCCAGGATGGAGTGAGAGCGGGAGGCTCGCACGGCCACGCCGGGGACGGCGGGCCGGCGCCGTGGGAGGGTGGCGCATCAGCCCAGGGCTCGGTCGAGGTCAAAGGCCGCGCTGATGAAGATCACGCCTGATTCCGTTGGGCTGATTGGGTAGTCCACCGCCCGCCGGGCTGTCGGCGCCTGGGCGCTGCGCCCGTCGACACCGGTCCGTGCGGCGCCTCCGGCGTCGCGTTGTTGTTCCGAGGGCTCGGTCACCGGCAGCCGGGCCCGCCGCCGCACCGGGCGGTCGGTCCCTCGGGGAGGCCGGCGCCGGTGTGCGGTCAGCCCGCCGATTCGGCCGCGTGCGGGCTGAGGACACCGGCCATGACCAGCCCGATGATGACGATGCCGAGGCCGATCCGGTACCAGACGAACGGCATGAAGCTCTTGGTGGAGATGTACTTCATGAACCAGGCGATGACGGCGTACCCGGAGACGAAGGCGACCCCCGTGGCGAACAGCGTCGGCCCCCACGCCACGTGGTCGCTCTCCATCGCGTCCTTCAACTCGAAGACACCGGAGGCCAGTACGGCGGGAATGGCCAGCAGGAAGGAGTAACGGGCCGCCGCCTCACGCCGGTAGCCCATGAACAGCCCGCCGCTGATGGTGGCGCCCGAGCGGGAGACACCCGGGATCAGGGCCATGGCCTGGCAACAGCCGTAGATGAGGCCGTCCTTGACGCCCAGGTCCTGCAGCACCTTGCCCTGCTTGGGCGCCCGGTGCCGGCCACCCTGCTCGTCGCGCGCCGCCAGCCGGTCGGCGACACCGATGACCACACCCACGACGACCAGCATGGTCGCGGTCACCCGCAGATCACGGAACGGCCCCTCGATCTGGTCCTTGAGGGTCAGCCCGAGCACCCCGATCGGTATGGATCCGACGATCACCAGCCAGCCCATCCGGGCGTCCGGATCACGGCGCATCGCCCTGCTCCCCAGCGAACGGGTCCAGGCCGACAGGATCCGGCCGATGTCCTTGCGGAAGTAGATCAGCAC